>JAABUB010000040.1 GCA_011389575.1 Desulfotignum sp. | reverse complement strand
TGTGGCCTGCCTCAACGGCGAAATCCATGAGAACGATGCTGCGCTGCGTATTGCCCGGGCTGCTGCAGGAAAAAACATTCTGCTTTCCGATCCCAAAGAGGGCAAGGTGGGATTTACCGCAAAAACATTCGGCCTGCTGAAAATCCATGTGGAAGGGCTGGAACAACTTAACAGCATACCCGAAGTCATCTGTGCGACCATGCACACCAACCAGAGCGTGGAGCCGGGTCAGGATCTGGCCGGCACCAGGGTGATCCCCTTGTCCATTGATGAAAATCATGTCCTTGCCGCAGAAAAAGTGTGTGAAACATTTTTTCCTGTCATTGACATCAAACCCTTTGCCCGGCTGGATGTGGGAGTGGTAGTCACAGGATCGGAAGTGTTTTCCGGCCGTATCAAAGACGGATTCGGCCCTGTTGTCCAGAAAAAGTTTGAAACGCTGGGCTCCCGGGTCCTGGATAAAAAAATTGTGTCCGATGACATGGACATGACTGTGTCAGCCATCCGGGATTTTGTGGACAAAGAGGCAAAATGTATCGCTGTCACCGGGGGCATGTCTGTGGATCCAGATGACCTGACCCCTGCCGCCATCAAAAAAGCCGGCGGGGAGGTAGTGTTTTACGGGGCACCGGTACTGCCCGGTGCCATGTTTCTGCTGGCCTATATCCAGGATGTGCCGGTGATCGGCCTGCCCGGATGCGTCATGTATTACCGGGCCTCTATTTTCGATCTGGTGGTACCCCGGCTGCTGGCAGGAGAAACCGTCACCCACAAGGACATTATCCGCATGGGCCACGGCGGGTTCTGCACCTCCTGCAAAAGCTGCCGGTATCCGCAATGCAGTTTTGGAAAATAAAACATGGAACTTTCAAACCAGCATATACTGGACTGCCTGAAAAAAGGCGATCCCTTTGCTCTGGCCGCCATCATCAGCCATGAAGGCTCCACCCCAAGAACGTCAGGATCCCGCATGATTGTTCTGCCGGACCGCACCATTCTGGGCACCATCGGCGGGGGACTGGTGGAAGCCCGGGTCATGGATACCTGCCTGACACTTATCAGAAAACAGGCGTGCCGGATCACCTCCTTTGTGTTGAATCAGGAACTGAAAGACGGCCTGGACATGGTCTGTGGTGGCAATCTAACGGTTCTCATGGAAACCCTTGTGCCGGGACCGGAACTGATCGCTGTATACCAGGCCCTGGTGGACCGGGAACAGGCCGGCAAAAAAGGGGTTCTGGTATCGAAAATCTGCGGCACAAGCCAGGGGGAATTTACTGTGCAAAAAAGCCTGGTGCTGCCTGATGCCACAGTGACAGGGTCTTGCATCATCCCCAAACCCCTGCTGGATGACATCTGTGACAACCGGTTTTCCGGCAGTTTTCCCATCATCCATTCCGCGGGCCTGGAAGAATACATCATTCAGCCCCTGGTTCCGGCTGACACCATCTTTATTTTCGGTGCCGGACATGTGGGATTACAGCTGGCACAAATGGCGCACCTCACAGGCTTTTCCACGGTGGTAATCGATGACCGGGAGGAATTTGCCAACACAAAGCGCTTTCCCCATGCCCGGTCAGTCCGGGTGGTAACGGATTTTGCCGCAGCTTTTGAGGGCCTGACCATTGATGACCATTCTTATATCGTCATTCTCACCAGGGGCCACCTCCATGACCAGACAGTTCTGGAAGAGGCCTTGCGCACCCATCCCGCCTATATCGGTATGATCGGCTCCCGGACCAAGCGGGACAAGATCTATGCCAATCTCCAGGAAAAAGGAATTTCTCCGGATGCTTTCAAGGCGGTCTATTCACCCGTGGGCCTGTCCATAGGCGCCCAGACCCCGGCGGAAATCAGTGTCAGCATCCTGGCCCAGATCATCCAGATCAGAGCCGCAGCATAACCAATATGCAGATGCTGCTGATGCGCGTTTCAAATCCCGGGCTTTTTTTTTCTTGACAAGCCGGGTGTGTGAATTTATCATATGAACAAATGTTCAGATGATAAACCCTTAAACATGTATCAGGCAATTTCTTGTTATGCAAAAAATATTAAATATGATGTATGAAATTCTGGCTGCATCCTGGGACCTTTACCTGGATGTGGCCATCTTTATGTTGTTCGGCTTTTTGATTGCCGGACTGTTGTATGTATTTTTCAAGGCAGACCAGATCAAGCGCCATCTGGGTACGGGAAAAATCAGGCCGGTGTTTTTGTCCTCCCTTTTCGGCATTCCCCTGCCCTTGTGTTCCTGCGGGGTGGTGCCTGTGGCTGCCAGCTTGAAAAAACAGGGCGCCAACAGCGGGTCTGCCCTGTCTTTCATGATTTCCACCCCGGAGTCCGGTGTGGATTCCATCGCAGTTTCCTGGGCCATGCTGGATCCGGTCATGACCGTTATCCGCCCGGTGGCAGCGTTTATCACCGCTGTGTCCACAGGAATTGCCCAGAATTTTTTCGGCAGTGAAACGCCTGACAAAATCAAGAAGGATCTGATAAAAGAACCGGGCGGGTGCGGCTGTGCTGGCGACACCTGTGCAGCTGGACAAAAAAATCCTGAAATGCCGCTTTTGTCGCGGCTGAAAAACGGGCTGACATACGCATTCGGGGAACTTTTGTCCGACATTGCCAGGCCCTTTGTCATCGGCATGCTCATTGCCGGGGCCATCACCTTCTTTTTTCCGGAAGATCTGACGGCCTGGGCCAATGAACACACATTTTTATCCATGCTGGTCATGCTGGCTGCCGGTATTCCCATGTATGTGTGCGCCACATCCTCCACTCCCATTGCAGCGGCCCTCATCCTCCAAGGGCTCAACCCCGGAGCAGCCCTGGTGTTTCTGCTGGCAGGCCCGGCCACCAATGCCGCTACCATCAATATTGTAAAAAACATTTTCAACACCCGGGCTTTGGTGATTTATCTGTCCATAATTGCGGTGTGTTCTTTGGCCATGGGATTTTTTGTGGACTGGATCTACCTGTTTTTACACCTGGAGGCTACCGCCCTGGTGGGTCAGGCATCAGAGGTGATTCCCTACTTTCTTCAGCTGGCCGGTGCCATAATTTTGACCCTCCTGCTGGTAATACACGGTATAAACGGTCTCAGACAGATGATCCAGACCCGGCAGTATTTTCATGCCCGGTGACCCTGTCCAGGCAGAGCCAGGTGCCTGGATATCACCGCGGTCTGAAAAACAAAAAAACCTTTCCAAAAAAGCACTGATTGGAAACCCTGCATTGACGTGGATAGCCAAACAGGCATAGTATACAGGGCAGCACCGCTTACCATGGTGCTGCTTTTTTATTGGTTTCAAACAGAAAAACCCTTTTCCGGGAGGTTTTTTTGGACATTCAGATCTCGAATATTGATAAATCCTTTGATGACAGCGGCAGCCGCCGGGTTATATTCCGCAGGGCATCGGCCCTGCTTCCCTCCGGTAAAATCAGCGTAATTATGGGCAGAAGCGGGGTGGGGAAAAGCTCGCTTCTGAACCTCATCTCCGGCATTGACCTGCCGGACAAAGGCTTCATTCAGGTGGGAGACCATTGTATTTCCTTCATGAACGATACTGCCAGGACCATTTTCAGAAGGCGGCATATCGGATTCATCTACCAGTTTTTCAACCTGATCCCCGTGCTCACGGTTCTGGAAAATGTTACCCTGATTGCCGAACTGGACAAAGTGCCGCAAAAAACCTGCCGCCGCCAGGCCCAAACCCTTCTGGAACAGGCAGGGCTCTGGGACCGGCGCCATGATTTTCCAGAAACCCTGTCCGGCGGGGAGCAGCAGCGGGTGGCCATTGTCCGGGCACTGGTGAATGAACCGGACCTGGTGCTGGCAGATGAACCCACCGGCAACCTGGACCAGGAAACCGGCGCAAAGATCATGGAGATGATAGCCACTCTGGCCCGCAAAAAAAACAAGACCCTGATCATGGTAACCCACAGCCCGGATGCCGCAGCCTGGGCAGACCAGATCTTTTCCGTGGACAGCGGCATCCTGACACCCATGGACAGTGACACCAATGGGTAACCGTCCTTTGATTCGTTTTTGTCTGCGCCACAGCCGCCGGCACCTGGTGCGGACCCTGCTTTTGGTTTTCGGCATTGCCATGGGGGTGGCCGGGGTGGTGGCCATAGACATTGCAAAAACGTCGGTGGGAAAATCCTTTGAACTGTCCACCCGGGCCCTTGTTTCCCGGTCCACCCACCAGATTGCGGGCACCGGGCTGGAAATTCCCCAGCAGGTCTTTACCGACATACGAACAGATCTGGGCATCCACCGCTCTGCCCCGGTGATATCCCGGCATGTCAAAGTGTCTGAACTCGGAGACCGGATCCTCACCCTCCTGGGGGTGGACCCGTTTTCTGAAACCCATTTCAGGAACCTGCACCTTTCGCCGGGAGAACAGGACCTGTCCGGTGTCATGACCGGTTCCAAAGGGGTGTTTATCTCCCGGAGCCATGCACGGCAATACAACCTGGATATCGGCAGCCCCCTGCACATTTTTCTGGGGAGCCGCAAAACAGCTGTCACCATTGCCGGATTTCTGGACAGTGAAAACAGTGCTACCGGCCGAATGCTGGAAGGTCTGGTGGTCACCGATATCTCCCTGGCCCAGGAGATCCTTGAAATGGAAGACCATATCACCCGCATCGATCTGATCCTGGACCAGGATGCCGCCGCTGAAAAAATCCGGGAACATCTTGGAGAAGGCCTGTTTCTCGTTGAAACCGACCAGCAGAACACAGCGGTGCGCGGGCTGTCCTACTCCTTTGAAACCAGTCTGACCGCCTTTTCCATGCTGGCCCTGTTCATGGGCATATTTCTCATCTACAACACCGTGTCTTTTTCCGTAACCCGGCGGCACAGACTTCATGGCATTTTGCGGGCCATCGGTGCCACCCGGGCCAATATCTTTTTCACGGTGATGGCCGAGGTCATGGTGTATGCGGTGATCGGATCTGTTTTCGGGGTCTTGCTGGGTATCCTGCTGGGCAAAGGCGCGGTCCAAGCCGTGGTTGCCACCGTATCAGAAATGTATTTCACCCTGACTGTGAGCCAGACCCATATTTCCGGATTCACCATTGCCAAGGGACTGCTGGCCGGCATCCTTGCCGCTTTTGTATCCGGTTTTTTCCCGGCCCTTTCCGCTGCCGGGACCCGGCCTGTCAGCCTCATGCACCGCACCGTGTCCGAAAAGGGGTTCAACCGGTTGGTTCCCGGACTGTTCATCTGTGGTCTGTTCATTCTGGCTGCAGCCGCTCTGTTGATGCGCACCGCCACCCCCCATGCCGGTTATGATTTTACCGCACTGTTCATGATATTTTTCGGATCAGCCCTGCTCACCCCGCTGCTCATCCGCGTCATCGTGAGGGTATTGCTGTCCGCCGGCATGGGATCTTTGGGGATGATGGTCAAAATGGCCCTGAGAAACATCACCAGGTCTTTGCGCCAGACCAGCGTGCTCATGGCATCGCTCATGGTGGTCACCTCGGTCTTTATCGGCATCGAGGTGATGACCGGCAGTTTCAGGCTCTCCATTATCCAGTGGGTGGATGACCATATCGGCGGTGATATCCATGTATCATCAACAGACCCGCTCACCCAGTCCCTGGATACGGACCTGGTGGAAAAGATCCGGCAACTGCCCCGGGTAGAATCTTTGTCTGCCTACAATATCCATCCGGTATTTTCGCGTGCGTCGGGAAAGGTGCACCTGTTTTCCTACCGATCGGACCAGTCGGTCAAGCGCTGGTCCTGGACAGCGGCACCAAAAGAGGAGCTGGACGCGCTGCTGGAAAATGGATGGATTTTTGTATCGGAAATATTTGCACAGCGCCACCATGTGATACCCCGACAGGGAGCTGCCGTTACACTGGAAACCCAAAAAGGACCAGTTCCCTTTCAGGTGGCCGGTATTTTCCAAGATTTTTTCATGGGGGGCGGCCGGGCAGTGGTATCCCCGGAGACCATGGCCCGTTTCTGGGGGCATGATGACATCACGTCCCTGCAGCTGTTTCTGGCTTCCGACACCCCGGCGGAACCGGTGATGGAAACCATCCGGCAGATGCTTGACCCGGAAGACATGATAGAGATCAGATCTGGAAACGCTATTAAACAAAGCATCCTGGCAGTATTTGACAACACCTTTATCATCACTTCCGCCCTCCAGGCGCTCACCGCGATTGTGGCCCTCACCGGTATTTTGAACGCGGTCATGGCCCTGCTGCTGGAGCGCACCAGAGAAATCGGTATCCTGCGGGCCTGCGGCACATTGACCGGCCAGGTCAAGCAGCTGCTGCTGCATGAATGTTTTTTCTACGGCCTGATCTCAGGGATCATGGCCATCCCGCTGGGAACGGCCCTGTCCTGGGTTTTGATCCATATCATCAACCAGCGTTCATTCGGATGGACCTATGAGATGGTCCTCATTCCCGGCGTGTTTTTCCAGGCCATTGCACTGTCATCTGCCGCAGCCCTTGCTGCCGGCATATTTCCGGCCCTGGCCGCCGGCAGAACCCATATTCCCACTGCCCTGCACATGGAGTGACCATGCGGTATCCTGAAGTCATATTACTCTGCCTGGCCCTGATCTTTCCGGCCCTCTTTGTGGGGGGCTGTGCACCCCCGGAAGACACAGACCGCATCGACATTGCCAGGGCTTTGTCCGATGCCCGGGATATTGACTGCTATGACACGGTGACCGGCCCCAAACCATTGGTTTTCCCGAAAGATGCCGGACCCCATGAGAATTTCCGCACCGAATGGTGGTATTACACCGGCAATCTGACCACCGGCCAGGGACGGCATTTCGGGTATCAGCTCACCTTTTTCCGCCAGGCCCTGTCCTGCGACCCGGTGACAGGGGCTTCCCAATGGCGTACCCGGCAGCTGTATTTTGCCCACTTTGCCCTCACCGACACCCGGAACAAGGCGTTTCATGCCGCATCCCGCATGAACCGTCAAAGCCTGGGCATTGCCGGCAGCCGGGTTCAGCCTTTCACGGTATGGGTAGACAACTGGCAGGTCAAAAAAACCGAATCACACCTGGTCCTGAATGCCGTGTCAGATGACATCACCCTGTCCTTGACCCTAAAACAGAAAAAACCCCGCATTCTCCAGGGGGACCGGGGATTCTCCCGAAAAGGGCCCGGAACCGGCAATGCCTCGTTTTACTTTTCCCTGCCCCGGCTGCACACACAGGGTACCATCACTGTTGGGGAAACCCGGTTCCAGGTGACGGGCAACTCATGGTTTGACCATGAGTGGAGCACCACGGTGCTGGGAGACGATGTCCAGGGATGGGACTGGTTTTCCGCCCACCTGGATGACGGCCGGGACCTGATGGTCTGCCGGATCAGAAAAGCGAACGGCACAGCCAACGGATTTGGATTCGGAAGCATCTCCTTTGCCGACGGATCCTATGTGATCCTTTCGGAAACCGATTTTACCCTCACCCCCAAAGCCCGCTGGAAAAGCCCGGATACCGGCAACCGCTATCCAGTCCAGTGGCAGATCCGCATCCCGGAACACGACCTTGACCTTTCAGTCACACCAGTGATGGACAACCAGGAGCATACCCACACTTTTGCTTACTGGGAAGGAGCCATGCGCTTTTCCGGCCCTGGTGTCCAGGGCATGGGATACCTGGAAATGACCGGATACTGAAATACAACGCAAGCCTTCAAAGGTTTTTAGTGCTGTTAATCAGAGACTTTTTTTCCGGGTAACTTCCGGGTCTATGGCAAGAATCTGTCCGATATCCATGATCTTGAAACGGCCGGCATCCAGATGGTTGTCTGTGATGTGACGGGCCAGGTCCAGGCCGGGATACCCGGCCGGTTCATCCCCCAGATGGAAAGTGCCCCACTGGGTGGGGATAAAATACCGGGCATTCAGGTCTGCAAATCCCTGGATTGCCTCGGCAATGTTCATGTGGTTATAGGCCATGAACCACCGGGGATGATAGGCAGTGGTGGCCATAAATGCATAATCGATGCCGAAAAACCGTTTGCCGATCTCCTTGAACCCCTTGAAATACCCGGAATCTCCGCCGAAATACAAGGTGACTTCCGGGGTGATGAGCAGCCAGGATGCCCACAAGGACCGGTTTCTGCCCTTGGTAATCCGCAGGGACCAGTGCTGAGCCGGCAGACAGACGAGCCGGGTGCTCCTGCCGAGATCGTATTCTTCCCACCAGTCCATCTCATGCACCACCTGCTTGTTCATCTTCTCCACCATGGTTTTCAGGCCCAAAGGCACAAACACCGGTGCATTTCTGGGTAATTTTTTCATGGTTGCCCGGTCCAGGTGGTCATAATGGTTATGGGAAATGACAATATTCATCTCCGGTACCAGCAAATTGAGTTCCTCCAGGCTCAAAGCCGGCGGGGTGACCCTGGCCGGGATCAGGGCCCGCTTGGAGAAGATGGGGTCTGTAAGCCAGTATGTATTGTTGATGCGGATCAGAAAGGTATTGTGTCCGATCCAGAGAACAAAGTCCCCTTTGGTCTGTGCCAGACGCCGGGCCGTATCAGGCAGGACCCCCGGTAAAAAGTTCTGCTCTTGTTTTGTGTAATCGGTTTTGGAAAACAGTTTCCACCACACAACATCCAGAAAACTTTTGTCCGGCATGGGCATCCAGGGGGCAAAAAACCGACCGTCCTCAACATGGGGGGCATACAGGTCGGATGGACTGGTCTGTGCCACCCGGATATCCCAGGATTTTTCCGAAAAAGTTTGTTTTTCTTTCGGGGTGCAGGCGAAGATCACGACTGTGACCATAATCCCTGCAAGCAACAGAATGCCATACCTGAAAGATCCGACAAGTTTGGATTTCATCAAAAAAATCCCCCCTCTTGTAAAAAATGGGTGTCAATCTCTCACAGAACCTATATATTGGAACAGGCAAAGTCAACATGGTTTGTCCCGACCCGGTAACTATTTAACGCTGAATCAGGAGGACCCCGTGCTAACACCCATCAAGATCGGCATCAGCTCCTGCCTGCTGGGCAACCTTGTCCGGTATGACGGCGGCCACAGCCATGACCGGTTTCTCACCCAGACCCTGGGATTGTTCACTGAATATGTGCCGGTGTGCCCGGAAGTGGAATGCGGCATGCCCACCCCCAGGAATTCTTTGCGCCTGGTGGGTGACCCGGAAAGTCCCCGGCTGGTCACCCGGAAAACAGGAGAAGATCACACACAGCAGATGCACGCCTGGATACAAAAAAAGCTGCCGATCCTGGAAAAGGAAAACCTGTGCGGATTTGTCTTCAAGAGCAAATCCCCCAGCAGCGGCCTGTACCGAATCAAGGTATACGGAGATGACAACAAGGTGAAGAATAACGGTGTCGGCCTGTTTGCCCGGGCCTTTACCGAGCATTTTCCCAGAATACCGGTGGAAGAGGCAGGCCGTCTCAATGATCCCCAGCTACGGGAACATTTTATTGAAAATATTTTTTCTTTTCAGCGGTGGCGCCGGATTCTGGAAAACAAACCCAATTTGGGCAGACTGGTGGCATTTCATACGGAAAACAAGTTGCTATTTCTCTCCCACAGCCAGGACATTTACCGGCAGATGGGCAAACTGGTGGCTCGTGGAAAACAGATGCCCCCAGCTGAACTATTCGAAGCCTATGAAAAACTGTTGCTCAAGGCCCTGGATTTAAAAACCACCATTAAAAAAAATATCAATGTCCTCCAGCACGCCATGGGTTTCTTCAAAAATGATCTGACAAAGGATGAAAAACAGGAGCTGTTATCCAATTTCGACCAGTATCGGGACGGATATGTGCCGCTTATCGTTCCCTTAACCCTGATCAAACACTATGTGTTAAAATATGACCAGCCCTGGCTCAGGTCCCAGACATACCTTAACCCGCATCCTTTTGAACTGAAGCTGAGAAATTATTTTTAACAAGCAAAGGCAGACCGGGACAGCCGGCAGCGGCAGAATACTTTTCAGGCAGGATATGAATTCTGTAGGTAACGGGCCCGGGTAATGACAAGATGTCCTTGACACGGCAGGGAAAAGTATTTTATGGAATTAACTATAACAATGATTGATTAAACAAGGAGATAATTCATGGCATATGATTTTAATGTAAGTGAAGTTTTTGAAATGGCCATTCAGATTGAAGCAAATGGTGCAAATTTTTACAGAAAAGCTGCCGGATTTCAGCAGGATCCTGCAGACAAAGAATTTTTGGAAAAACTGGCCCGTATGGAAGACAAACACAAACAAATCTTTGAAGACATGCGCCAGGAAGTATCAGATGCGGAAAAACAGCAGACCGTGTTTGATCCGGCAAATGAACTGTCCATGTATCTAAAGGCCATGGCAGACTCCCATGGCGGCGAAGGCAACCCGGATATTGCTGATTCCTTTACGGGAAAAGAATCCATTGAGGAGATCATTACTACGGCCATTGGCCTGGAAAAAGAATCCATCCTGTTTTATCTGGGCCTCAAGGACATGGTACCCCCCAAATACGGTCATGACAAACTGGATCATATCATCAAGGAAGAAAAACTGCATGTGGCCCAATTGAATGGATTTTTAAAAAAAGCCACTACCTAAATTGTTAAATTTCACCCGCCAGGACCCAGTATCAGGGTATATTCCCGGCGGGTGATTCCTTTGCGCTGGTTTAACGGGGGCCTGGAATTTCCCCGGCTTAATATGGTTTACATGAATCATTGCATATGACCGACACCACCAAAAATCGTCTGAAATCCAAGCTTTTTAAAGAACCGTTTAATATTATTATTCCTATATGGTTTGTTTTTCTGGTATTTGTCTTAAGCATTTTTTTTGTATTCATGCCCTCCCTTAAAACCACTCTGATTGACCAGAAAAAAGAGATGATCCAGACGCTTACCCACAGTACGGTCAGCCTGCTGTCTGAATACCACCAGCAGGTTGCTGCAAATGAATTGTCCCTGGCAGAGGCAAAATCCAGGGCAATGAAGCAGGTAAGGTACCTGCGGTACGGAGCTGAAGCCAAGGATTATTTCTGGATTATTGATATGCACCCTTTCATGGTCATGCACCCCTACCGTCCGGACCTGGAAGACAAAGACCTGACAGGTTTTACCGATCCCCGGGGCAACTACCCCTTTCTGGCCATGGTGGAAACAGTCATGAACCATGGAGAGGGATATGTGAATTATTACTGGCAATGGAAAGATGCGCCCCACAAAATCGTACCAAAACTTTCCTATGTTAAAGGATTTGAACCCTGGGGATGGATTGTGGGAACCGGCATATACCTTGAAGATGTACAGGCTGAAATCAGCGGCATACTCAAAAATTTATATAAAATTCTTGTCACCATTTTGCTTTTCGTTCTCGGGTTGTCTGTTTATATTACCTGGCAGACCCTCAGGATCAGAAATAAAAAAATGCGGATGGAAACCACCTTGAAAAAGGAAAGAGAAACCTTTTCCATGATTCTGGAGAGCACCCCTCAGGGCATCTCTCTGGTTGACAATGACGGCAGATATCTTTATGTAAATTCCTTTTTCACCAAAATTACCGGTTATACCCTTGAAGATATTCCTACCAAAAAGCAGTGGTTTGAAAAAGCCTATCCTGACAAAACATACCGAAAAAAAGTGATGGAAACCTGGGACAATGATATATCCAGTTTCGAAGCAGGCCATGTGCGGGAATTTCAAATCACCTGCAAAAGTGGAGAAACCAAATACATTGAATTTCGGTCCTGTTTTATGGAGGACAAAAAAATATCGGTTTTAACAGATGTTACAGATAGAAAACAAACAGAAGAAATAAGCCGGGAAAAAGACCGGCTCCAGGGAGTACTCGAACTCTCCGGTGCGGTCTGTCATGAGATGAACCAGCCTTTGATGAGCATATCAGGATATTTTGAACTCATCCTGATGGATATGCCGGCACAAGACCCCAATTACCCCCGGATCAAAAAAATTCAGTCCCAGCTGGAAAGAATGGCAGGTATTACAAAAAAATTGATGAAACTTTCAAAATACCAGACCAAGGACTATTTGAATGGAAAAATACTGGATATAGCAGGGCCTTCAGACACCCATGCCGGATCTCCTACCACCCCTACCCCGGATGTTGGCACTGATACCCACAAAAAAGCATGAAACGCAAGGCTTTTAAAGTGGTGACAGCCTGGGTATCAAAAACAGACAGCAGGCCCTCTTATGTTACAGGGCCAGGGCATCCGGATCCGGATTTGTCTTGATGGTCTGCTTGTCTCCTGCCAGGTGGCGGCGTGCTTTTTCCTTGTTCTTTTTTATCAGGGTCTGCAGTTTGTCAGCCAGACCGTCAATGGCGGAATACATGGTTTCTGCTTCTTCTTTTGCATGAATTTTAAGCTTTTCACAGCTCAGGTTGATCTCTGCAATATGACGTATTTTTTCAACAGATAAAACAAGGCTTGCCTCTGCCGGAGCATCCAGCATTTTTTCCAGTTTTTCCAGCTTTTCCTGTACATAGGATTTGAGGGCATCTGAGGATTCGATTTTCTTGAAGGTGATGGATATCTGCATACAAATATCTCCTGTTAAGGGGTTGGCTGACTAAACAAAGTCATTCTAACAGAAAATGTGCACCAATGACAGCAAAGTCAATTTTTTTTCCAGCCATTTTCTGTGCTTGTTACAAATTATCAATTCATGTATAGTAAATACCACTGCATTTCCATTGCCTGAAAAGGAGACCGTCATGGCATATTTTGATTTCACCAGCTTTGAAGTGTCATTTCATCAATATATAAAATACATTCTGGGCAAGCCCCTGGCTGAAACCACCAAAAAAGACCAGCTCAATGCAGTATCCTATGGCGTGGGCAAATATCTGATGGACATCAATTTCGAAACCCAGGAACGCTATGCCAAAAATGATGCCAAAAAGGTCTATTATCTGTCCATGGAATTTCTCATCGGCCGGCTTTTGTCCAACAACCTGCTCAATCTGGGAATTTATGATGCCTGTGCCCGCTTTTTGAAAAAACAGGGTATCAACCTGGAAAAGCTGGTGGAGGAAGAACAGGACCCTGCCCTGGGAAACGGCGGTCTGGGAAGGCTGGCCGCCTGCTTTCTGGATTCCATGGCCAGCCTGGACATGCCGGGATTCGGATACGGCATCAATTATGATTACGGGCTGTTCCACCAGGTGATCACCAATGGATATCAACGGGAAAAACCGGATTACTGGCCCAACCGGTCTTCACCCTGGCTGATCCGCCGCTCCGGGGAACAATACATGCTGCCCATTTACGGAAAAATTGAAGACACCCTGGACTGGAAAGGTGAATACAACCCCATGTGGACCAACTGGAAACTGTTCATCGGCCGTCCCCATGATATTCTGGTATCAGGACACGGCGGGCGCACCGTGAACCGGCTCAGGCTGTTTTCTGCCGCAGCATCTGAAGACTTTGACATTAATATTTTTAATGACGGGGATTATATCAAGGCAGTGGAAAGGAAAATCAGATCGGAAAGTGTTACCAAAATCCTGTATCCGTCTGATGCCAAAGATGTGGGAAAAGAACTGCGGCTGATTCAGGAATATTTTCTGGTGGCCTGTGCCATCCGGGATATCATCCGCAGCTATGAGATCCGTCATAAAAATTATGAAAGCTTCCATGAACGTGTGGCCATCCAGCTCAATGACACCCATCCGGCCCTGGCTGTTGCAGAACTTATGCGTATCCTGGTGGATGAAAAAGGCCTTGAATGGGAAAGCGCCTGGAAAATTACGGTTAAAACCCTGGCCTTCACCAACCATACCCTGTTGCCCGAAGCCCTGGAAACCTGGCCGGTATCCCTCCTGAAAAAAGTTGTGCCCCGGCATCTGCAGATTATCTTTGAAATCAACCAGCGCTTCATTGCATCGGTGAAAACCAGGTTTCCCGCCAGCACCGATGAAATGATCGCCCGCATGTCCATTGTCCAGGAAGGCGGTGAACAGCAGGTGCGCATGGCCAACCTGGCCATCATCGGCAGCCACTCGGTGAACGGGGTTGCCAGGGTGCATTCAGACCTGGTCAAAACCCGGCTGGTCCCGGAATTTTATTCACTGTGGCCGGAAAAATTCAACAACAAAACCAACGGGGTCACCCCCAGGCGGTGGATGGTGGCCTGTAATCCGGAGCTGGCAAAACTGATCACCGATACCATCGGCAGACGCTGGATCGCGGATCTGGAGCTTATCTGGGAACTGGAAGCATTCCAGGATGACCCCGGATTTCTGGACCGGTTCAGGGAAGTGAAACAGACCAATAAAAAAGCTTTGGCAGCCTACATCAAAGATACGGTGTTTGAAACTGTGGATCCGGAATCCATATTTGACATCCAGGCCAAACGCATCCACGAATACAAGCGGCAGCTGCTCAATGTGCTGCACATCATCCACCTGTATTTATCCATCAAAGAGGACAAAAAAGATATCGGTGCGGCCCGGACCTTTATATTTGCGGGCAAAGCTGCTCCGGGATACCATGTCGCCAAGCTGATCATCAAATTGATCCACAACCTGGCAAAGGTGATAAACCAGGACCCACAGGTAAACAAGCAACTCAAGATCATATTCCTGCCTGATTACCGGGTGAGCCTGGCGGAGCGCCTCATTCCGGCAGCAGATGTCAGTGAGCAGATTTCCACTGCCGGCATGGAAGCCTCGGGCACCGGCAACATGAAATTTGCCATGAACGGGGCCCTGACCATTGGCACCATGGACGGTGCCAATATTGAAATTTATGAACAGGTGGGCAAAGACAACATGTATATATTCGGATTAACCGTGGAAGAGGTGGAACAATTGCGACCGCGTTATCTTCCCAGGGAATATCTGGAAAAAGATGAACGGCTCAGGCGGATCATATATGCCCTGCGGTCCGATCGTTTCAGCCAGTCAGAACCCGGCCTTTTCCGGTCCCTGTACAATCTGCTCATGTCTCCGACAGACATTTACCTGCATCTTGCCGATTTCAGTACCTATACTGCTGCCCAAAAAGCCATTGGAAAAGATTTTCAGGATGCTACCAAATGGAGCACCAAAGCCCTTATGAATACAGCCCGCACCGGCACTTTTTCCAGTGACAGGACCATCAAGGCCTATGCCGGCGAAATATGGAAAATAAAATCCCAGATCCAGGAACAGGACCGCTGGTAAAAAGGATTTGTCTGTCCCGGTCCTCCAGGGTCACAGCCATCATCCGATTTTTGTCTTTGCACATGAACCGGGCCGCCCTGAACCCGAACCTGCCGCTGCCGATAATCCACACTTGTGTCATTTCCCGGTTATCCGTCGCTGTTCTTATTACATGGCAACAAAGGCGCTGACATCTTCGATCAGATGGTCAACCAAATCTTTCGGGATATTGTCGGATTGACTCAACCCCACGGCCCGCATGATCAGTGTGGCATCATCGTTTGTTAAAATACCTTTGGGAACTGCATCGCTGTAAAGCCAGACACCGGCCTGATCCGGACTTTTTGCACCATTCAGCCCGGCCAGGTCCGCGGCTTTTGCCAAAAGTCCCGAAGTGAGCAGTTCAACGGCAGCCTGTCCCATGTCCTGATCATAAAGGACACGGGCAGCAGCCAGCTTTTCCGACGCTTGTACGGCCAGTCTGGATGGGCCGCTTTCCAGTACCTTGTCATCCGGCAGATAAACGGTCCGGGCCTCAGCCAGGGGGGAGGCCGCCCCCAGACGGTTCAGTCCCTGGAGGGCAAAACAATCGATCAATGCCACCGGCACTTTGGAGGACAGTTCAACAGCCAGGCTTTCGCCATTGCTGTCCACCTGGTCAATAACACAGATCAGTCCGCCTTTGGCGCCCAGGATCCGTTCGATCCTGGGACCGAACGCTTTTTGAAGGGCTTCGATGCAAAAACGGATCTTCTCTTCGGTTTTTGTATCGGTTGTCATATACGGTTTTGAAGCCGGAACATCCGGATTTTCCGGGATATCACCCGGTTCTTCCTGCTTGGGCATCTGCGGTTCCGGAACCGTTTTGGAGGGGCCTGCCAGATCTTCCACCAGGGTTTCCAGCAGCTTTTTGGAAACCCCGACAACGTCTTCGGACGCATCCTCTTTCACCACATTGTCAAACAGGTTCTGTTTGTTGCCCACCAGCGCAAGCACCTGTTCTTCATAGGAGTTGGCCGCCACCATGGTGATAATCTGCACTTTCCGGGTCTGTCCCAGGCGGTGAATTCGGGCGTTTCGCTGTTCCAGGACCGCCGGGTTCCAGGGTACATCAAGATTGACCAGAACAGAGCCGCTTTGAAGGTTGAGCCCCACACCGCCGGCATCGGTGGAAACAAACACCTGGACAGCGTCATCATCACGGAACCGGTCCATCAACTCTCCCCGTCTGGCAGTGGGAACACCGCCATGCAACCGAACATACCCCAGGTTCATCCGGTTGAGCCTTTTTTCCACCATCCGGGTCATCATTTCCCATTGGGAAAAGACCACGGCTTTTTGACCTTCCTGCAGGCATATCTCTTCCAACAGCACTTCAAGTTCGTCGATCTTCGGGCTTTCTTCGGTCTCCTTATCCACCAGCCCGGCACTGTTACAGGCCATCCTGGCCTGCTGCAGGGCGGCAATCAGGCGGTTTTGTTCACTCGGGGTCAAAGGGCGCCTTTTTGCAACATGGGCAAGCTTCCCGGCCTTTGCCATGCCGTCATCATGAATTTCGATCTGTTTGCCGGTCATTTCCACATCCAGGCGCTGGGTAATCCGTTCCGGCAACTGGTCACTGACCAGGCTGCGGTCCCTTCTGAGCATCACCGGTTTCAACTTCTGCCTGAGAACGGACAGGTTGCGGTAGCCAAGGACCTTGTTGCGCTCATCCGTTACATGAAAATCGACCATATAACGCCACAGCGGACCCAACACCTTGGGATCGACCACCTGCATCAGGCTGTAAAGATCTTCCAGCCGGTTTTCCAAAGGGGTACCGGTCAATACGAATGCAAACCGGCTGGGGATGAGTTTTACGGCCGTGGCGATTTTGGTGCGCCAGTTTTTAATCCGCTGGGCTTCGTCCATGATGATCAAGTCCGGCCGCAAGATTTGATTAATGACGGAAAAGTCCCGGAGAATCAACTCATAATTCAACACGAAAAACGTCACCTGACGTCTGTACTGGGATGCCCGCTTTGGAGGGGGACCGCCGATAATCTGGGTTTGCAGGTCGGTGAATTTGGCCACTTCCCTGGCCCATTGCTGCTTGAGGGATGCCGGGCAGATGATGAGCACTTTGGTCACCCCTTCATTGTCTTTGAGCCAGGTGGCGGCACAGATGGCCTGAAGGGTTTTGCCAAGTCCCATATCATCCGCCAGCAGCGCGCGGCCGGTTCCGGCCAGAAAGGCCGTTCCCGTGACCTGATAAGGATACAGCGTTGCTTTGATGCCGGGTAACCTGCCCCGGCTGCTTTTGATCTGTTTTCCGATTCGTTCCGAACGCAGGCGCTGATTGGCGGCACGGCTTTGATGATTGGCCCAGTCAACGGCATCCTCACCCATGTGAATATCTTCCCGCTGGTCCGCCAGTTCTGCGAACCGGAAAAAATCATCCGGCATCCGGGCTGAAAACCGACCGTCCGGGGTGAAGAAATCCCCTAAAAAAGCCTGAAGATCCGCGCTGATCTGCAAAGGCCGGTGCACGCAGATCAATGGGGCTTCATCATGATCCCAGGCCAGATATACATAGGGAAACGGCACCGGCTGTTTTTCAAAGGAATCGTATTCCGCCAATTTTCTGATCTTGTGCAGGACCGCCTCGATATGTTTGCAGGTCCCCAGCTGGTTGCCGGCAAAATCAGGGCAGGAACAATAGTTTTCGCGTTTTTTAAGGTTCCGGATGGTGACCCGGTATTGCCGGGAAAACGGAGAATTGATGGAAGAGGCCCGCCAACTGCCGAACCAGGGGTCACCGCTTTCCGCTTCCACCTGCACTTCAGTTCTCGCGCGTTTGATCCGCATTTCAATGGCCGTATCCACGGCAGACATCAAGCCCTCTTTTTCCCGTTGAAAATCAGCATAGGCATAAAGGACGGCAACCTGATGCAGGCACATGGATTCCAGACTTTCCGGACACGTGCAGTCAAAAAACAATTGGTTGTCAGGACCCTGTTCCACCTGAACAGACAATGGAAAATCGCTGAATTGATCGTCTTCCACAACAGCCCACAGCCTTTTTTCATCATGATCCAGCTCCAGTACCCGGTTTTCGTCAAAGCAGGCAAGACCTTGCTGCAAAACTTTTTGAGACGTCCATTTCTGCAGATCCTCCCGGTCAAAAAGGAAAATATCGTCATTTGCCGGTTTTATTTCCATTGACATAGGCACATCCATTCTGTTGTTTTTATCATGATCATAATACAGCCTGACCCCCAAACGATGGTTTTCACTATCAAACCATGGGCCATACCATATTTTCCACTGAATGTGAAGGCTTTAAGTGTCGCTCAATCCCTTATTCCCATGGACAAATGCGTTGAAGAATTGATGGACGTTTCAAGATAATTGTGTTACCTGTGATTGTCCGGTATCTGCTTTTCCAGCACCAGAGTGGTGCGGGTGGGCAGATACAGGGGCAGCAGCTGGCGGGTGATCTCACCATAGTCCACTGGCGCCGGGCAACTACTCCAACCCTATGGATGAGCTTCTTTCAGAAATCCGCAGATCGGATTGACATTGTGGCGGTGATCAACTGAGCAAGGGATATTTTTTTTGTGAGCATAGTAGGCTGCTCAAGATTTATCCCATGGCTAAAAATTATCAAGTTCATTTATTTTGGGATACCATGAATATTCAAAACCAGATAGGATCAATTTTCTGAGGTTAACGATTGCAAATATTAAGTCAGTTTTTCACTCTCAAAGGCAAGGTTCAGTTTTCGGGATCCCATCTGATGGGCTCCTATAAAATTAAATCAGTGGATGAAACACACGGCCCGATCGAAGCAACCGGGCCGGCATTGGGACTTATTGCGCCAGGACCTCCAGGCGCTCTTCTTCTGTTTTGCAGCGGATGCACTTTGTGGTGACGGGCCGGGCTTCAAGACGTCTGAGTGCAATGTCCTCGCCACAGGATTCACAGATGCCGAAGTCACCGGCGTCGAGCCGTTCCAAAGCGGACTGGATTTTCCGTATCAGCCGGCTTTCCCGGGACCGGATTTGCATTTTTAAGGCCTGTTCGGCAGCTGCCGAAGCAATGTCGACATATTCGCTGTTTTTGCCGCCTCCGGCCGTCAGTTCTGACAAGGTGATGCCGTATACCGCCATCAGGCGGTCAAGCTGGCCCTCTAAAATCAATCTGAAATGCTCTTTTTGCATGGTGTCCATAGTGCCCTCCTCTTCAAAATTCCTGGAATTGTTGCCAGACAAAAGTTTTCGGCAATCGGCACTATAATGGAAGCAAAAAATATACCCGATCTTATGAAATTTCAAAAATAAATAAGGGCGGGTGTGTTTTTTACCCTGTGTTGGACCCTGTTTTAAAGTCCGTCTTGTCCAGACCGAATTTTTTCATTTTCGCATAAAGGCTTCTGGAGTTGATACCGGCGATTTCTGCGGTTTGCCCGACTTTTCCCCTGGTCTGTTCAAGTGTCATCTCAATGTAACTTTTTTCAATCCGGTCAAGAACATCCGCTTTGACCTGGGCCAGGGTTTTGTTCTGCCAATCGTTTTCCCGGGCATCGCTCAGGTAGACGTCCGAAGACCTGGAGGCGGCACCCATCTGAAGGGTTATAGGCAGGTCATCAAGGCTGATGGCATCCGAGGAGCTCAGCAGGATCGCCCGCTGAATCACGCTCTTCAGTTCTCGGATATTTCCGGGCCAGCTGTAGCGGCACAGGGCGTCCATGGCCTGGGGGGAAAAATGACTGATTTGCCGCCCGATTCTTTTTTTGTAAATTTCCAGGAACCGATCGGCCAGTTTAGGGATATCTTTTCTGCGTTTCCGAAGGGGGGGCAGGGTCAGGGCAATCACGCCCAGCCGGTAATAAAGGTCTGCCCGGAAGCGTTTTTTCTCCATCTCCCGGTAAAGGTCCTTGTTTGTGGCGGCAATGACCCTGACATCCACGCGAATCGGCCTTTCTCCGCCCACCGGGGTGAACTCGAAATCCTGGAGAACCCGCAGCAGCTTGGATTGAAGCGACAGAGCCATATCCCCTATTTCATCCAGGAAAATTGTGCCCTGGTGGGCCATTTCAAATGCGCCTCGCCTGGAGCGAACCGCCCCTGTAAACGCGCCCTGCTCATGGCCGAAAAGTTCGCTCTCGATCAATTGCTCGGGAATGGCGGCCGTATTCACCGCCGTAAAGGGGCGATCCGCCCGTCTGCTCCCGTTGTGAAAAGCCCGGGCCAAATGGTCTTTGCCGACGCCGGTTTCTCCCAATATCAGCAGGTTGGTATCGCTTGAAACAACCTGCCTGGCTTCTTTTAAAAAGAGTTGCATGGCCTTGCTGGCGGAGTCAAAATCGGACAGCTTTGGCAGGCCCTCGCCCCGGTGGTCTGTCTTTGGCGGCAGGATGAGCTGCTGCCGGTTGATGACAACCTGGCGGAGCGCATCCCGCAATCCGTCCAGGGGCAGCCCGGCATAAAGCACCTGATCCGCGCCTGCCACAACCAGTTCGGCATGGGCTCCGGCATCACTGCGGTCATCCAATATTACGGTTAAAGGGGTTTCCGGCAATTGTTTCAAGGCAGCCAGGTTTTTTCCAACGGGCCTTGGAATAAGGGACCGGCTGATCACCATGAGATCTGCCCCGGTGCTTTCAAGCACGGGCCAGATTTTCGCCCGTAGGTTGATCCAGGTCAGGAGAAGCCCGCTTTCAGGCAGGTTTTTCTTAAGAAAAGAAACGATGTTTTTTTCCTTTACGGCGCAAGCCAGTCTTATGAGCATAAACCTCCTGTTTATTTCGGATAAAAAAGTCCGATTTCACGAATTTAGTCTACATGAAATCCCTACGGAAATCAATTCACCCTGAAATCAAATGGTTCTGCTCTTCTGACATGAGTCACCTTGTCCGGCCGGAATCGGAAAACGCATTCCGAATTCTTTTGAATTCCGGCGTTATATTCCGAAAATCCGGTATCAGGGCAGGAAAAAGGCCTTATGTAAATACCGGTAAAGGGAGCGGAAACCCTGGAGATCAAAGGGCTTAAGGCCGGTGACTTGATTTTTTCCGGATTTTATCCGTTTTTTTTACGACTGGCACATAATGTGCATTCATAAATGTGTAAATTTGGTGTTCAGTAAGTTGTTGTAGGGCAGTGGTATTCACCGCGAAGGTGAAACAATTTGCTGAAAACCGCTGGTATCAATTGATCATTAACACTCAAGGCAAAGCCAATGAAAACACCATCTTCCAAAAGAAAAAAACAGGTGCCGAAATTTTGTACATTCCATGACGAAGACCTTTTATGGGATGAAAAAATCGACATCATCACCAGGGGAAAAAAGAAGGGCCGGCCGTTCCGGAAACGGTCGGTTCACAGTGATAAATGGTAAGTGACAATGGGGAAGGGAAAGAAAATGGAATATTCACAAAAAGACCCTAATCCAGGGCAGGGAAACCATGCAATACGGTTTTCCAATGCGTTTATCAAACTGGTGCATCTTGCAGATCGGTACTGCAAAAGCGGACTGCCTCACAATGATGAAACCGTCATGACGCTCAGCCTTGCAAAATGTACTCAACACCCATTACAGCCGGCTGGGGGACTGGGAGCAGATGAATAACCTCAACTCCTTTGAAAGGATTATCTCACTGATGAAAACCCAGACGTTTGAATTGGATATGCTCGGGGAGATAGCCGCGGGCTACTCACCATTGCCCATGCCTCAGAGCTCACCAAAGTCCCGGGAATAAATTAGCTGTCAGCCCTCAAGGTACATATGACCCATTCAAGCCGTGTATTTAAGGAAGCGAAAATGAAATCTGCAGATGTGGAAAACCATGGAATTTTGGATCCTGCAATGGCGGCGGTAAATGAGACCGCCATGCAGCAGGTTCATGGCGATGAAACGCCCAACCGCATTGCCGGCCGGTCACCAAAGGCTGGCTGGACCAGAACTGAAGAGGCAGTGCCTGCCCCCTACCAGGTGGTGATGATTTGTTTTAACAACAGGTTTAAAAGCGTAAAGATACGGGCCCTGGGGTACCGCATCACAGATTCCTACCCCTTGCTGTGGAGTACCGATGTGGTATACGAATACCCCAACGAGGATATATACGATGACATTGAGGTCACCCACTGGATGCTCTTGCCCGATTTGCCTAAGGAATAGGTATTTGTACACCCTCCAACAAAATCCGTGGTCACCTACATTTTAAGCCCAGCAATATTATCCTGCCCACGGGGCTTTTGAGGTGAAAATTGTCAAAGCTGCTTTTTGAATGGCTTAGACTCTTAATAGAAAATTTTAGGAATCAAAGACTCCGGTCTTTGTCTATTATTCGAAACCTGATCTGATTTGCAAAAAAATAAGGACTGACAGATGTAATGTGGCGTGGAGACGGAGTTGCATAAATTATCCGCTACATGACTTTTCTGAGGCCGAAAAAATTTATGATACCATTAGTATTCAAAATCTGGTAGTGTCGGTTGGCTGAGGAATTGTTGTTGATGGTTGAGTTTTGCAAAGCTGCATCTTACTGCGAGATGCGTCCAATTAAAGTCAAAAACTGTATTCTCACTCAGAATATTTGGAACATCAAAAAATGCATCTTTCGGACATTTGGTAGGGCCTAATATGACAGGGAAACCCACTATGAAGAATTGGAAAACGGATTCATGAACTGGAGAAAATGATATCATTGATACACTGTTTTACCAGAAACCATTGTCCGACGTCCTCCGCATCCTGATCCCCCTGTATGTCACCTATATTATTTTTGCATTGGGTATGTTCCTGGTTTTTATTCCCCGGCATGAAAGCCATTTGCTGGACCAGAAAAAAGAGACCATCCGCCAGTTGACCAACAGCGCCGTCAGCCTGCTGGCTGATTATGAATCCAGGATCAATCAGGGGGAAATGACCCGGGAAGCCGCCAGGCAAAAAGCTGTCGACCGCATACGCAACCTGCGGTACGGTTTCCAGGGAAAGGATTATTTCTGGATCAATGATATGCATCCCTTCATGATCATGCATCCTTTCAAACCGGAGCTTGACGGAGAGGACCTGAGACATCCATAAAAAGAATCAAAGAGGTCATTGCAGCAGAGTTTGCAAAGGAAAATGACCCGGATGCAGCCCCGAACCGTATGCGGACCCTTGAACTGGAGATGTGCAAAAAAGACGGGACAGCGGTCTGGGTGGAAATCGTTGCCCGGTTTCTGCGGGATGAAAAGTTCAGCCCGGACCGGATACTGGGTACCTCCAGGGATATAACACAAAGAAAACGCCTGGAAGAGCGCATGAAACAAACCCAGAAGATGGAAGCCTTAGGCACTTTGGCCGGGGGGATTGCCCATGATTTCAACAATATCCTTTCTTCCATCATCGGGTTTACAGAACTTGCCAAACTGGATCTGTCTGATAATCCCGAAGCCCTCGGCAGTTTAGATCAGGTGATGACAGCCGGCCTCAGGGCCAGGGATCTGGTCCAGCATATCCTGACTTTCAGCCGAAAGGCCGACGTCCAGCACCAGGTCATCAAAATTGTTCCCCTGGTCAAGGAATGTCTGAAATTCATAAAGGCATCTGCTCCACCGGATATTGCTATCAGGAAAAAAATGATGGAAAAAGATGTGGCGGTTCTGGCGGACCCCACCCAGATTCACCAGATGATCATGAATCTTTTGACCAATGCCGTCCATGCCATGAAAGAAACCGGTGGAACCCTGGATGTAACAATCACATCCATGGTCATTCACACGGATGAAATCCTGCAGACCCAAAACATCAGTTCCGGACGATACGTAAAGATCCTGATTTCCGATACAGGGTGCGGTATTCCCGAAGCGTTGGCGGAAAAGATCTTTGAACCGTTTTTTACCACAAAGCGCAGGGGTGAAGGGACGGGAATGGGGTTGTCCACTGTTTATGGTATCGTCAAGGATTTGAAAGGTGATATCTCGGTGTACAGCGAACCGGGAAAAGGAACCACCTTCCAGGTCCTGATCCCGGAAAAAAGACCTGATGCAGATCAGGAAATCACCCTGACCCGGGCAGCCCTGATAACAGGCAAAGGCAGCATTTTGGTCGTTGATGATGAACCATCCATTGTGGCCTGGACATCAAAGGTGCTGGCAAAACTCGGGTATGGGGTGGCCGGCGTTTCAGGGGGGCAAAAAGCCCTTGACATGCTTGCACAAGACCCTGACCGGTTTGATCTGGTCATCACTGACCTGGCCATGCCGAAAATGGACGGCCTTGCATTATCGCAACAGATTAAGCGCATCTGTCCGGATATTCCCATAATTTTATGTACAGGATTCAGTGAAGGACTGAAAACCGATCTGGTTGCGAACTGTCATATCTTTGCCATGATCATGAAGCCCATGATCGCCAGTGAGTTGTCAGCCATTGTAAACAAGGCATTGAAAACGTGCAGGCAAAAGGAGAAAACCCAATGATTCAAGTGCTGGTCATTGATGACGATGAGAAAATCTGTCTGTTTTTTTCCAAACTGCTGGCCCGTATGGGATACCAGTGTCACAAGGCCCACACCCTGGAACAGGCGCGTTCACTGTTTTTTTCCCATGCATGTGATCTGGTCCTGCTTGATCTTGAACTGCCTGACGGCAATGGTTTGGACCTGTTGCCGGAGTTCACGGCATCAGACACAGCACCGGAAATCATCATCATCACAGGAACCGGTGATGCCAGGGGCGCCAGACTGGCTTTTAAATACGGGGCCTGGGATTATATCCAAAAGCCCTTTCTGCTGGATGATGTATCCTTGTCCATAAACCGGGCCATCCAGTACCACCGGGAAAAGCAGCATACCAGGACCACAGTTCCCCTGGTAAGAACGGGGATAATAGGAGAATCCAGTGCATTGCAGCAGTGCCTGGAAAGTGTGGCCACCGCAGCTGCCACAGATGCCAGTGTCCTGATCACCGGCGAGACCGGTACTGGCAAGGAGCTGTTTGCCAGGGCCATCCATGAAAACAGCAAACGCCGGTCATTCCCGTTTGTGCCTGTGGATTGCGGGGCCCTGCCGGATACATTGGTTGAGAGCACGCTTTTCGGTCATGAAAAAGGGGCTTTTACCGGGGCCGGGAAAAAACAGGAAGGGTTGATTCTCCAGGCGGAAAACGGCACATTGATGCTGGATGAAGTGGGGGATCTGCCCCTGAATGCCCAGAAATCCCTGTTGAGAAGCCTTCAGGAACGCTGTATCCGCCCTGTGGGAGGCGGAAGGGAAATCACCGTGAACATCCGGTTGATTGCCGCCACCAATCTGGACCTGGATCAGATGGTTGAAGAACGGACATTTCGAAAGGATCTGCTGTATCGGATCCGTGCCATGGAAATCCACCTGCCCCGTCTGCGTGACAGGGAAAATGATATCGAAGAGATCATCATCAAAAAACTCCACGAACTGACCCGGCGATATCATATGGACAGCAAAGCGGTTTCAGACGAATTGATCAACACCCTGTCCGCCCATCCATGGCCGGGCAATGTGCGTGAACTCATCAATGTGCTGGAGTATCTTCTGGCATCTGCCGGCCATGACCCCACCCTGTTTCCCAAACACTTGCCCCCGGAATACCGGGTATCTAATCTGGCATTTGGTCCATCCAAGGAAGGGCCGACCACACCGTTTTTTTTTGACGGATCTGATCCGGAAAAAGAGCTGCCGCCGCTGAATGAGTTCCGCAGGCAGCTGGAAAAAGAATATCTCAAGGCGCTGCTGTTGCGCTGTGAATCTGATCGATACCAGGCCTGCCGGATATCGGGTATTTCCCAGTCCCGTCTCTATGACCTTTTAAAAAAACACGGACTTTCCGGTTTCAGCAGTTCCTGATTCCTGAAAACTGGAATCCTTTCGTTCCTGTTTTCAGGAATACGGCTTGGCCATGCATCTTTTCCGCAGGATTAAAATTTTCATAACTATCTGAAAATATATTTAAAAATTGAATTTCTTCACCACTGGCACTGTTTGTGCATTTTTGTATTGTAACGACTGAGATTGTTTTTATGGTCAAAGAGATGGGAAACAAGGGATTAAAAAAGAAATGATAAAAATTCTGCTTTATAAAAACAGCCGGGAAAAGATCGGAGAGCGTATTAACACTATGCTCCAGGATCATTTTCCGAAACTGGATATCATTGTTTCGGATTCAATTCAAGAGATCAGCAGCACGCTTTGCAGACCCTTGCATGAGATATCTGTTATCATTCTTCCCATTGCTTCAACCTTTGAGCTTGCAGCGTTTCAAAACCTGAATCCAATATTTGAAAAGAGTCGTGTCATCCTGATCCTGCCGGACAGAGATGTCGAAACATTGGCCAAGGCGATTCGGATTAAATCATCCTTTATCACTTATTTTGACAACGATATAAAAGATATTGCCTCAGTGTTGGAAAAACTGATGAAAAAATCAAAAAAAAGGGAAAAATAATGTCACGATTGGAAAAAACAATGGGCCAGGCAGTCAAGTCTATTACCATTGAAACAGGCAAATACCTGACATTTTCATTGGATAATGAAGAATACGGTATCGGAAGGAAGAGTCAAAATCCTTCTGGATATCGACCATGTTCTCAGTGCTAAAGAAAATATCGACCATTGATCAATCAAATAGGTAAATACATCGTTTATTACAATATTATAAAAATGAGAGGGAGAATATGAAAAACAGATCACTTAAATTTAAACTCATACTCAGTGGGATACTTGTCGTGGTTATTCCGCTGACCGTTGTGGGGCTCTTTTCACTTAACAAGGCATCTGATGCCTTGGTCAGGGGGGCAAACAATCAGGCTGCTCAGATTGCACAGGATCTGGCAATCATGACTGATAGTGTATTAAACCAGGAGGTTAAGCTGGCCACAGAAATGGGGATCAATCCTTTGATCCGAAATGCTGTTAGCAAAGTATCTGCTGATGGGATTGATAATGCCAAGGCCGAATTGAATGCCCTGGACCGATTCCTCAAAACCGTGTCTGAAAATATTGGACAGGATTATGACACCTTCTTTGTCACCAATGCCCAGGGTGTTACTATTTCCGATGATTTCAACGGTTCTTTGCGAGAGCAGGCAGTCTCTTTTTCAGATCGGGATTATTTTATAGAGGCCCGTAACACAGGAAAGGTTGCCGTAGGTCAGGCCATAACATCCCGGAATACCGGAAAACCCATTATCGGGATAGCCGTGCCCATAAAAACCGCATCAGGCGTATTTGGTGGAATATTCGGGCTGGCAGTGAAACTGGATGAATTAAGCCGAAAAATCACCAGCGTTAAGATCGGCAGCACTGGTTACCCTTTCATGATTGATAAAACCGGATTGATTGTTGCCCATCCCCAATCGGACTACATCCTTGATTTAAATATTGGCAGGCTTGAAGGAATGGAATCCATTGCCAGCAGCATGACAGCCCAGAAATCAGGCGTGGAGAATTATACTTTTAAAGGCATTGATAAAATTGCGGGATTTGCGCCTGTTCCACTGACCGAGTGGAGTATCTGCGTCACTCAGGATGTGGCCGAATTCATGGCCCCTGTCAGAGCGATCCGGAATGTTGTTTTGATCGCCGGTGGGATTTTTCTTGCTTTAACTATCCTGCTTGTAATCTGGTTTGCCCGGAGCATCACCCTGCCTATCAACCGGATCATCCTCGGTTTGAATGAAGGTGCGGACCAGGTGGCTGAAGCTTCCAGTCAGGTATCGGTCACCAGTCAGTCTCTGGCGGAAGGATCATCCGAGCAGGCCGCTTCCATCGAAGAAACTTCTTCATCCATGGAAGAGATGGCATCCATGACAAGGAAAAATGCGGAAAACGCTACCCATGCGGATACGCTGATGAAAGAGTCGTATAAGGTGGTCACTGATGCCAATGAATCCATGCAGCAGTTGACCGGATCCATGCAGGATATATCAAAAGCCAGCGAAGAAACATCCAAAATTATCAAAACCATTGATGAAATCGCTTTTCAGACCAATCTCCTGGCGCTGAATGCAGCGGTTGAGGCCGCCCGTGCAGGAGAAGCAGGAGCCGGATTTGCCGTAGTGGCGGATGAGGTGAGAAATCTTGCCATGCGGGCCGCTCAAGCAGCTAAGGATACTGCCGAACTTATTGAGGGTACCGTGAAAAAAGTCGGGGAAGGATCAGGCCTGGTGACCCGAACCAATGATGCATTTGTCAAAGTATCTGAGTCTTCAGGCAAAATCGGTGAACTGGTGGCGGAGATCGCGGAAGCATCAAAGGAACAAACCAGTGGTATAGATCAGGTGAATATTGCCGTATCTGAAATGGACAAGGTGGTGCAGCAGAATGCAGCCAATGCCGAAGAATCCGCATCCGCGTCCGAAGAGATGAATGCACAGGCCGAGCAATTGAAAGCCTATGTAGAGGATCTTGTTGCTGTGATCACCGGTAGTCAAGACAGTCAAACCGTTGTTTCAAAAAACAATTCTACTCTCCGCATCCCCGCCTCATCCAGACAGGGCGGAAGCGGTGTACCCAAAGGGCAGCAATTTCTGTCAAAAAAAACCGGTGAAGTGAACCCCAAACAGATTCTCCCGCTGGATGACGA
>JAABUB010000003.1 GCA_011389575.1 Desulfotignum sp. | reverse complement strand
CGGTCCGGAACATGATCATTGCAGATGAACCTTTTTATCCAAACCAAACGAGGATATTATGAAAATAGCAGACCTGACCAAGACATTCGGAAAAATAACCGCTGTGGATGCCGTGTCCTTTTCCATTGACCAGCCCCAGATGATAGGCGTGATCGGCCCGTCCGGGGCCGGCAAATCCACGCTTCTTCGCATGATCAACCGGCTCACCGATGCCACCCGGGGATCCATCCGGATCAATGACCGGGAAATACTGCAGCTTTCCGGCAGAGAAAAACGGCGGTGGCAGCGGGACTGCGCCATGATCTTCCAGCAGTTCAACCTGGTACCCCGGCTGAACGTGGTGACCAATGTGCTCATGGGCCGACTGAACGGCCACAGCACCCTCAAGAGCCTGTTCAGTATCTTCGGCAGGCTCATGGTGGATGAAGCCCTGGCCGCCCTGGACCGACTGGGGATTGCGGACCAGGCCCTGCAGCGGGCAGAAACCCTGTCCGGGGGACAGCAGCAGCGGGTGGCGATTGCCCGGGCCCTGATGCAGCAGCCGAAAATGGTCCTGGCGGATGAGCCCATCGCCTCCCTGGATCCATTGAGCGCGGAAAAGGTAATGACCGCCCTGCGGGAGATCCGGGACCGGGACAACCTGACCGTGCTGTGCAACCTGCACACCCTGGATACGGCAAGAACCTATTGCGACAGGGTGATCGGCATGCTCCAGGGCTGCATCGTGTTTGATGATGTGCCGTCCAGACTCACGCCGTCGGTGGTGCGCGATATTTACGGGGCCAACCAGGAATTGAATGAATCAATGACCTCCACCAGTATTTCCCGGCCTGTTTTCACCCCTGAACCAGTACGGATAAGAAAACCCGCACTGGCATAGGGCATAGATACAGGTGCCGGGAAAAAACCTGATGCCGGCATGTTTTGACGGGGTATTACTGCGCGGAAAATTTTTCGACCAGTTCTTCAGGAATATCTGCGTTTTTCCTTGCGGCGATTGCGTAGTAGTAGAGGGGTTCTCCTTCTATAGACAGCCGATGCCGGTACCGCTCCAGATGATACATGTCCATATATTTGGAAAAAATCAGTTCCCGGATCATGCGTGAAAACCCGGAATTATCTGATTCGTTCAAAAAGGTCTCCTTGATGTTGAATCCCACCCATCCTTCTGACTGGATCACATTAAATGCTTCAACAAATGCTTTGGTGGGGATATCTCCGAATCCCAGGGCCGCAACAACGGTCAGACAGTTCAAAGACCAGGATTGGTATTCTTCTTTTTCTTCTGCGGACAGGTTGCAGAAGTCGGACACATAGTAGGCATCGTACATATGTGGCCTGTCCCGCTCTGTTGCTGTTTTGGCTTCCGGTATGATATCTACGCCCACCAGACGGGCAACGCCAAATTTTTTAAAAGCCTCTCCCATTAACCCGTTTCCTGCTCCCAGGTCCAGCACCCGCAGTTCCGTAAAATTTTCATTGGTCTGATTGATGGCGGATTTCAGAATTTCCGCCACTTTGACAGGTGAAACACATTTGAGGCGGTCATAAAATATCTGTTCATACAGCCCGGGCATGTCATATATTTTGTCATAATCATGGAACCGCAGTTTGATTTTTTCTGTGTCTGATGTATACACATAAAAGTACGCTTCATCCTGTGACAGTTTGCTGACGGAAGTTTGCGGCAGTTGAATACGATGTCTTTTCGGGGTCTGCATTGTTCTCCTTTTCTTGCTTTAAATATTTTTGAAATTGCGCATTATTTTCGCAATCTTACGGCCAAATTTTACCATGAATGCCAGGAAAGCACAAGCCAGGGAAGGTCAGTGTTCCATTGGGGGATACAGCAGTTCTGACAGGTGACACACCGTGAATTTTCTGCCCTGCTTGGCAGCCCCGCCCCGCAGCTGGAGAACGCATCCCGGACATTCGGTCACCAGAAGGTCTGCACCGGATTCTGTTACATCATCCAGTTTTCTGGTGAGAATTTCATTGGACACCGCAGGGAAGGTGGTGGAAAAACTGCCGCCGAACCCGCAGCAGGTCTCTTCTTCAACTGCGGGAACATACTGATTTCCTGATTTTTCAATCAGCTCATGGGGAGTGTTGTGCACCCCCAGGCCCCGGCACAGGTGGCAGGGGGAGTGAAACGCGGTTTTTCTGCCGACATCCGCGCCGGCACTGACGTCAGATGCAATGCCCACAATATCGTTCATGAATACCGAATACGGTATCACCTTGTCAGCAAATGCCGCTGCCTTTTCCGGGGCATAGTCCTTGAGCAGTTTCGGCACCCCGTGCGTAAGATGGGAGGCGCAGGAAGCACACAGGGTCACAATGTAATCCACCTTATCCAGGTCAATGGCATCCAGGTTCTGGAGGGCCACATCCCGGGCCGCTGACTTTTCCCCCATGCTCACGGCAGGCAGGCCGCAGCAGGACTGCCCCATGGGGAATGTCACATGGATGTTGTGCTGTGCAAAGCCTTTCATGGCGGCTTCCAGGTGTTCGGGATAGACAAAATCCTGGACACATCCGGAAAACAGGGCAATGGTGAACCCGGGGTTTTTTGCCGGCTGGTGCAGTTTTATAAACCGGTCCCGGAACGGCACATCCGCAATGGCAGGCAATCTTCTGAAATTGTGATCTGAAGAAAAAATCATGGGCAGGTGGCGCAGATAGGGTTTCTCTTTTTTGTCCAGCAACGGTTTCTGGGCCAGATGGGCGGTGCGCAAAAGAGAATGAAACAGTTTTCTGCTCTTGAGCACCTTGCCCAGCAGCAGGCTTTGCAGCGGATGCCCGGCTTCATCCTGGATTCGGGTATGGATCTCCTTGATCAGGTGGGGCAGATCGATGCCCCCGGCGCACACCGCCTTGCACGCCCCGCAGTTGGTGCAGTTCTGCACCAGGTTTTTCGCATTTTCCATGCCGTGAAAAAAATAGGTGGTGATCAGGCCGATGGCCCCGATATAGATATGTCCCATCTGGTGCCCCCCCACCATGCGGTACACCGGGCACACATTGGCGCAGGCCCCGCACCGGACACACTGGAGCACCTGAGAGAACACCGGATCTGCCGCAATTTTTTTGCGGCCGTTGTCCAGAAACACGATGTGCATTTCCCGTTTTCCCGACGGGGTGGTGGTGCATTCAGACGGCCCGGTGATCCAGGTGACATAGGAGGTGATGGCCTGGCCGGTGGCATTTTTGGGCAGGATCCGGTTCACGGTCAATGCATCGGCAAGGGTGGGCAGCAGTTTGTCAATACCCACCAGGGCCACATGGATCTTGGGCAGGGTGGTGACCAGCCGTGCATTGCCCTCATTGGTTGCAATACCGATGGTGCCGGTGTCGGCCAGGGCATAGTTGGCACCGGTGATGCCCATATCCGCTTCCACAAATTTTTCCCGCAGCTCTTTTCTGGCCACCTTGACCAGGCGGTCGATCTCTGCATCCTGGTCTGTTCCGGTGACATCGGAAAACAGGTCTGCCACCTGGAAGCGTGACAGGTGTATGGCCGGCATGACCATGTGGGAAGGGCCTTCTTTGCGCAGCTGGACAATCCACTCCCCCAGATCGGTTTCCGTGACTTCCAGACCCAGATTTTCCAACCATCTGTTGAGATGGATCTCTTCTGCAGTCATGGATTTGGATTTGACAATTTTTTTTGAGCCGGATTTTTGAGCGATCTCGCCGATAATGCGGTTGGCATCTTCCGCCGTATCTGCCAGGTGCACATGGACACCATGTGCCTTTGCCTTTTTGACAAACCGGTCCAGCAGGGCTTTGCTGTCTGCAATAGCTGCAGCCTTGATGTCTGCTACCTGTTGGATCAGGTCTGCCACATCCATGCAGGCAAAGGCGTTTTCTCTGGATGCGCGGTAGGCCACGGCGAATTTGTCCATGGCCTGGCGAAGAAACCGGTTGTCCAGGGCATCATCGAGTCGATTTTTATAAGATTTAAGACTTTCGTGGCTCTCCATTATTTTTCCTCCACCAGGATGATATGCAGTTCCAGAGGCCCATGAACCCCTATGGCCAGCACCCGTTCAATATCAGCGGTTCGGCTGGCACCGGTGACAAAGGCGGTGTAGGATCCTTTCTGCCGGACCAGTATTTCCAGTTCTTTGGTCATGGACAGGGCGGTTTCCCGGATATCCGACACCGCCAGGATGGCCACATGCACCTCACAGAGCATGGTGGCCAGGCGGGTTTGTTCATCATTGGAATTGATGACCAGGGTGCCGGTGTCTGCTATGCCAAAATCCGCTGTTGTCACCCCCATGTCAATGCCCCCGGGAAAATTGCGCAGCCTGTCCCGGATCAGGTGGATATGGGGAAATGCCCGGCACTGGTCAGACAGCTGCTGGAATCCGTCATGATCCAGGTTGGGGGCTGCCAGGATTTTTTCGGACGGATCCCGTTTCTTTCCTGAGGCCATCTGCGGGTCCAGGGGCGGTTTTTGGGCCAGCAGTTCCAGGGTTTTGTCCATGGCCCCTGTCCGGTCTTTTACATCATGGACAAAGGCGCTCACCAGGGAGGCTTTTTGTGTAAACACTGCAGCCGAGTCATCCTTTTTTCTGCCAGTGGTGGTATTCACCATATCTGCCTCCCTTTTTGTTTTTATCTGAAAGTTTTAAGCGAATACCTGACGGCTGACTGCTTATACTTTCATCATTTGTTGTGGTCTCTCAGCCATGATTGTTTATATGAAAGAACTATGTACCACTATGAATTCTTTCATGATTTGTTGTGCCCGGCAGGGCATGGCCGTTATTGGAACATAACCGCCCTTATCCGAAAAATACACCCGGCAGCCAGGTAACGATGGACGGAAACAGGCACAGCAGGGTGATGCTGATCAGCTGCAGCAGCACAAAGGGGATAATGCCTCTGTAAATATGCATCATGGTGTATTCCGGTGGTGCCACCCCCTTGAAGTAAAACAGGGCATAGCCAAAGGGCGGGGTGAGAAAAGAGGTCTGGAGATTCACACACAACAGCAGAGAAAACCACAATGGATCAAACCCCAGCTCTATGGCAATGGGCAGAAAAATAGGCACTGTCACCAGGAGGATAGCGGCCCAGTCAATAAACATGCCCATGATAAACACGATAAACATCATGATAAATAAAATGATCCACTGGTTCATGCCCGAACCGATGAGCAGGTCTGCCACCACATCTCCGCCGCCCATGCTTAAGAACACAGCGGAGAAAAATTTTCCGCCGATGAACAACATCATGACCATGGAGGTGGTTTTCAATGTGGCATAGGCGCTTTCCTTCAATACGGTCCAGTTGAGCTTTCTGTTGAAAAAGGCAAGGAGCACTGCACCAAATGCCCCAAGGCCGGCGGCTTCCGTGGGGGTGGCCAGTCCGCCCAGAATCGTTCCCATAACTGCCAGAATCAGAACCAGCGGCGGCAGCAGGGATTTCATGGTCATGGCCCATTTTTGTCCGGCAGTATACCCGGAAGCCTCACCTTTTGAAATGGGGGGGCCCAGCTTGGGGTTGATATTGCACCGAATTAAAATATAGGCGAAATACAGACCTGCCAGTAAAAGGCCCGGAAAAATGGCGCCGGCAAACAGGTTGCCTACCGAAGTTTCCTTCATGCCGGTGAGCCCGCCGTAAACCACCATCATGATGGAGGGCGGAATCAGTATACCCAGGGTACCTGAGGCACAGATAATGCCTGCGGTCAGTTCCTTTTGGTATCCTTTGCTCATGAGGGCCGGGGTGGCCAGCAGCCCCATGGCCACAACCGATGCCCCGATAATTCCGGTGGTGGCGGCAAATACGGTGCACACAAGCACCACTGCAAGACCCAGACCGCCTTTGATACTGCCCAGCACCACATACATGGATTCAAACAATGCATCCGAAACCTTGGATCTGTCCAGCAGCTGGGCCATGAGAATAAACAAGGGGATGGCCACCAGGGTGTAGTTTTCCATCAAACCCCAGATATTGTTGATAAACATCTCAAACAGCATGGGAATGGAAAATCCGTTGTCGATCAGGCCGAACAGGGTGGCAACCGCTGCCAGGGTATAGGCCAGGGGATGCCCGAGCATTATGGCAAAAATAAGGGTAGCAAACATGGCCACAGTCAAGAATTCAAGACTCATGGGAGTACCTTTCTTCCTTGTTGTTTGAGTGAGTTTATATCCTTTAACAGATTGGCAATGCCCTGGAGCAGTAAAAACACCAGACACAATGCCATCAATATTTTTAACGGCCAGATGGGAGGCGCCCAGGAGGTGGAATTCACTTCAAGGCCCAGGGTGGATGTGTACGCATACTTAATGCCCCATAAGGTAAGACAGATGGTAACGGGCATAAAAAGAACCAGATTGGTGATAATGCTGAGAACCGTCTGGACTTTTTCCGAGGCCAGGGAGCTGAAAATATCCACCTTTACATGGGCACCATGGACATCAGAATAAGACAGCCCAAACATGTAATGCAGCCCGTACAAAAATGTGGAGGCTTCAAATCCCCAGGTGGTGGGGGCATTGAATGCATACCGCATGAACACCTCATATACCACGATGATCAGCAGCGGGTATATAAGAAAAGAGGTCACATCCCCCTGCTTGCGGATGATCTTTTCCAGATTTTTTGATAACGATTCCAACATCTTGATTTCCTTTAAATTCAGGGTCCGGCAGCCTGTGTGTTATATTGGGATGATTAAAAAACAGGGCTGCCGGACTTTTTTGGGTTATCGTTTCAGAATCAGTACAAAATACTTATCCGAAAAACGGATTTATTCATGAATCTGACCGCTGATATAGGTCTCATAGGGCCAGGGGGTTGCCCCGCCGCGGGCCTTGCGCCATGGCGCATAGTCTTCGATCAATTGGTCCTGGGAATCCAGGATTTTTTTGGCATCCGGGAAATTTGCCTTCACAGTGTCCATATACTCTTTGGTGGTTTTGCGAAACTCAATAAGGGTTTCTTTATCCATGTGGACAAATTCCATTTTTTCCTGGAAAAGCTTGATGGCCTCAGCATTCAGGTTGTTGATCCAGTTATAGCTCCACAACTGGGTTTCCTTGGCAGCGATATCAATGATCCATTTGAGATCTTCGGGCAATTTTTCATAGGCATCCTTGTTGAAGAACAAGGCGCACTGGATACCTGGCTGGTGAACACCGGGCTGAATCGCATATTTGGTGATATCATCAAATCCCATGGGATAGTTGATGGCAGGAGAAGAAAATTCTGCTGCGTCAATCACGCCACGCTCCAGGGCCAGGTAGACTTCGCCGCCGGGAAGGGGAGACACCGACGCCCCCAGGTTGTTCAAAATATCCATGAACCAGCCCGGGGTACGGACCCGCATGCCTTTGAAATCTTCCATGCTGGTGGCCCGTTTATTGGAGGAAAGTCCCATTTCCTGCCCGCACTGGCCGCCGGGGAGGGCAAACAGGTTGAACTGGCCATAGATTTCCTGCATCATCTCCACACCGCCCCTTTCATACAGCCAGATGTTGTACAACTCAGCATCCAGGCCGAAAGGCACAGAGGCCAGGGCCACAAAGGCTTCATTTTTGCCTTTCCAGTAACCGGGCCAGTCATGACCCACTTCAGCTGCACCCGTGCTTACTGCATCAAAACTCTGCATGGCAGGTACCAGTTCGCCTGCGGAAAACGGTTTGATATCCAGGCGGCCGGCAGATGCCAGACGGACACTGTCGGCAAAATGGGATGCAATGTCATAGAACAAAAGCCCTTTGGACCAGGGCATAACCATTTTCCACCGGATTTTTTCATCCGATGTCTTGAATGATACCCGTTTTGCTTCTTTTGCCCGGGGGTCTTCCCCGAATTTTTCGCGTTTGGCATGGGCAGTGCCGCAGATAAAGACAACTGCCATCAGTAGGGTTACCATTATGCTTAATGCTTTTTTCATGCTTTCCTCCATCCTTAAAAAAATTGATTATTCACACGCCTGTCTCCAGATATTGCCTGAGATGGTTTTTTGCCTCCTTTCCCGGACCGGTCTTAAAGGTATTCCGGTAAGTCCAAAATGGTCATTTCATTGTTTTATGCTGCTGGCTTCCTTGGTAGTACCAATACTAAAATCCATATGGACTGCTTTGTCAAGAAAAAAATAATTTTTGTTTGTTTTTTGTCATAAAGTTTGGTATACGATATTATATTCTGAAAAAACAGATGGTTATATTTTTGAAACCTGATGTATAATCATAGGCGGTGCCATGAAATAACCATTTGACAACACCGAAAATTTATTTGATAGTGAATTGGTAGTACCATAAAATAAAAGAGGTGCCTATGATCCCCCGGTCCATCCAGGAGGCGCTCCAGAAAATTGTGGGGCCCAAACATCTGCTGACGCAGAAAGAAGACATGTTCACCTATTCCTATGATGCCGCAGTGCTGGACCCGGTTATGCCCGGGGCAGCCGTTATTCCCGAAAACACCACCCAGCTTGGCGAAATCATCGCCCTGTGTCATGAAAACCATATCCCCATAACGGTAAGGGGATCAGGCACCAATCTGTCCGGCGGCACCATTCCCCGGACCTCCGGCATTGTGGTGCTCACCGGCCGGATGAACCGCATCATTGAAATCAATGCGGCTGACATGTATGCTGTGGTGGAACCAGGGGTTGTGACGGCAACCCTGGCAGCTGAAGTGGAAAAGCTGGGACTGTTCTATCCGCCGGATCCGGGCAGCATGGCGGTTTCCACCATCGGCGGAAATGTGGCGGAAAATGCCGGGGGGTTGCGGGGACTCAAATACGGGGTGACCAAGGATTATGTCATGGGGCTGCAGTTTTTTGACTGCCAGGGCAATTATATCAAAACCGGTTCCAGGACCGTGAAGTGCGCCACCGGATATAATATTACCGGACTGATGGTGGGATCTGAAGGCACCCTTGGGGTCCTGGACCAGGTGATTCTCAAACTCATCCCCGCCCCAAAGGCCAGGCAGGCCATGGTGGCGGTGTATGATACCATTGAACAGGCATCGGAAACCGTGGCCGGTATCATTTCCGCACGCATTCTGCCGGCCACCCTGGAAATCCTGGACAACTTCACTATCCGGGCGGTGGAAGACTTTTCAAAGGCCGGACTTCCCAAAGATGCAGCAGCCCTGCTGCTCATTGAGGTGGACGGACACCCGGCTGTGGTTGCTGAGGAAGCAGAACAGGTCAAGGATCTGTGCCGCAAAATGGGCGCTCGGACCATTGACCAGGCCAAAAATGATGCCCAGCGGGACAGGATCTGGGCAGCCAGAAGAGCTGCTTTGTCTGCCCTGGCCCAGCTCAAACCCACCCTGGTGCTGGAGGATGCCACGGTTCCCCGAAGCAGGATTCCGGACATGGTACAGGCCCTCCAGGAGATCGGGAAAAAATACAAAATCGATATCGGCACCTTCGGCCATGCCGGGGACGGCAACCTGCATCCCACTATTCTCACAGACCGCAGAAACAAGGAAGAATTTCACCGGGTGGAACAGGCCATTGAAGAGATCTTTGACACGGCCCTGGCCATGGGGGGGACCCTTTCCGGAGAACACGGCACCGGCATTGCCAAGGCCCCTTTTCTGGAAAAGGAAGCCGGGTATTCCTCCATCTTGTTTTCCAGGCAACTGCGGGCAGCCCTGGACCCCCGCAACATCTTGAATCCCGGCAAAATAACAGGAGTATAACCTAGTAATGACAGGCATGAAAGAACTGGCAAACCTGGTAAAAGAGCTGGAAGAACAACTGGTGACCTGCATTCGCTGCGGCATGTGCCAGTCGGTCTGCCCCCTGTTTGAGCAAACCCGCAAAGAAGCAGATGTGGCACGGGGCAAACTGGCCCTGCTCACCGGGCTGATGGATAATATTTTCACGGATCCCGACGGGGTGAATGAACGGCTGAACCGTTGCCTGCTCTGCGGGTCCTGTGCCGCCAACTGCCCTTCCGGTGTCAATGTGGTGGAAATATTCATCAAGGCCCGGGCCATCCTGGCGGAATACAAAGGCCTGTCACCTGCCAAAAAACTGATCTTCAGGCAGCTGCTGGCCAATCCCGGCCGGTTCGACGCTCTGGTGGAATGGGCCGGCCGTTTCCAGGACCTTTTCACAAAACCTTCTGCCGATGCCCAGGGCACGTCCTGTGCCCGTCTGATCTCTCCGCTGCTGGCCAACAGGCATTTCATGCCCCTGAGCACCACCCCGTTTCACAAAACCCTGCCGAAAAAAGGCTTCACAAGCACCGGGTCCGGGCTTCGGGCCGCTTTCTTCACCGGTTGCCTGATAGACAAAATTTTTCCCAATGTGGCCAAAGCATCCCTGAAAGTCCTGTCCCATCACCAGGTGGGGGTGGTTATCCCCCCCGGCCAGGGATGCTGCGGTATTCCCGCCCTGGCATCCGGCGACAGAGACAGCTTTACCCACCTGGTGGACCATAACCTGGCCCTGTTTGAAAAAGAACCATTTGATGTGCTGGTGACGGCCTGTGCCACCTGTACCTCCACCATTAAAAAACTGTGGCCGACTGTCTACAAAAACCCGTCCGATGATATACAGCAAAAACTGAATGCCCTGGCTGAAAAAACCATGGACATCAACCAGTTCCTGGTGGACCGGGTGGGAATTGATCCGCTGAAAAATTTTTCAGATCCAGCAGGATCTGATCAGGGACCAGACATCGTGACCTACCACGATCCCTGCCATCTGAAAAAGTCTTTGGGTGTGGCAGATCAGCCCCGGCAGGTTATCTCCGCGGCCGGCTGTCAATTGAACGAAATGGCCGGTTCTGATAAATGCTGCGGCATGGGCGGCAGTTTCAATATCTACCATTATGACCTGTCCAGCTCCATTGGGAAAATCAAGGAGGAAAATATCGAAAATACCGGCTGCACAACCGTATCCACCGGGTGTCCGGCTTGTATGATGCAGATCTCAGATATGCTGGGAAAGGCCGGATCATCCATAACGGTCCGGCATCCCATGGAAATTTACGCATCTCGCCTTAAAAAAAACACCCCATAAAAGTTTGTCAACCTGAAAGGAGAACACCATGGAAATCAAAGAACCTGAAATCACCAAAAAAGATATACTGATACTGGACGATGATGATTTCTGCAAACAAAATGTCTGTGTTGTGAGCGGCTGCGGTACCGGCATCGGACGGGCTGTTTCCATTGCAGCAGCTGTCAACGGGGTAACCGTGACAGGCCTGGATATTAATGAGACAGAAGGTGAAAAAACCGTTGAAATGGCACAGGCTTTGGGCGGGGCAAATATGACCTTCATCAAAACCGACCTGACCGATGATGCGCAGGTGAGATCTGCCGTGGAAACGGCAGCCGGCCTGGGACAGATCAGATACCTGGCCAACATCGCCGGCATCCAGCACATCGATGCGGTGGAAAATTTCCCCATGGAAACCTATGACCTGATGCAGAAAATCATGCTCAGGGCCCCTTTTTTTCTGTCCCAGCTGGTGATACCCCATATGAAACAGGCAGGCGCCGGGGCCGTTGCCAACATGGCATCGGTCCATGCCCACATCTGCACCAAAAACAAACCGGTTTACAACATCACCAAATTCGGGCTCCGGGCCCTGAGCCAGTCCATCTCCGCAGAAGGGGAAGGCATGATCCGCTCTTTTACCATCAGCTCCGGATTTGTCAAAACCCCCCTTGCATTGAACCAGGTGGCGGCCCAGGCCGAACAGCGGGGAATCACACCCGAACAGGTGGTCTCGAATGTTATGATGGGTACCTCCCGGGTCAAGGAGATGATGTCTCCGGTGGAGGTGGCAAATCTGTTTATATTTGGATTCTCCCGGTTTTCACATTACCTGGTGGGCGGGGATCTTCTGTTTGACGGCGGAATGGTATTGACCTATTAGGATTTGATTAAAAAACCCTTGATAAAATAACTGGAATAATAAATAATCCATGGTTTGAATTTTGACCATAAAACCGGCATGTAACATAGGATTATGACCATACCCATAAAGCCCATAAAGCCCAAGCGCATCTCAGATCAGGTCCTGGATCAGATCCGGGAACTCATTTACAGGGGCAAGCTCAAGCCTGGAGAAAAACTGATGACCGAGCGGGAGCTGGCCCAGGCCATGAATGTCTCCCGCACCACCATCAGGGATGCCATCCAGCGGCTGGTCACCATGGGACTGATTACCCAGAAGCAGGGGCAGGGCACCTTTGTAAAACCCATGGAAGCGGTGCAGGAAAACCCTTTGGCAAAGGCCATGGAAGCCCAGTCCGCCTCTCTTGTAGACCTGCTTGAGGTACGGATGGGCCTGGAATGCAATGCTGCCTCCCTGGCTGCCCAGCGGGCGGATGAAACCGATATCACCGCCATGGCCCAGAGCATAGATGAAATGCAGCATGAGGTGAAATCCGGGCGCCTGGGCACCGAAGCGGACACCAGCTTTCACATGGCCATTGCCTATGCAGCCAAAAATCCGCTGCACATCCTGATCATGCGCAATTTTTATGACTATCTGTTCCATGGCATCCGGGAGAACCTGGCCAGTCTGTATGAGGACCCGAACAATATCCAAAAAATACTGACCCAGCACCGGGCCATCCTGGATGCCATCACATCCCGTGATCCGGACACTGCCTATACGTCCATGAACACCCATATTGCCTTTGTGCGGGATTTTTTTAAGCGCAGGAAAATGTGATCAAAGGTTAAATAGCACACTAAAAGGGGATTACTCAGGGCCCCTGCTCCCATTTGCAAAGGGAGCCCGACAGATTTCCCGCCGGGCCCCGATTCATTCTACTCAGATAAAATATCGTGCTATTTTCTTGGGATCAGACCGCATCAATCTACAGTAAAACAGCCTGCGGCAGTATCGATCCCCATGGGCTGAACAGGGGCCTGATGTGATATTTCGATTGAGGAGTCCCGAAAAGCAAGGGTGAAATCCAGGATATACTTGAGATTGCTGCCGGACAGGACCTTTGGCATCAGGGCTGGAAGCCTGTGGGGCGGAACAATGTCCTGTATCAGTAATTTGAGATATGACTGGTGAGAGGTAATGAACGGTATGGCTTTTTCCATATGTGTCCGGGTCATGCCGTAGGCACCGGCGAGTTTTGCTTCCTTGTAGTGGATAAGATTTACCAGGTTGGTGTCAATGGTTTCGTTTTTGGCAATTCCGCTGAAAAAGCAAATCCAGCCGGCCCTGGCCACTTTTGATACAGCCTGGCAGAAAGCGATGACATCAGGGCAGGCATTGATTATTAGGTCAAATTCATTGTCAAGGGTGTCTTTTTCACAGCAAATGCCTGCTGCATCCAGAAAAGCCCTGACGTGATGAATCTTGGATTCCCTTTTTTCGATCACCAGGGGTTGCAGACCGATGCTTTTGGCATACAGGGCTGCAGCAAGCCCCATGGTACCGCCTCCGTAAATAAGGAGCCGGCTTTTTTTTTTATATTCGATTTTTTCAAAGGCATTGATAATACAGCCGACCGGTTCTCCAAAACAGGCGGTATGATTGTCCAGACCGGCAGACAGCGGAATCAGGTTCCGGGAAGGAACAACAACATGTGAAGCAAACCCGCCGTCGTGGTGAAATCCGATGATTTTCATCTTTTCACACAGATTTTCCAATCCCTGCCGACAATAGCTGCAGGTGGTGCAGTTTGTTCCCGGCCACACCATAAAACGGTTCCCATCCGTATCCCTGACCACCATCTCATGTCCCGGAATTCGTGGCAGGATCAGGTCCCGGTGGCCCTGTTCCCACATTTTTGCATCAGTCCGGCATACGGCACAGCACAGCACCTCCACCCTGACAGAGCCGTCCGGGATATCCGGAATAAGGGGCTCCTGTTCTACAATTTCAAGGGTTTTAAGCCGGTTCAGAACTATTTTCATCAGACATCCACTCCTGTTCGGTAAGAACCAGTTTTTTGATGCAGACAAGCCCGGCCCCTTCTGATTCGAGCCTTTTCCTGAGTGACCTGACTTCATCCGCCATATCTACGGGAAATACGCTGGCCTTGTCCAGGCCGCAGAAAACAAAACTGTTTTCTTTTACCCTGATATAGTCGCTTCCGGATTTTATTATCAGAAGTTCCATTTCATGACACCAGCCGGTGAAGAGATTTCAACCCTTTTTCAGGGGAGCGGTTCTGACTTGATACCCAGTTTTCAAGGGCCTTGAAGGCGGCACCGTTTTCCAGGAGCCGACAGGCGGTTTCGATCCCCTGTTCAACTGTGCCGGCTTTTCCGGCTGCAAGGAAGATCAAACCGGCATTCAGGATCACTGCATCTTTTCTGGCACCGTTATCCGCCCTGGCAAGCAGCCTCGCAAACCGTCGGGACTCTATTTCAATATCCGGTTCCGGTGCCAGTTCCTCAGGATCTCCGGCAGACAGATCCAGACGGACCGGATCGATGGTAAACCGTGAGATATCATCGTCATTAAAAATTCCGGCGCAATACGTCATCCCGCAGACCGAAGCTTCGTCCATCCCTTTTTCAGAATGGTCCACGCCGCCGTGAACCACCAGGGCACGCGTATACCCGATCTCCTTCATCACGGCCGCCACAGGCTGGATCATTTCCTTTGCATATACCCCGCGTACACCGATGGAAGGCAGGGCCGGGTTGGCAAGGGAGGCCGCAATATTCAAGGTGGAGCCGAAAGAGATCCGGGACAGGATCCGTCCTAACGCCTTAGGATGAATGTGCGGGCTCATGCCGTTAAAAAGCCCTAAATTTGATGATTCAATACTTCTGGCAACCATATCGGCAGTGCACTCCACATCCACTCCCAATGCTTCGGCCATATCCACGGTGCCGCAGACCGAGGTGATGGCTCTGGCGCCGTGCCTGGCCATGGGAACACCACCGGCAGCGGCAACAATGGATGCCGCCGTGCTGATGTTGAATGTTTTGAATGTATCCATGCCGGTGCCGCTGTTTTCCACCAGTGCAAGGGATGGATCAATGGCAACCTTGGTGGTGTCCAGATTGTAAACGGACTCCCATGCCCCGGCCACCTCCTCACTGGTTTCACCTTTGGCTGTCAATGCAGCCAGAAAGGCACCCTGATGCATGTCGGTAACCTCATTGTTCAACACATGGAAAAAGGCCTGTCTGGATTCTTCACGGGTGAGAACTTTTTTCTGGATCAGACGGGTAATGAAACCGCCCAAGAGTTTATCCAATCGATCAGACATCATATACCTCCTGAATATACAGATTCAGAAGGATTTGATTCCAGCAAAAATCCCTGGTTCAGCAAAGGGCAGGCTTTCCGACTCACGGATCATCCTTGGAATGCGCCTTCCCCCTCTGGGGGATACAGAAGAGTGGCCTGAATGCATTCCTTGTCCCCGATTACGGCAACGGCTGGCATGCGATGGAATTCCACCATCTTTCCTTTTACCCGGAGTTCCGTTGAAGTAACGGAATCCGGCACCTCAATGCATGCGTGTTGCTTTTAATATACAGGGACGGGTTTTGTCAATGTTAATTTCACTTGATGACCGATTCAATCAGTCTCATCAATATAATAACACACAAACAGATATCTGCTTTCAGCACACTGCTATCTACCAGTCTCAAGCTGACACCCTGCCGTCCCTGACCCGGATATTCCGGGAAGCATATGCTTCCATTTCCGGGTTGTGGGTCACCACCACAATGGTATGGCCCTCCCGGTTCAACGATGCCAGCTGTTCCATGATCCGGCCGGCGGTGTCCGTATCCAGATTTCCGGTGGGCTCATCCGCCAGGATCAGGGGCGGGTGGTTGACAATGGCCCGGGCTATTGCCACCCGTTCCTGCTCTCCCCCTGACAGCCGGTCCGGCAGCCGGTCATGCTTGTCTGCCAGTCCCACCCGGTCAATCACTGCCATGGCCATGTCCATCTTCTTCTTTTTCAGGCCGGTGACTGCCATGGGCAGGGACACATTTTCCAGCACCGTGAGATAGGGAATCAACTGGAACGACTGGAAAATAAACCCGATATATTCACTTCTGAAATCTGCCCGCTGTTCACTGCCCAGGCTGTACAAATCCATGGAATCCACCACCACCTTTCCGCTGGTGGGGCGCATCAGGGCCCCCAGCATGGACAAAAGCGTGCTTTTGCCGGAACCGGACCGGCCCATGATGGTGACAAATTCTCCGTCATCAATGGACAGGTTCACCTGATCAATGGCACTCACTGACCGGCCGCCGTCTGCATAGGTTTTTACAAGGTCATGCACCTGTATAAAATGGTCAACCGGTTTCATCATAACACCCGCAATGCCTGGTTAGGGTCCAGAGATGCGGCCTTGAAAGCCGGATACAGGCTGGCCAGGAGGCTCAAAGCAGCCGACATGAGCAGGCAGATGCCCCCCAGCTGCCAGTCGATTCCGGGAAAACGGCCGGCTTCCAGTGTCAGTGGGATGATAATCCGGGCAACACCATTGCCCAGGACAAACCCGGCCAGACCGCCGAAAACTCCCAGCAGCAGCGCCTCCAACAGGATAATCTCCATCACATGTCCCTGGCGGAACCCGATGGCCCTGAAAACCCCGATCTCCCGGGTTCGCTGGTTCACCGATCCCATCATGGTCACCATGACCAGCAGGGCCCCGATGGTGATGACCAGGACTGAGACACCAAGGGAAAAGGATTTGAACAGTTCAATGGACTGCATCTTGGACATGACCGCCTGTTTCATGGCAGTCACTGTTGCATTGGGAAATTTTTCCGCAATCTGAAGGGTCAGCTCGGTAATGGGACATCCCCTGCAAAAGGCGGAGATTTCCACCAAAGATATTTTCCCCTGTTTTCCCAGAATTTTCTGGGCCGGGGAAAGGCCGGCAATGACGGCATTGTCTTCAGATCCGCCGGTGGGCTCCAGAACCCCGCTCACCTGAAATGGGTGTCCTTTCATTTCCAGGGTGCTGCCGGGGGATACATTCAGCAAGGATGCCGCAGCTGATCCCAGCAGCAGTTCGTTGTCTGCTTCTGGAAAGGCACCGGTTTTCTGCCACCAGGGTTTCAAGGCCAGTTCCTCTTCAAACACCACCCCCATAAGAAGCACGGTTTTGTCCATGATGGTTACAGGACCCAGGATCTTGGGGGCGATCACCCCCAGATTTTTGGCATTTTCAATGGTATGTATCCGAAAAAGGGATGCCTGGTCCAGTTCCCTGATCTCATAATTCACCCCGCCCACATCGATGCCGCCATAATTGAGGGACAGGTTCTCCATCCTGGGCGCCATCACGATATTGGCACCGAACTGGTCCAGGCGTTCTTCAATATCCCGGCCCATGGATTCCGTTATGGACAACAGGGTGACCACTGTGCCGATGCCGATGATCAGGCCCAGGGCCAAAAAAAGCATCCGGGTCTTGCGGCGCTTGATATTGCCAAGGCAGATATTATAAAGCTTCACCTTCCGCCTCCTTTTCTTCTGCCGTGATCTGCCGGTGCTGCCGGTGGTTGACCCGGTTGAGCAGGGCAAAGGAAAGGCCGTGTTCCTTGAGCTGGCCCGCCATTTTTTCAGGACCGGTGTGGCGGCGGTCAAAGGTGATCACCAGCCGGCCTCCGTGATGGTCTTTTGTCACCTTTTTGACCCCGGACATATTCCGGATACCGGCCAGGGCCTGATCCGGCCAGGCATGGCCTGTTGTGAGCCGGTAAATGGCATCATCCAGGTGCCGGGTCTGCCAAAGGGAAACCGCATTGGGAACGGTCACAACACCCAGTCCCAGAAGAATGGTGACAGATACAATGGCTGCCATGATACTGAATGAAATGCCTTTTTTTTGGATACCCAGCACGCGTTCCCGTTTTTCCCGGTATTTTTCAGGATCCCAGGCCATGTTTTCTCCTGTTATTTTTTAAATTCACAATACCAGGCATTGTCATTGATGTCTGCCATGGCGATCACAAGGGTCTCATCCTTTACCATACGCTTCAGGGGCGCAGGGTTGCAGCCGCCCTTGACCTCATTGATCCGGTCTGTGGCAAACCGCATCCCGCAATTGGTACACACCATGACATTGCCTTCCTGAACATAGCCTTTGCCTGACCGGTAGCACACATCACAGGCATCCACAGCCGCCCGGATCACCCCGTCACGGCTTTTGACGACAAAAAATTTCACATCAATCCCTTTGTCAGATCTGGCAGAAAAATAATGGGCCTGACCGTCGGAAACATCTTTTACCGGAATGAAAAGCACTCCCTTATCCGGAGTCAGTTTGGTATATTTGCTGCCGAACCAGGCCTGGGTATGGGCAGGTCCGAAAAAGAACACCGCTAAAACAGCCACAGCCGTCCATGATAATACAGATTTCATATGACGTTTTCTCCTAAGGGGTTAGGGGTCCGGGATCACATACCCGGCCGGTACAACAGCCGGCACCCTTGCCGGACCGGGTATGAAGATATGCAAAGGATTCTTTTTCTTTCACCGGATCCACAGATACCAGTGAAACAGGGAATCCCAGTTCCTGAATGGTCTCCTGGACAACTTCAGGGGTCAAAGGCGGGGTAACATCCACAGCCACTTTTTTGGTGAAAAGGTTGACCCCCATGCCGGAAAACCCTTCCAGTTTTGAAAACCTGTCACTGATAACAGAAAAGCATCCGCGACCGCTGATCTTTTCCACCTTGAACACAGCCCGCTGGATGGGGTTTGGATCAGGGGCCCGGGCCGATACCGGCCCGCCTGCCAGAAAAAAGGCTGTAATGGATATAATGATTATAATTTTCACACCTGTCTCCCGGGTTCCTGAAAACCTGATTCATCCATTGCATCCATTGTAAACCGGATACCTGTTTAATGCATGAACCACTTTTTGTGCCAGACAGAATGAAACTGAAAAGAATTATTGAAACTATTTGAAATAGTATGATTTTTTTTGAAAAAAAGACGGGCCGGGGAAAATCCGTTCTCCTGAATGACAAGCCGGGTGGAGATTATCCTGCAGGGGGTGTAGAATATGCTGTAAAAAGCCTCTGTTCCATATCAAAACCGCGTCCCAGACTTTCCAAAGCGTGACAAAGCGACAATTCAGAAAAAATTGTTCCTAGTGGATGTTGTATTTTTCCATGCGGTACAGCAGCACATGCCGGGGGATTTTTAAAAGACGGGCCGCTTCAGAGCGGTTCTGACCTGCTTTTTCAAGCGCTTTGACAACATAGACCCGCTGGATCGCATCCAGGGAGATACCTTCATCCGGAATCACCGGATCCAAAGCAGGACGGTCATGGGCCATCCCTGGCAGGTGAAGGTCTGATGCTTGGATCACATCACTGTTTCTCAGGATAATGCACCGCTCCACCAGGTTCTGCATTTCCCGGATATTACCGGGCCAGTGGTAGGTTGTGAGCCGTGCCAGGGCATCCGGAGAAAACCGCACGCCCGTCGGTGCATCACATTTTTTTAAAAAATGGGCGGCCAGGGCGGAAATATCTTCGGTGCGCTCCCGCAAAGGGGGGATGGACAAAGGGATCACAGACAGGCGGTAAAACAGATCCTCCCTGAAGGCACCCGCAGCCATCTGCTCCTGGAGATCCATGTTGGTGGCTGCAATGATCCTTATATCAGCCCGGACGGTTTGTTCAGATCCCACCGGCTGGACCTGCTTTTCCTGGATGGCCCGCAGCAGCTTGACCTGGACATCTGTTGCCAGTTCACCGATTTCATCCAGAAAAAGGGTGCCACCGGATGCGGTCATGAAGTGTCCTTTCCGGTCCCTGACCGCCCCGGTAAACGCCCCTTTTACATGGCCGAACAGCTCGCTTTCAATAAGTCCCGGCGGAATGGCTGCACAGTTGACCGTGACCATGGGACCTTCACTTCTGGGACTGCTCCGGTGAATGAGCCGGGCCAGCAGCTCCTTACCGGTGCCTGATTCTCCTGTGATGAGCACCGTGGCATCACTGTTGGCAGCCCTGGATGCGGTTTCCAGCAGCTCCTTCATGACGGAACTGGCGGAAACGATGCCCCGGGTGCCGGTGAGGCGGTCGATTTCATGGGTGAGCAGCCGGGTCTGGGTGCGCAGGCCTGTCAGTTCCAGGGCTTTTTTGCAGGCATGGATCAGGGTCAGCCTGTCAAAAGGTTTGGTGATAAAGGTAAACGCCCCTTTCTGCATGGCCTGCACCGCCATTTCAATGGAGCCGAAGGCCGTGATGATGATCACCGGAATTTCCGCTGACACCTGCTTGATTTGGGCCAGAAGATCCAGGCCGTTCATGTCCCCCAGCTTGACATCAGACACCACCAGGTCCGGCATCTGGTGTGTAAACGCTTCCAGACCCTCCTGTCCGGAAGCTGCTGTGATCACGAAAAATCCGTTTTGCGACAGGTTGTATTCGGTCACCCGCCGCAGGCTGGGGTCATCATCTATGAGCAGAATGGTCCGGGTCATATAATCTCCTTGCAATCAGGACAATCCCTGGTTTTTTCCCGGCAGGATAACCAGAAACGCGGCCCCGCCCAGATCGGACCGGGCCATGGATATGCTGCCTCCCAGGCGCTGGACAATTTTGCGGGTGATGGGAAGCCCCAGGCCGGTTCCCCCCTGTTTGAAACTGACAAATGCCGTGAATATCTCTTTTGCCTGATCTGCATCGATGCCCGGGCCGTTGTCAGCCACTTCCATGCCATACCCTTTGTCATCACAACATTCTTTGATCCGGATCATCCCTTTTTTCTCCACCGCATCTATTGCATTGAGAACCAGGTTCAGCACCACCTGGGTGACAGCAGATTCCTCCACCTGGAATGCCCGGCAGCGGGTATCATTTTCCCGGACAAGGGCAATGGATTTTTTTTGTACTTCCGGGTCCAGCAACTGCAGCACCTTGTCTATGATCTTGGATGCAGATTTCAGGTTGATGTCATTTTGCGGCTGCTGTCCTTTGCAATAGGCCAGCACCTCCTCCACAGACCGGTTCAGGCGATAGATCTCTTTGCCCATGATGGCAATAAACTCATGCCTGGGATGGCCTTCGGGCACCTCATCCGCCAGAATTTCCGCAGCCCCTTTTATGGATGCCAGAGGGTTTTTGATCTCATGGGCCAGAGACGCAGACAGTTGTCCCAGTTCCGACATCTTTCTGGCCTGGCCCAGCTGGGTTTCTGCCTCCAGGAGCCGGCCGGCCTGGTGGTGGAGACGCTGGTAGGATACGGACAGCTTTTCAGACATTTTTCGATATTTCTCCCGAAGGCGGTTTTCCCGGCTGGAAACACCCCCGATCACCACCCCGGCTGCCAGATAAAACACAATTTCAGACAATTCAGAATAATAGGCCTGGGGCCCCTGGTACCAGAAAACCAGCAGGTGGGGCACAAAAAACACACACGCCAGAACTGCCGTTAAAATCCCCCCTGGCAGACCATAAAGGATGGCGCCGATGGCTATGGGAAAATAGGCCAGCCTGCGAAAGGTATCATGCAAAAGGATGTAATGGCCCGGCGTAAAATAGTGCAAGGCCCCGATGACGGCGATCATTGCCAGCATGCAGAAAAAAACAATTTTTTTTATTCCAGCCGTCATAGGGGCATTGTCTGGTCATCATTTTATTTTATTACGCAAATTAATTCATTACCCAACCGTGCACTCTCTCATTGTCCGGGATACCTCCCTGTATACATCGGAAAACCGCAGCAAAGCCACAAATTGATTTTTTTCCAGGACAAAAAGGGTATCGTGCCGGTTTACAACAAACAGATGAAAGCATTTGGAAATATTGTCGTCCCCTTCAACTGTCTGGCCTTCCCCCGGAATATTGACAAAATCTTTGACATGGACATCAGCAGCTTTGCGGCACAGATCCTCGAACGGACTTTCCCACAAACTCAAGTCTTTTTGCATGTTGTTCCATATATATTTGAGGCCGAATTTTTCAAGGGTTTCTTCAACATTCACTTCGTTGTATTTTTTTTCCAGTCCTTTGAACAGGTCAATAGGGGAGATTTTTCCGATGATCTTTTCTTGTTCATCTTCCACCAGAAGGACTCTCTGCTCGGCTTTTCCGGATAAAAATGCCTCCTGGGCCTTTTCCAGGGCAAAAAGCGCATCAAATAAAGATGCGTTATCCGATATTTTTGGAAATCTGTCTGTCGGCACCATGAGTTCGCGCACTTTCATTTTGTCCATATATCCATCCTCCTTTTTTTGGTCATTATTTTTTTCTGGTATGGTCTGCTTCAGCTGCCACACCATGCTGTTTTGCTTTTTTTGTGAACATATCTTCTTTAAGATAGAATAGGAAACCCCGCTGAAAGTCAATATATTTTCATTTCCTGTGTCTGAAAAAACATTCCAGGGGAACAGCTGACATCTTGCCGGTTCCATGGTAAGCAATATCATGGTATAATCAAATTCCTGTTAAAATAGTATCTTTACCCGATAATATGGAGAAACCCATGAAAAACACCCGGCTGACCATCACTGAAAAACCTGTTGACACCCTTGTATCTGATCTTGTGGTCTATTTTGCCATCCAGAGAAAAGATATGCCCCCTGTTTGTGATCCAAAAGTAGAAGCCCGGGTTAAAATGGCCCATGAACTGGGGGATTTTTTTGGCAAAATGGATGAAGAACTTCTGTATTACCCGAATGGGGATACGAAAAAAAACAGATCAGGGGGCAGGCGCATCCTGGTTCTGGGCATGGGCAAAGATGATCCTGATAAAGACCCGGGCGATTTTCTGGACACCCTGCGCAGACTCGGGGGAAACACAGCCAAAACCTGTGAAAAAACCAAGGCAAAAAACCTGTTGGTTTGTGTGCCCCAAATGGGGCAGATACCTGTGGAAAAAATCTCCCAGGCCGTGGCAGAAGGCATACTTTTAGGGGATTACCGGTTTGCCAAGTACAAAAAAACCACCAGAAAGAAAACCGATTATGAAGGGCTGGCAGATATCAAATTCTTTTCAGACACCTCTGTCAAGGCGGTGCGCAAAGGGGCGAAAATGGGGGTGATGGCAGCCAGATCCGCCTGTGCTGCAAGGGATATGGCCAATGAGCCGGGTAACGGGTGGACCCCGAAGCATTTTGCAGACTATGCAGCTGATCTGGCCAAAACCCATGGCCTGACCTGTACCTGCCTGGAAAAAGAAGATATGGAAAAACTGGGCATGGGCGGCATCCTGGGTGTGAACCAAGGATCATCCACCCCGCCCTGCATGGTGGCCCTGGAATATGATCCCGGCAAAAAAACCGACACCCTGCTGTTGGTGGGCAAGGGAATCACCTTTGATACAGGGGGCATCAGCATCAAGCCGGCTGCGGGTATGGAGGAGATGAAATACGACATGTGCGGCGGGGCTGCCGTGCTGGCCACCATGGCAGCTGTGGCCGAAGAGAAACCCGGTATAAGGGTGGTGGCCATTGTGCCGGCCACGGACAACATGTCCGGCAGCAGGGCCATCCACCCGGGTGACATCATCCACCATTACAACGGGGTCACATCCGAAATCGTGAACACGGATGCAGAAGGCCGTATGATTCTGGCCGATGCCCTGGCCTGGGGCATCAAAACCTACGCACCAGACTGTGTGGTGGATATTGCCACGCTTACCGGGGCGGTGATCATCGGCCTGGGCCACCATTATTCCGGTCTGGTGTCCAACAGCGATGTTTTGTCCGACCGCCTTTTGGCAGCTGGAAAAGAGGCTGGCGAGCCGGTGTGGCGACTGCCCTTGAACAAAGACTATGAAAAACAGATCGAATCCAAGGTGGCGGACATCAAAAATGTCGGAGGCAAACCCGGGGGCACCATTACCGCAGCAGCCTATTTGTCCAAATTTGTGGACAAAACCCCCTGGGCCCACCTGGACATTGCCGGAACTGCCTGGGATTTTACGGAAAAATCCTATATCCCCAAAGGCCCGTCCGGCATCGGGGTAAGGACCTTTATCTCTCTGATCCGGTCCTGGAAAAAATGGGAAAAACACGAATGATCCAAGGGAACCTGTACCCCATGATGACACAATTATTTGAAAAAATCGTCCACCAGGTGGGCTCTGTTGTGCTGGGAAAAGAACCCCAGATCCGCCTGGCCCTGGCATGCATCTTTGCCCGGGGCCACCTGCTCATCGAGGATCTTCCCGGTATCGGCAAAACCACGCTGGCCAAGGTGCTGGCCCGGTGCATGGGACTCAAGTTCCAGCGCATGCAGTTCACCTCGGATCTGCTTCCCGGAGATATTCTGGGCATGTCTGTTTTTGACCAGCATGCCGCCACCTTCACCTTTCATCCCGGCCCCATTTTCACCCAGGTGTTTCTGGCTGATGAAATCAACCGGGCCACCCCCAAAAGCCAGAGCGCCCTGCTGGAGGCCATGGAAGAGGAACAGGTGACCATTGAAGGAGAGACCAGGGCTTTGGAAGCCCCGTTTTTTGTCATCGCCACCCAGAACCCCTTAGAGCAGGCCGGCACTTTTCCTTTGCCGGAATCCCAGATGGACCGGTTCCTCATGCGCATCCACCTGGGATACCCTGACAGGAAAGCAGAAAAAGAAATTTTACGGGGTACTGGTGCAGAGCCTGCTCTGGCAGCACTGCAGCCGTTTATGGACAAAACCGGGGTGCTGAAAATCCAGGCAGCAGTGGAACAGGTCCATGTGTCTGATACGTTTCTGGCATATCTCCAGGACATCCTGGAGTTCACCCGGACATCGGGCACCTTCCAGTTCGGGCTTTCCCCCAGGGCCGGCCTGTCTTTGTCCCGGGCCGCCCGGGCCTGGGCCTATCTCCACGGCCGGGACCACACCCTGCCCGAAGACCTGCAGCAGATGCTGCCCTGGGTGGCCGGTCACAGGCTGCGGTCCGGCACGGATCTGACGGAATTTTCAAAGGACAGGCTCATGGATATACTCAAAAAAGTACCGGTACCTGTATAAACAGTGCCAGAGAGGTATCCATGGTCCTGACCAGAAAACAGATCTTTATCCGCCCCACCCGGCACGGGCTGCTCTTTCTCATTATCCTCGGGGCCATGATGGCCGGTTCGATCAACTACAACAACAATGCAGGCTTTATCCTGGTGTTTCTTTTAGGGGGCATGGCCCTGATCTCCCTGTTTTATTCTCTGAAGAACCTGACAGGCATGGATGTCGCCTTTGTTTCTGCCAGACCGGTGTTTGCCGGCCAGACAAACGCATTTACCATACAGGTGCAGGCAAAAAACCAGGAAAGGGTAGCTGTGAATTTTGCCCTGCCCGGCCAGGCCGGACCCTGGACAACCATCGCCAAAAATGAAACAAAAACCCTGGAGATCCCGGCACAAACAGCCAAAAGAGGGGTTTTCATCCCCGGGGCTTTGACACTTTGTTCGGTTTTTCCTTTTGGATTCTTCCGATTGGGGGCCAGGCTTTCTTTGCACATGACCTGCCTTGTGTATCCAATGCCTGTGAAGGGGGGTGCCGCATCAGACCGGGGAGGCAGCGGCACAGGGGGGAGTGCAGACACCCGGCATGCAGGGCCGGATGATTTTCAGGGGCTGTCATTGTACCAGCCCGGCCATGATGTGGGCCGCATCGCCTGGAAAGCGGTTTCCCGGGGACAGGGTATATTTATCAAGAATTTTACCGCCGGTGCTGACCATTTCACACTGCTAAATTTCGACGCCTTTGTTTCCAGGGATACGGAATACCGGCTGTCCCGGCTGTGCAGCATGGTCCTTGCCGCGGACAGCCGAAACCAATCCTTTGGGCTTAAACTGCCCCACACCCTGATAGCCCCGGCCCGGGGACAGGCCCACAAGAAAAAATGTCTCAGAGCCCTTGCCCTTTACAGCCGGAAAAAGGAGGCTGCTTGAACCGGGACACCCGCCATGCGCTTCCCATTATCTTTGCCCTGGTGGTGGCCATTGCCCCCCATACACCGGGACTGCCGGCATGGATCATTGTCTGGTGTTTTTTCATGTGGGGATACATGCTGGTGCGGCTGAAAACCGGGTGGCCCCTTCCCGGCGCCATCCTGCGCCATATCCTGGCTGTTGCCGGCATAACCGGACTGCTGGTCACCTTCAGTGTAAGGATAGAAGCAGATGCTTTTGTCGGCCTCATGGCAGTCATGGCTGCCATCAAACCCTTTGAAATGGCCACCCACCGGCACCGGATGATCACCCTGCTGCTCACCTACTTTATCATCATCACCAGTTTGTTCCGGTCCGAATCCCTGTGGATTATTTTATACCTGTTTTTCTCTGTTTTTGTCACCACAGCTGCGCTGATACGCATCAATCGCCCTGAAGGACGGCTGATGCCCAGTGTTTTTCTGACAGCCCGTATCCTGGCCCAGGCCATACCGCTGATGGTTCTTCTGTTTCTGGTTTTTCCCCGACTCCAGCACGGCCTGTTCTCCATGGAAACACCAGGAACCGGCAGATCCGGGTTCTCGGAGAAACTTGGTTTCGGCAGTATCTCCCGCATGACCCTTGACCAGTCTCTGGCCTTCAGGGTTGCATTTGACGGTGCGCTCCCACCGCCGGATGCGTTGTACTGGCGGGGGGTTGTATTTGAAAGGTTTGACGGCACCCAGTGGCTTCCGACGGACAATCCAGTTGAAATCTCTTCTGTTCAGGAAAACGGTCCAGGCCTTGTGCCGCATACCATTACCCTGGAACCCCATAAAAGCCGCAGGCTGTTTGCTCTGGACCGGCCGGTTGCAGCACCCCCGGGGGCGGAGCTGACCGCCGGCCATATCCTTGTGTCCAGACAGCGGGTGACCCGGAAAAAAACCTATCAGGCGGTCTCCCGCATCCGGACGACGGCTGATGACAATCGAAAAACAGACACCCTGTCTTCAGACCTTGTTTTCACCCAACCGAACAATAACCCGAAAGCCCGGCTGCTGGCCCGGTCCCTGGCAGAGGGAACCGCTGATGCCCATGGAAAAATCCAGCAGATCCTGGCCTATTTTACTGAAAACGATTTCACCTATACCCTGACCCCGCCAAGGCTCGGGGACCATCCCATGGATGAATTTCTTTTGGAAACCCGGCAGGGGTATTGTGAACATTATGCCGGTGCCCTGGCTTTTCTGCTGAATGTGCAGGAAATACCGGCCAGGGTGGTGGGGGGGTATCTGGGCGGTGAACTCAATCCCTATGGCAATTACCTGAGCATCCGCCAGTCCTTTGCCCACGCCTGGGTGGAGGTGTACACGTCAGACAGGGGCTGGGTCCGCATCGATCCCACCCTGGCTGTGGCACCGGACCGCCTGGAACAGAACCCGGACGGGTCTTTTTCCTATTCCGGTACCACCCGGGATGCCATCTCTGTTTTTAAAAAAATGGGTTTCCTGCTGGAAGCTGTGAACCTTGCATGGGAGGCCTGGTTCACCGGGTATTCTTTTTCAGAACAGAAAGCGTTGCTCCAGCGCCTGGGTTTTGGCACATCATGGGGAACAGGGACTGTCTTTTTTTTATTGCTGACCCTAAGTGTCATGGTTGTGGCTGTTTTTTTCTGGATGTTTCTGCACCGGTCCGGTGTCACAAAAAAAGACCCGGTGACAGCAGGGTATGCCCTTTTCTGCAAACGCCTGGCCCGCATCGGCCTGGCCAGGTCACCTGACCAGGGACCCATGGCTTTTCTTTTGACAGTGCAGGAGAAAAGACCGGACCTTGGACCAGAAGCTGCAGCCATAACAGATATGTACATCCGGATCAGGTTCCACAGAACCTGCCCCGACAACCTGACAAAACAGTTCATTGACCAAATAAAGCAGTTCACGCCTGCCAGGCAGGCCGAACAATGACCCGCCCATCCTGCAACATGCAGCCGCCGGCACCAGCCTGGACAGCCGCCGGCCAAAATGGAAAATTTCAGATGATCCATCCAAAACCCAAAATGAACAAACAGATCCCCGGGTTTGCCTTTGCAGATATTGCCTTGATCCGGAAATCGCTTGTGCACTGGTACAACACCCACCACCGGCACCTGCCCTGGCGGGAAAGTTGCGATCCCTACCGCATCTGGGTATCAGAGGTGATGCTCCAGCAAACCCGGGTCAAAACAGCCGTGTCCTATTTTCTGGCCTTTGTGGACAGGTTTCCCACCCTGGAGAGCCTGGCCCGGGCTGATCTGGAACAGGTGCTCAAATCCTGGGAAGGGCTGGGGTATTATGCCAGAGCCAGAAACCTGCACAAGGCGGCCCGGCAGGTGGTACAGCAAAAGGGCGGCCGCATCCCGGACCGGTTTTCCGATTTCAAAGCCCTGCCCGGGGTGGGGGATTATATTGCATCAGCCGTGATGAGCATGGCATTCAATCAGGTCCATGCGGTGGTGGATGCCAATGTAAAACGGGTGCTGGCCCGGCTGTTATGCCTGGATATCCCGGTAAACCAGTCTTCTGCACACACCCGCTTCAAGGCCATTGCAGACACCCTTGTGGACCGGACAGATCCGGGAGGTTTCAACCAGGCCCTCATGGAGCTGGGGGCTCTGGTCTGTACCCCGGCGGTTCCTGACTGCGGCAGCTGCCCCCTGGCACATTCCTGCCTGGCCCTGGCCGGCAGCCGGGTTTCGCTTTTTCCTCTGCGGCTGAAAACAAAAAAAATTCCTTGCCACCGTATCAGCACCGGTATTGTCATCAAAGAAGGCAGTCTCCTGATAACCCGAAGAAAACTGGACGGTCTGCTGGGGGGATTATGGGAATTTCCCGGAGGAAAAAGAAAAAACAAAGAAAGCGCAGAAGATGCCTGCATCAGGGAAATCAAAGAAGAAACCGGCCTGGATGTCAGGATTGTTTCGTTTCTGACCCATGTCAGGCATGCCTATACCCATTTTAAGATTGAAATGGATGTATTTTACTGTGATTATATATCAGGAGATGTGGTATTGGACGGCCCCATTGACCACCAGTGGATTGCCCCTGAAAACATCCACAGGCTAGCTTTTCCAACGGCCAACCGCAAATTCATCCCCTTGATTGACCTGTCTGTGATATACGGAAACCTTTTATGACCACACAGAACCAAACCAGAAAAAATATTGAAAAAATCACCTGGATCGGCCTTTGGACCAATGTGGGCCTGGCCCTGATCAAGCTGGCCATGGGTATTGCAGGCAACAGCCAGGCAGTGGTGGCAGATGCCCTGCACAGTTTTTCCGATATTGGATCAGATCTGGTGATCCTGTTCGGTGTCCGGTACTGGACAGCCCCGCCTGATGCATGCCATCCCTTCGGCCATCAGAAAATCGAATCCTTTGTCACCATTTCCATCAGTCTGATCCTGCTTGGTGTGGCAGCCGGCATCGGGTATAACGCCATCATTTCCCTGATGCATCCTGTGGAAACAAAACTGCATCCAATGGTGATCTTCGCCCCTGTCCTGTCTATTATTGTCAAAGAGATTCTTTTCAGGCTCACATATACAGCCGGAGTAAAAAACCGGTCATCTTCCCTTAAAGCCAATGCCTGGCACCACCGGACAGATGTATTGTCATCCATCCCGGTTCTGGTGGCGGTGACTGCCGGCCTCATCAATCCGAAACTGGCTTTTCTGGATCCGGTGGGGGCCATCGTGGTCTCGGTTTTCATTATCAAGGCAGGGCTTGGGATTCTGGGGGGCAGCATAGCGGAACTGATGGATACAGGCATGTCCGCGCAGGAGACGGCACGTATCCGTACCCTTATCAAAAATATCCCCCATGTGAGAGGGGTGCACAGGCTCAGGTCCAGAAAAACAGGCGGTGCATTTTATATTGATCTGCATCTGGAGGTGGATGGCCGGATCACTGTGCAGCAGGGCCATGACATCTCCGAAGCAGTAAAAGAAACCGTGATGAAAACCAAAAACAATATACTCGAGGTGATGGTTCACCTGGAACCGGTACAGTAAAATCCTGGAATAAAACAAAGCCCCTTCCTGTCATATAATAAAAAGCAATTGCTTTGATTCATATCCTGATTATCTTTGATTCAGGAGGCTAAGTCAGGATATGATGATATGGTATTGAAAACAAAAACAGATAAAAAGCAGTTTAAAAAGCTGACATATCCCCATATGAAGCTTTTATACAATGTGGCCCTTAAATACACCGGCAATGTATTTGATGCGGAAGATATTGTGCAGGAAACATTTATGATGGCTTATCACAAATTTTCCCAGCTCAAGGATCCGGGCAAATGCAAGTCTTGGCTGTTGAGAATTCTGCGCAATAATTTTTTAAAAACCTGCCAAAAAGACAATGCCAGGCAGCAGCTCCAGAAAAGCGATTACATTGCATTCCTCAAATCTGAAACACAAAAAAAGGGAGCGGACATACTGCTGGAACAGGCAGTTGATACCAGAATAGTGAATGATGCCATTGACCAGCTACCCATAAAATACAAAGAAATTTTGATCTTGTATTATATGGACGATATGCTGTACAAAGACATTGCCAAAGCCCTTGATATTCCCCTTGGAACGGTGATGTCCAGATTGAACAGGGCAAAAGAGGCGTTAAAGGTAACGTTGTTGAAACAATTGAAAGACAGCAGGGAAAAAACCTGCATATAAACAATAACCCGGAACATATCTGACCCATGAACTGCAATGACTTTTTTATCTGGCTGCAGAACCGGTCTGCACACAATCAGACCCAGGATCACGGCATACTGGCCCATATCCAGGAATGTGACGTCTGCAGGCAATTATATGACATGGACACCTGCCTTGAAGCCTGTATCCAGCAGTCCTTTGCCCTGCAGAAACTGCCGGCAGGTCTTGCCAAAAAAATCAACCAGCACATTGATGCAGCTTTTTTTTCAAAAACAGACCTTTTTCCCCGGACAACGTCTGTGAAGTCCCCAGCTGCTGCCCCGCCTGTAAACGAACAATCCCGTAACAGGTCAGACAAAAAATAACCTGCCGCCCCTCTGCCCGTCGGAAGCATGCTTTTGGTATTGAAATCCACTGCCACAATGTGATATAAAGTCCGCCTGTATTGACAAACACAAAAAAAGGAAGCCCCGTGAAAATAGTTTCCATTGCCATCAGCAAAAAAAAAGGCACCACCAAGCAGTGCACTGACCAGGTAGAACTGATGGAAAACCATGGCATCAAAGGGGATGCCCATGCCGGGGACTGGCACCGGCAGCTCAGTTTTCTGGCAGCTGAAAGCATTGAGGCTGTCAGTACCAAAGACTTTGTCCTGCATTTCGGAGATTTTGCTGAAAACATCGCCACCACCGGCATTGACTGGAAAACCCAGAAGATCGGGCAGCAGGTACGGCTGGGGGACAAAGCCCTTGTTGAAATCACCCAGATCGGCAAAGAATGCCACAAAAAATGTGCCATTTTCTACCGCACCGGAGACTGCATCATGCCCAAAGAAGGGGTGTTTGCAAAAATCATTACCGGAGGTACAATCCGGGTGGGGGATGCTGTAACCCTTTTGAAATAACACCCATGCCCTGCCGGGCACAACAAAAAAAGAAAACTGTTAGCTGTCAGGTATTAGCTTAACACTTAAAACTTAACACTTTCATAAAAAAAACAGATGCCAGGACCAGTAAAACCCATTTTCAAATGCTTTTCCAGTCCCGGCCGGCATATGTGCAACCTATAATCCCTGGATACGAAAGAGATTTTCATGACATATACCATCGAACTTACGGATGCGGTAAAAGGCTACACCTATGACCAGGATAAAATCATGTCCCCGGAAAAGACAGTGGCCCGGTTCAAAGAAAAAGCTGCCACCACCCGGCTGGATATTCTGAGCCGGACCCGCCGCATTGACAACGGCCGCCTGGACATACCGGTTTTTTTCAGCGAGTGCGGCACAGATGCCAGGCAGGTTATCGGCACCAACAAGCAGATGGGAAAAGGCGGTACTCCGGACCAGTCAGAAGCCAGTGCCGTCATGGAGCTGGCGGAACGCTTCAGCTTTTTTTCCTTTGTGAACAAAAAAAGCAATTTCCTTTCTGCCCGGGCAGAGGACCTCGGGGAAAACATTCTGCCCTTTGACCAGATCATCCGGTCTGTGCATGACAATGCAGCTGATGCCCACAGGGTCAAACCCATATTTGACAGCCTGAACCTGCAATGGACCACAGGGTATAACCTGACCCTGGGCCAAGAAGTGCTGATTCCCTTTACCTGGTTTTACATGATCAATGAATTCAACGGGCCCTGTGCGGGCAACTGCAATGAAGAAGCCTTGAGCCAGGGTATCTGCGAACTGGTGGAGCGGCACACATCTTCTCTGGTAAGCCACGGTACCCTGGATATCCCGGGCATCCGTCTGGACACCTTTACCGATCCTCTGGTGCAAGAGATGCTGGCAAAATACAGAAACTGCGGTATTCAAGTGCATGCAACAGATCTTTCCCTGGACACGGGTATTCCCACCATTGCTGTTCTGGCCTGGGATCCGGCCACGTTTCCGGACAAAAGCGAGATCGTGTGGACCGCAGGCACTTCGCCTGATCCCCAGAAAGCCATGGGACGTGCCCTGACCGAGGTGGCCCAGCTGGCTGGTGATTTCAATTCCGGATCCAACTATGTGGCCTCGGGCCTGCCCAAGTTCACCAACATTGCAGATGCCGCCTTTATCACCCATCCAGAGACCATGAAGGATATGTCTGATCTGCCGGACCTGTCAGATCCCAATATCCGGGTGGAGGTGGAAAACCTGATTGCCGCACTGGGCAAAAAAGATTACCAGATCCTGGCCATTGACATCCGGCATCCGGATCTGGATATCCCGGCCTTTTACACCATCATGCCGGGGGCCCATTTCAGGGAGCGGGCCGCATCGGCCAGTGTGGGCATGTTCTCAGCAAGACTCATCACCGAAACCCTGGAGCCTGTCCAGGCCCTTGACAAACTCGCTGCCCTGGAAAAAGCCCTGCCGGAACAATATTACACCAGTTTTTACAAAGGACTGGTATACAATGCGCTGGGGGACCTTCACACCGCACTGCAGGAATTTGAAACCGCCCTGAAAAGAGAACCGGTCCCAATGAACCTGCCTGACATCTGTTCCCACATGGGGGCCTGCCTCAAGGACCTGGGCCTGTATGAAAGGGCGATCATCATCTGCGAAAAAGGACTGTCCGTGGACTCCCAGCGACCGGACCTGCTCAACACCATTGGGGTCTGTCATTTTATGCAAAAAAACCACCACAAAGCCATCTCCTGTTTTGAAACCGCCCTGGAAGTGGACCCGTCCCAGGCCATCAACTATGCCAATATCGGTTCCAATTACCGGGAACTGGGGGAAACTGCACTGGCGATAAAATACTATGAAATGGCGCTGGAAATTGATCCCACCATTGAATTTGCCAGAGATAACATAAAAAAACTCACAAAATGATACGCCCCGCCGAAAAAAAGCAATATACAGGTCATTTACTGCTGGCCCAGCTGACCGCAGCCCGCAGACACGGACCTGCCTTTGCTCCAGCGCCGTATGACAAAAATATTTTTTTCAACCAGTTTTTGTGAAAACCGGTTCATTTCTTCATCTGAGGGACTTTCATGGGCAAGACCGGGTACCGGGTTGCAGGGAATGAGATTCAGGCGCACCGGCAGGGGATGAATGAAATTTGCCAGCTGATCTGCATGGGCATCAGAATCATTCATCCCTTTGATAAGGATGTATTCAAGCAGAAAGGTTCCTTTCCGGGGCAGAGGAAAGGCTGCAAGGGTTTGTTTAAGTTTTTCCAGGGGCCAGGCATTGTTCACAGGCATCAGCTTTGACCGGGTCGGGTTGTCAGGGGCATTGATCGACACGGCCAGCCGGATGCCCGGCAAATTCATGGCAGCCAGTTTTCGGATACCCGGCACCACACCTGCCGTGGAAATGGTCATGTGGCGCAGGGCAATGTCAAACCCTTTCTGCTCATTCATGATCTGCACGGCAGCCATGACAGATTCAAAATTGTCAAAGGGCTCTCCCATGCCCATGAATACGATATTTTTGATCTGCTTTTTCAATATGTGTCTGGCATTGTACAACTGGCCGGTAATTTCACATACTGTAAGGTTACGTTTCAATCCCATGCCGCCTGTTTCACAAAAGGCGCATCCCATGCGGCACCCCACCTGGCTGGACACACACAGGGTGTTGTACCGGTTCATGGGAACGATGACCGATTCTATGTCCAGGCCGTCGGACAGACGGGTGATGAATTTGGTAAGATCCTTGTCCTGGAAAACCTTTGTTATCCTGCCTGGTTCCAGACAGATGTTTTTGCGCAGGTCCCTGGCCAGGTTGGGGGAAGCGGCAAATTCAGGTGCTGAAAAAAGATCCGGATTTGCATTTTTAAAAATTTCCCGGTACAGGGCCCGCGCATGAAACCGGCCTTTGCCATGATTTGCTTCAAGAAGGTGGGTCAGTTGATCAAGGGATAACGCTAAAATGTTCATTCCATTTTATGTTCCATTATGGGGATATCCTGCGCCATACCATATACAGCCCCTTTTTGCCTTCTTGCTTGTCAGCTAAATCTTGAAGCGGCTGACTGACTGTCCCAGGCTGGCGGCAAATTCCGTGATCCTGGTCACGTTTTCGGTCACCTTTCGGCTGGTATCTGTGACAGTGCCGGCATGGTTGTCAACACTGAGGATGTCTTCTGTTATCCGGGATGATGCCCGGGATATGTCTGCAATATGTTCATGATTGTCATGTACCCCCCGGGCAGCCATGGAGATGTTTTCAGCAATCTCCCTGGCGGTGCTGGACTGCTCTTCAATGGCACCGGCAATAGAGGAGACGATAGTATTTACATCATTGATTACCTTTGAAATCTGTTGGATCTCCGTTACGGTACCCTTGGAAGAATCCTGAATGCGCGCAATTTTTTTTGAGATATCTTTGGCAGCATCTGCTGTCTGCCGGGCCAGTCCTTTGATTTCATTGGCTACAACGGCAAAGCCTTTACCGGCTTCTCCTGCCCGGGCCGCTTCAATGGTGGCATTCAATGCCAGCAGATTGGTCTGATCTGATATGTCGCTGATGGTCTGGGTGACCTGCCCGATTTCAGCTGCATCTTTGCCCAGCTCATCCACCCTGCTGGAAGCGCTGCTGGCTGTTGAAACCGCTGTCTCTGAAATCTGCCGGGCCTCACTGGTATTTTTTGCAATTTCCGCCACAGTGTTATTCATCTGTTCCATGGCAGCGGATACCGTATCCAGGTTATCTGAAAACGCCCGGGAACTTTGGGTGACAGACGCCACCCGTTCCTGCATTGCCTGGGCCGCACCACTGACAGCACCTGATTTATCGGTCATTTGTTCAGCGCGGGTCTTCAGAGTATCTGAAATCCCGGATAAATCCCCTGCTGTCTGATCCAGGGTGGCCACCCCCCGGGCTATGTTTTTAAAAACCGATGCCAGTTTCTGTACCATCTGGTTCATGGCATTCACCATGGAACCGATTTCATCTTTCTGGGTAACCTCCAGGGTTTTGGAAAAATCTCCCCGGGCAACATCTCCGGTGAAGGCTGCCGCTTTTTTAACCGGGTTGGCAATCCGGCCCGACACGACAAATCCCAGCAAAACGGCTGCCGCGATTCCCACCAGTGTGGCTGTCGCCAGAATGGTAACCGCCTGCTGCTTTTCATTTATCAACTCTGCTTCAGCCTGAAGGATAAGCCCCTGGGATATGGCACCGGCCTGGTCCAGCTGTCGGGTCAGCTCGTTGGCCAGGGCAATGGTTTTTTCATCAATGGTATCCAGAAGCGTGTAATCATAAGGTTCTGCAGATAACTGCAGATGCATCTGGTCATAGGCCACCTTGAAACTGGGAAGAAAAACTGATGTATGAAATTGTTTTACGTCCTGCATGATTTGCCGCAGTTCCGGATCCCGGGTGGGAAAAACATGTTTATCACCAATGTCACCACCTTCCAGAATTGCCTTTTGGTACTGGTTAAAGCGGGCCGCGTTTCCCAGATGCACCTGCCAGGCAGCATCAAGCTGGTCCGTGTCCAAAGCAGCCATGAGGGTCATGATAGCCACGATATCCTGACTCACCGCCAGTTTCATGTTAATGGCTGATTCCGTCAGAGGGGCTGTTTCAATGACCTGTCTGAAGCTGGCCTCCAGATTTTTCATACCATTATAACTCACCAGACTGACAATAGCCGTAATGGCGGCAATGGCCAGAAATCCCGCCATCTGTTTGGTGCGGATCGAATGCAACGGGTTCATATCTGCTCCTTACTGCTTGCTGCGTTAAAAGCAATGCATCAATTACAACAGGTCAAACCACAAACACCTGGAAAAGTCAAGACAGGGACCACCTGACCGCCAGCCGCAGGTTGTTCCTGGTTCTGCCGATAGTATTGCCGACCACTTTTGCCCCCCGCCGGCCAGATCCAGGGCACAGGGCCGGCCGATGCCGACACCGGTTATGATGGCGGTGCAGCCCTCAAATCCGATGCTTTCACCTCCCTTGAACACCTGTTTTCAATTATTTCAATCCGCCACAAACAGGTTGAGCGCATCGATGTATACCGGGTCCTGCTCGTCCATAACCCGGATCAGCTCCTTGTGCATGCGCTGCTTCAATTCCCGGAAAATCCCCGGTTTTTTATCAAAAGCAGCGGCAAAGGCCAGGGCTTCGGTCATCAGGGTTTCCTGGTTGCCGCAGGCCTTGATGATGACGTTGTGCGCTTTAAGATCCTCGGCTGTCATGCGCTGGCCTGACAGGATCATTTGGTTGAAGAGGGGTTCCGGCATTGCCTTGCGCACAAAGGCGATCATGCCGGGCAGAAACGGAATGCCCACATCCACCTCGGGAAAGCAGAAAAATCCCCGGTCCTTTTTCATGAACCGGAAATCACAGGCACAGGAAATTATGGCCCCGTTACCGAATGCGTGGCCGTTGATAGCGGCAACCACCGGCACGGGAAACAGCAGCAGACGTTTGAAAATCTTATTCATGGCATACATGAAGACCATCACCGTGTCATTGTCCTGATCCTGAATCTTTTTACCGATCCATTCCACATCAATGCCCTGGGAAAAATTCTTTTCATCGGTGGAGGTCAGGACCATGGCCCGGATATCTGTATCTTGCTGGACCTGGTCAAGGCACTGGTTGAAATCGCGGGAAAACACCTTGTTCATGCGGTTGGGGCCGTTGCACATCTCCACAACTGCAATTTTGTTTTCTTTTTTCCATGTCACTACCGGCATATGTTCACACTCCTCATGTGGTTGGGTTTGCATTTACAGCCCGCCAAAAGGCGGTTTATCAGTCTATTTATCTGGAATGAAATCTTACATCAAGCTTTTTCATTGATCTGTGCCGCGGGGGGGTACTGTAAACAACGGACCCGGGCTGGTCACACAGCAACCATCAGGGGGTGGGGTATCAAGCAGCTGAACAGGACATGGTTGCATGTGATGGCCCCGGGGAGATACAATTTACACTTGACAAAAATATACCACAAGGTGATATTAAACTTTTTTCAACCCTGATATATTGTGGTGAGGAACTGACTGATGGACAAACCGCTTCACTTTGAAACAAGGGCCATTCATGAAGGGATCAAAGACCATGACTGGGAAGGGGCGACCCTGCCCCCCATTTTCCAGTCTGCCGCCCATTTTCATGAGACTGCAGACAACTTGAGCCAGACTTTTGCCGGAGAGCTGCCCGATCATATCTATATGCGACTGACCAACCCCACCAACCGGTTCCTGGAGGAAAAACTGGCCTCCCTGGAATCAGGCAGGGCCGCCGTGGTCACGGCTTCGGGCATGGCAGCCATCAGCAATGCCTGCATGACATTGCTGCGGGCCGGGGATGAATTTGTGGCATCCTCCTCTCTTTTCATGTCCACCTATGCGCTGTTCACCAGTATATTCAAAAAATACGGCATCACGGTTCACCTGGCCAATCCCCTGGATATGGATGATATTGCCGGAAAAATCACAGACAAAACGCGGTTCGTCTACATGGAAACCATTACCAATCCGGGTATGGAAATCCCGGACCTGAAAAAAATCGCTGCGCTTGCCCATGAAAAAGGTGTGCCCCTCATGGTGGACAACACCCTGGCATCCCCCTGGCTGTGCCGGCCCATTGAACTGGGAGCCGATATTGTGCTGCACTCCACCACCAAATATTTTTCCGGCCATGGCGGAGCCCTCGGCGGGGTGGTGGTGGATGCCGGAACGTTCAACTGGGGCACGGAGCGGTTTACCGATTTTGCCCCGTTTGTGGCCCAGAAGGGGAACCTGGCATTTTTACACCGCATGTTCAAAGAACACCATGTCAATTTCGGCACCACAGCAGCCCCGTTTCATTCGTTTTTAACCGTCCTGGGCCTGGCCACCATGGGAGTGCGCATGGAACGGCACATGGAAAATGCCATGCAGACGGCCCGGTTTCTGCAGGAACATCCCAAAGTGAAATGGGTCAATTTTATCGGATTTTCCGACCACCCCTGTCATGACATGGCAAAAAAACAGTTTGGCGGCAAAGGGTTCGGCACCATGCTGACATTCGGCCTGGCAGACCAGGATGCCTGTTTCCGGCTGGTGGACAACCTGTCCATGATCCTGAACCTGGCCAACCTGGGGGACTGCAAGACCCTGATCATCCACCCCTATTCATCCCAGTATGTCTCGTTTCCCCGGGACCTGAAAGAACGCCTGGCCGATCCTTGTCTGCTGCGGTTTTCAGTGGGGATCGAGCACATCGAAGATATCTGCGGTGATCTGGCGTCTGCCCTTGAAAAGGTGTGACCATGAGTGAGTATATCGGCCATGACCGGGACGGTGCCTCCGTGGGCCTGGTGGAAAAACAGTTTTTTACCTTTGCCGGACCAAAAGATCCGTTTTCTTTGGAAAGCGGCGCGTCGATAGGCCCTGTCACCATTGCCTATGAAACCTGCGGCACTTTGAACCAGGATAAATCCAACGCTGTTTTCATACTCCATGCCCTGTCCGGCGACTCCCACGTGGCCGGCTGCTACAAGGCAGAGGATGCCAAGCCCGGGTGGTGGGATATCATGGTGGGACCGGGCAAAGGCATTGACACGGAAAAATATTTTGTCATCTGCTCCAATATCCTGGGCTCCTGCATGGGCTCCACTGGACCGGCATCCGTCAATCCGGCCACCAAAAAAGAATACGCCACAAACTTTCCCATGATCACCATCGGGGATATGGTCCGGGCCCAGAAAGCCCTGGTGGACCATCTTGGCATTGCGCGTCTGCTGGCGGTGGTGGGGGGATCGGTGGGCGGCATGCAGGTGCTGGAATGGTGTGTGCGTTATCCGGACATGGTGGCAGCGGCCGTGCCCCTGGCCACCACCTGCCGCCATTCCGCCCTGGCCATTGCCTTTAACGAGGTTGCCAGGCAGTCCATCATGGCAGATCCCAACTGGTGCAGCGGCCATTACTACGGCAGAACCAAACCGGGCATGGGCCTGGCCATCGCCAGGATGATCGGGCATATCACCTATCTGTCCGATGAATCCATGCGCATGAAATTCGGCCGCCGCCTCCAGAACAAAAGCGCCTTAAGTTTTGAGTTCGGGGCCGATTTCCAGGTGGAATCCTATCTCCAGTACCAGGGCAACAAGTTCATCGAGCGGTTCGATGCCAACTCGTTTCTCTACATCACCAAGGCGGCCGACTATTTCGACCTGGCCAAGGAGCACGGCAACGGTTCTCTGGTCAAGGCGTTTTCCAAAACCACTGCCCGATTTCTGGTGGTGTCCTATACCTCGGACTGGCTCTACCCCACCTACCAGTCCAAAGAGATGATTACCGCCATGAAAAAGAACAACCTGGATGTCAGTTTCTGTGAAATCGAGGCCCAGTGGGGCCATGACGCATTTCTGCTGCCCAATGAAAAGCTGGACCACCTGATGGCAGGGTTTTTAAGGAGTATTTCCCATGCATCCGCTGCGGTATGATTTACAGATTATTGCCTCCTGGGTCGCCCCCGGGTCCCGGGTTCTGGGTCTTGGCTGCGGAGAAGGGGACCTGCTGTTATGGCTCAAGCAGAACAGACAGGTGATAGAGCGGGGGATCGAACTTAAGGAGTCTCGGGTGGTCAAATGCATTGAAAAAGGCATTTCCGTGCTCCAGGGGGATATCAACACGGAGATCAAAGATTACCCGGATCAGGCATTCGACTATGCCATATGCTCCCAAACCCTCCAGCAGGTGTATGACCCGGTGTCGCTGATTCAGTCCATGCTCAGGGTGGCCGGCAAGTGCGTGGTCAGTTTTCCCAATTTCGGCCACTACCGGATCCGCACCCAGCTGATGTTCACCGGCTGCGCCCCGGTCACAAAGGAACTGCCCTATGAATGGTACAACACCCCCAATATCCGGGTACTCAGCCTCAGGGATTTTGAAAATTTTGCCCGGCAGGGCGGGTTCACCATCTTAAAAAAAGCCGCCATCAACACCAGAAACCAGCACCTGCAGGGGACAATGGTAAACGTTCTGCCCAATCTGTTTGCCACCTATGGCATTTTTTTAATAGGAAAGGAGTAAATAATGGCATTTCAAGACATTTTGACACAAACAAAAGACAACCATGTGGCGGTGATCACCTTGCACCGGCCCGAACAGATGAACACCTTCAGTATTCGCATGGCACAGGAGCTGAACCAGGCACTGCTGGATCTGGATGCAGACCCCGGGGTGCGGGTGATCCTGCTCAAAGGGGCCGGCAAAGCGTTCTGCGCCGGCATTGATGTGAACGAACTGGCCGGTAAAACCCCCATGGAATACCAGGCGTGGATCGAGACCATGGAGCAGCCTCTGGTGACCATCTCAAAACTTAAAAAACCGGTGATCGCCCAGGTGCACGGGGTGGCTGTCGCCAACGGCATGGGGCTGGCCGCCGCAGCCGACCTGGTCATTGCCGCTGACAACGTGCGCATGGGCCTGACCGCCATCAATGTGGGGCTTAACTGTGTGGGCCCGGTGATTCCGGTATCCCGGTGCGTGGGCCGGAAAAAAGCCCTGGAACTGCTCCTTTACGGAGACCTGATCAAGGCCCCGGAAGCCCTGTCTTTAGGACTGGTGAACAAACTGGTTCCCAAAGAGGACCTGGACGATCAGGCCATGGCATGGGCGGCTGACCTGGCCAAAAAAAGCCCGGTGGCAGTGTGTATTGCCAAAACCGCGTTTTACCGTTCCGAAGACCTGCACTACGAGGCCCGTTTTGCTTATATGAACGAGGCGTTTGCCCGGCTTTGCACCACAGACGATGCAAAGGAAGGGGTAACCGCATTTTTTGAAAAGCGTCCCCCCCAATGGCAGGAAAAATAAAAAAGCAGGTCCATCAGTGAGGCGGATGATTTTTTTTAATACGAAGGACGCTAAGAACACGAAGTATTGGATTTGTTCAACGCTCTAGTCGAGTGATTGGATGTGTTCTGAAGGTTCATGGTGAAACAGGAAAGGAACTTGAAAATGGGATCAAACGATTCGTTCAATAAATCTTCGTGCCCTTCGGGGTGCGGCACGTCAGAGACACACACAAAAGACTGGCATCCCGGCACCCTGCTGGAACTGTCCGGATATTACTGGAAAACCTGCACCCTCCACACGGCCGTGAAACTGGATATCTTCACCATCATCGGCAGTGATACCCTGACAGCCCGGGAGGTAACCCGAAAAACAGGGTGGGATCTCCGGGGCCTCACCATGCTCCTGGATGCCCTGGCCGCCATGGCCCTGTTGACCAAAACACCGACCGGTTATGCCAACACGCAGGCCTCCGCCGACTTTCTCTCAAAAGATTCCGACCGGTATATCGGTTACATGATCCAGCATCACCATCACCTGGCCGATTCCTGGATCCGCATGGACCAGGCTGTGACCCGGGGCGGCCCCATCCGGGATAGGTCTTCGGTATCTTCGGAAGAATGGCGGGAAGCCTTTTTGATGGGCATGTTCAACAACGCCATGGCCACGGCACCGGTCGTGGCTCAATCTGTGGACCTGTCCGGGTGTTCCCGCCTGCTGGATATGGGGGGCGGCCCCGGCACCTATGCCATTCATTTCTGCCGGGCCAACCCGGACCTCACGGCGGTGGTGTTCGATCTGCCCACCACCCGGCCCTTTGCCGAAAAAACCATTGAGCAGTTCGGCCTGTCGGACCGGATCCGGTTTGTTCCCGGAGATTACACCACAGATGACATCTCGTTGAACCAGGAATTCGATGCCGCCTGGCTGTCCCATGTCCTCCACGGGGAAGGACCGGACAAGGCGGCCGATATCGTGGCCCATGCCGGAAAAACGCTGGTGCCCGGCGGGCAGATGCTCATCCATGATTTCCTTCTGGAAGATACCCGGGACAGGCCCGAGTTTGCGGCCCTGTTTTCCCTGAACATGTTTCTGGGCACCGACTCCGGACAATCCTACAGTGAATCGGAAATCCGGGAGATGATGACCGCCGCCGGCCTGACAGATATCGTCCGCATGGATTACACCGGCCCCACCGAATCGGGTATTCTCAAGGGCATAAAGCCATAATTTTCCGGAAACGGTGTCAAGGTTCCGGGGCACATAGAATTTCGCCTTGACACCCATCCTCCAAAGCCTGTAAAAATGAGAGATGAAAAATGAATTTTTCGTCAACTCCGGAGAGATTGCAGTCTGTCAGGAAAATGGTATTCTCAGGGCCGAAGCGATCGGTTCCTGTGTGGTCGTTAAGGGTATGACCCGGGCTTTTACGTCGGAGGTTCAGCGCAACGGATATTATGAATGAAGATGGAAAAAAAATTGAAGCTTTCGAACTATTGGATCTTATTGATATCACTGAATTAGAACGTATCAATAAATCCTTTGCTGAAGCCTGCGGTGTCGCATCCACCCTGGTGGATAAAACGGGCACGCCCATTATACCGCCGGTGAACCACAGCCGCGTATGTACCATTATTCGAAGCACACCTCTGGGAAGAGAGCGGTGTCACCGCTCCGCTCAGATACTGGCGAGCAAATCAATAGAACAGGGACGGCCTTATTCCCGTCCCTGTTATGGGATCGGTTTTGTCGATGCCAGTGCACCGATTGTTGTGAAAGGAAAACATCTTGGCAACTGGCTGATCGGTCAAGGAAACCTTTCGGATGTCACTGAAACAAGGGTTATGGAATACGCCATGGAAATCGGTGCCGACCCGAAATTAATGCTGGAAGCTTTCAAATCTATGACAAACATGTCCAGAAAGGAGTTTGATAAAAAAGTGGAGTTTCTCTGGGTTGTCACCCAACAGCTTTGCCATCACGCCCATTTGAATTTCAAGCTGTCCAGATCCATATCTCTTCTGAAAAAGACCCAGTATGAACTTCAGCAGCATAAACTGCACCTTGAAAATACAGTAAAACAAAGAACCGCTGAACTTGAACAATCATTGGCAGAGGTAAAGCAGTTAAACGGCCTGCTGCCTATTTGCTCTCATTGCAAGAAAATTCGAGATGATAAAGGATACTGGAATCAAATTGAGAAATATATCCATGAACATTCTGACGCAAGATTCAGTCATAGTATATGCCGGGAATGTGCCAAAAAGCATTACCCTGACCTCGATCTTTATGACGATTGAATATCAGAAAGTTGACATCACATCCCGTCTCGACAGGTTCATTGATCCACGTAGACCACCAGCAAATTACTAGCGTTTGTCCGAAAACAAAAGTGATTATACATTGACAACCATCCACTATAAACCATACAAGTGAATGATGAAAAATAACTGTTTTGCCAACTCCGGAGAAGACGGCGAATGAATACCAAGACGGAAATTGAACAGCTTAAAAAGCACATCAGCGAGCTGGAGGCCCGGGCCGACCGAAACCGGCACGCACAGCGGAATTTACAGCAAATCGAATGGATGCTGGCAGGCAGGAAACCCGAGCATGCTGATTACGTCCCGGATTATGGCGATCTGAGCCTGCTGAACCAGGGCGGGCTGATCCTGACCACCGTTGGCCGAAAACTGCTTGGAAACATTGCCTCGGAATACCTCGACCTGCTGGAAACCTCGGCGGCGATCTACGAGCGGGACGGCAGCTATGCCCTGGGTTTGTTCTCCTCGGGCTGGTGCCAGATGATGGACGCGGCCTCGCGCAGGTTGTGCAGCACAGATGACAACCGGGAAGCGTTGCAGAGCGGAAAATGGCTGTGCCATGAATCCTGCTGGAAGAACGCCTCCCTGCAATCCATGGAGACGGGGCAGGCCGTGGATATTGCATGCAGCGGGGGTATCCGTCTCTACGCAGTGCCGGTCTGGGCCGGCGGCGACATTGTGGGGTCGATCAACTTCGGATATGGTGATCCGCCCACAGATGAAAACACACTTGGCGTGCTTTCCAGGCAATTCAAAGTGCCGCTGGCAGATTTGCGCAGGCAGGCCCGGGCCTATGCCAGCAGACCGCCGTTCGTGATCGATTACGCCAAAACCCGCCTGGAAAAGGCCGCCGCATACCTGGGGGCCATCATCGAGCGTGAGCAATCCATCCAGGCCTTGCGCGCCGGCGAACAGCAGCTGCTGGCCGCAAATCAGCAGCTGACAGCCACTGAAGAACAGCAGCGCGAGAGCGAGTCAAGGTATCGCGCACTGTTCGAAAACATGGCGGCGGCCAGTTGCATGGATGAAATTGTTTACGAGAACGGCCGGGCAGTGGATTACCGGATAATAGATGTCAATCCGGCCTATGAACGCATCACGGGAATCCGGCGCCAGGATGCTGTCGGATCTCTGGCTTCAGTGCTTTACGGCCTTGGACAGGCCCCTTTTCTCGATGTTCACAGCAGGGTTGCCGAAACAGGTGAACCCGCGGAATTCGAGACCTGGTTTGAACCCATTCAAAAACACCTGCATATCACCGTGGGCCGACCCAAGCCGGGTTTTTTTTCAACGGTGTTTACCGACATCACCGAGCGAAAGAAGGCGGAAGAGCAAATCCGGGACAACGAAACCCGCCTGCAGAGTCTGATACGCATCCTCCAGCATCAATCTTCGAGCGTGCAGGGGTTTTTGGATTACGCCCTGGACGAGGCCATCCAGCTGACGGAAAGCAGGCTCGGATACATCTATTTTTACAATGAAAAAAACCGGGAATTCACCCTCAACACCTGGTCCAAAGGGGTCATGAACGTGTGCGCCGTCACGGAACCGCAAATTGTTTACCAACTGGAAAACACCGGCATCTGGGGCGAGGCCGTGCGCCAGCGCAAAGCGATCCTGATAAACGATTTTCAGGCACCCCATCCGCTCAAGAAAGGCTTTCCAGATGGCCACGCACCTTTGAACAAGTTTCTGACCGTGCCTGTTTTCAGCGGAGAAAAAATCGTTGCCGTGGTGGGCGTTGCCAACAAGGAAACCGATTATGACCCGAGTGATGTGCTCCAGCTCAGGCTGCTCATGGACGGGGTGTGGAAGGAAACGGATCGCATATTACGTGAAACCGCCCTGCGGCAGGAAAAGGAATGGTCCCGGAAAATCATCGACAATGCGCCGAACATCATCCTGGGGTTGCAGGAAAACGCGAAAATTGCGGTTTTCAACAAGTTTGCGGAACGGCTGACCGGGTATACGGCCCAAGAGGTTATCGGTAAGGAGTGGATATCCCTGTTCATTCCCCAAGAGAACCAGGAAATTCTGTATCAAACCTGGAACGAGATCGTGGACAACCAGCTGATGGATCATCAGTTTGAAAACGAAATTGTTACCAAATCCGGAGAACTGCGGCTGATCAAGTGGCACAACGCCGTGCTCACGGAAAACAATGCATTTTGGATGATCCTGTCCGTGGGAGAGGACATCACCGCACAGAAGGCTCTGGCGGCCCAGTTCCAGCAGGCCCAGAAAATGGAATCCGTGGGCCGGCTGGCCGGCGGCGTGGCCCATGACTACAACAACATGCTCAGCATCATCATCGGGTACACCCAGCTGGCCATGGGAAAAGTGGGCGCTGCGGATCGGCTGCACGCCGATCTGAAGGAGATCGACAAGGCGGCCCAGCGCTCCGTGGATATCACCCGCAAACTACTGGGGTTTGCCCGGAAACAAACGGTTTCCCCGAAGGTACTGGACCTGAATTCGGCTGTCGAAGGCATGCTCAAAATGCTGCGGCGCCTGCTGCGGGAAGACCTCACCCTTTCCTGGCAACCGGGAACCGGGGTGTGGCAGGTGAAAATCGACCCGTCCCAGGTGGACCAGGTCCTGATGAACCTGTGTGTCAATGCCCGGGATGCCATTGACGGGACCGGTGAGATCACCATCGAGACGGGGAACAGGGTGTTTGATCAAGATTACTGCGCCGATCACAACGGATTTGTTCCAGGGGAGTTTGTGATGCTGGCAGTCAGCGACAACGGCTGCGGCATGGACAAAAATACGCTGGATCAGATGTTCGAACCCTTTTTCACCACCAAGCAGGTGGGCCAGGGCAGCGGCCTGGGCCTGGCCATGGTGTACGGCATCGTGAAACAGAACAAGGGGTTCGTCAACGTCTACAGTGAACCGGGCCGGGGAACGACCCTTAAACTGTATTTTGCCCGTGACAGGACCGGCATCGTTGAAAAAACAGTGGCTGACATACCACACCCTGATGCAGGCCGGGGAGAGACCATCCTGGTGGTGGAGGATGAATCCGCCCTTCTGAAACTGGCCACACGGTTGCTGGAAACCCTGGGTTACACTGTTCTGAGCGCATCCCACCCGGATGATGCCCTTCGATTGGCAAAAACACATCCAGGAAAGATTCATTTGCTGCTGACGGATGTGGTCATGCCGGATATGAACGGCCGGGAGCTGGCGGACCGGCTTTTGGCCCTGTATCCGGATCTGAAACGGGTGTTCATGTCTGGTTACACGGCCAATGTGATTGCCCACCAGGGGGTTCTGGACAAAGGGATGCATTTTATTCAAAAGCCGTTATCGATCCATGCGCTGGCCGCCACCGTGCGGCAAGTCCTGGACAATCCCTGAAGCCACCCTTTTTTTGGAGACAAATACAGCCCATGACGGGAGCAACCCATGACCAGCCCTACAGACCCCACATCCTGGTGGATGCGATCATCCAGACCATGGACCGGATGCACGGGCTGGATACCTCCAGCCATGACCCGTCTTTTCTGGACAGGTGCATTGACAGACGCGTTTCAACGGCTCGATGTCATGGCCGGGTTTTACCTCGGGCCGGCTGAAGATATCGCCGGCCTGCGTAACGAGTTTGTGAAATGGAACACCATCCGGGAAGAAACCATTCGGCGCCTGCACCAGGGAAAGGTGCAGGAAGCGGCCGACCGCACCAAACCGGCCGGGATCGGCGGGGCCCAGGCCCGGAAAATATATTTGTTTACCGCCACGGTGAACGCGTTTGCCCGGAACGAGGCCGACAAGCTATTCAAGGATGCCTCGGAACGGAAAACCCGTCTGGATCAACGGTTCTACCTGTATGTCACTGCCTGTCTGTTGTTCACCCTGATCATTTCCATTTTTCTGGTCAAATGGATTCGAATGCCTCTCACACAGATCGCCAATGCCGCAGACCGGGTCCGGGAAGGAGATTTTGCCGTCCGGTGCAGCATTGATTCAACCAACGAATTCGGAACCGTGGGGGCCGCTTTTGATGACATGGCACAAACCCTTCAGGTTGAGATGGAGATCAATGATCATACAGCATCCCTTGTGGGCATCCTGTTTACCGAAACAGACGCAAAAACCTTTTGCCGGAAACTGCTCTCCCAGCTCATGAACCATACCGGCTCCCAGATCGGGGCCGTGTATCTGCTCACTGCCGATCAGGCCGCTTTTGAGATGTTCGAATCCATCGGTCTCACCGCCGGCGGCCGGACCGCGTTTTCCAAAGACACCCTGGAAGGGGAATTCGGAAGCGCCCTGGCCAGCGGGCAGGTCCAGCATATCACGGCCATCCCTGACGACACCTGCCTCACCTTTTCCGCCGTGACCGGGGAGTTCAGACCCCGGGAGATCATCACCATACCCGTGCTTGCCGAAGAAACCCCGGTGGCGGTGATCTCCCTGGCCGGTATCCGCCCCTATGAACACAAAGCCCTCCGGCTGATCACCGATGTTCTGCCCATCATCACGGCCCGGCTAAACGGGATGCTCCTGTACCGTCAGATCCAGGAGCTGGCCGACCGGCTGGAAACCCAGACCAGCGAACTCACCGAGATGAATGCCGAGCTGGAGACCCAGAGCCGGGAACTGGAACATGCCAGCCGGCTCAAGTCTATATTTCTGGCCAATATGAGCCACGAGCTGCGCACCCCCCTCAACTCGGTCATCGCCCTGTCCGGGGTGCTGGCCAGGCGCCTGGGCAGCACAATCCCTGAAGAGGAACACGGGTACCTGGAGATCATCGAGCGCAACGAAAAACATCTGCTCTCCCTGATCAACGACATTCTCGACCTGTCCCGCATCGAGGCGGGCCGGGAGGAAATCACCCCTGACACCTTTGCCATCCGGAAACTGACAGACACGGTAGTTGAGATGCTCGACCCCCTGGCCCAAGAGAAAAATATTGACCTGATCAACCGAGTGGAAGCAGACCTTCCCCCGCTGTTCAGCGACCCTGAAAAAGTGCGGCATATCCTTCAAAATCTGGCAGGCAATGCCGTGAAGTTCACTCAAACCGGATCCGTGGAGATCACGGCCCGGCATCAGAACGACGGGCTGGATATCTGTGTCATTGACTCGGGCATCGGTATTTCCAACAGTGAGCTTGCCTGTATTTTCGATGAATTTCATCAGGTGGACGACAGCACGTCACGTCCCTATGCCGGCACCGGCCTGGGCCTGGCCATTGCCCGCAAATACGCCCGAATGCTGGGGGGAGACATCTTTGTGGAAAGCACGCCCAAACAGGGCTCGACCTTTACCCTGCGCCTGCCCCTGCGTCTTTCCCTGCCAAAAAAAGAGGCAGCGGATGCGTATCCAAAACCCCCGCGGCCGGCTGCCCAGCCATCCGGGCAAACCGGGCCGGCCGGCCACCGGATCCTGCTGGTGGAAGATTCCGAAGCCATCGTGATCCAGATGACCGAGATGCTTGCCGAACAGGGGTATGACATCCGAACGGCGAAAAACGGCATCGAGGCCCTGGCCCGAATCCAAGAGGAGGTTCCCGATGCCGTGATCCTCGATTTGATGATGCCGGAGATGGACGGGTTTGCCGTGCTCAAGGAGATCCGGGGCACGGCCCGGACCGAAAAACTGCCCGTGCTCATTCTGGCGGCCCGGCAGGTGACCCGGGAGGAACTGGGGTTTCTCCGGCACAACCATATTTACCAGTTGATCCGCAAGGGCGACATCCGCCGCAAAGACCTGCTGGCCTCTGTCGCCGGAATGGTCGCGCCGCCGGCGGATGCAAACCCGGGCAAGCGGCCCCCCATCCGCCGCCGGACGGTATCTGGAAAACCCAAAATCCTGGTGGTGGAGGACAACCCGGACAACCTGCGCACCCTGCAGGCCCTGCTGCAAGAAACCTGCACCGTGGTCGAAGCCCGGAACGGAAAAGCCGGGGTGGCACAGGCCAGACAGGATCGGCCCGACCTGATCCTGATGGACCTGGCCCTGCCGGTCATGGACGGATATGCGGCCCTGGCCGCCATCCGGGAAGATGAAGACCTCCGGGACATCCCCGTGGTGGCCGTCACGGCCAGCGCCATGAAAGGCGACCAGGAGACCATTCTGTCCCGGGGATTTGACGGCTATGTCTCCAAACCCATTGATGCGCAAATGCTCAAAACAACGATTGAAAAGGTGCTGTATGGAAACCAGTGACATCATCATCACGCTCCTGGCCATTGACGACAAACCGGACAATTTGACCACCCTCAGCGCCGTGGTGCGGGATGCCCTTCCCCAAACCCGGGTTCTGACAGCCACAAACGGGCCGGACGGGATTGCACTGGCCACTGCCCAAGACCCGGACGTGATCCTGTTGGATATTGTCATGCCCGGCATGGACGGGTTTGAGGTATGCCGCCGGCTCAAGGCGGATGAGCCGCTCAAGGATATTCCCGTGGTTTTTCTCACAGCCCTTAAAACCGACGCAGCCAGCCGGGTCAAAGCGTTGGAGACAGGTGCCGAGGGATTTCTGACCAAACCCCTGGAACCATTGGAACTGACCGCCCAGATCCGGGCCATGGCCAAGGTCAAGCAGGCCAACCGCCGCCTGCAGACCGAAAAGGCACAATTGGAAGCCCGGGTGGCCGAACGGACACAGGCACTGCAGGCCAAAGAGGCCCTGTTTCGTAATTTATTTGAAAAACACACGGCAGTGAAACTGGTGGTCGATCCCTTCGACGGCCGTATCGTTGATGCCAACGAGGCTGCCGCATTCTTTTACGGCTGGTCCCGGGATGAACTGTGCCGGATGAAGATGATGGATATCAACACGCTCCCGCCCGAGCAGGTGAAGGCCAGGATGGAAGACACGCGCACAGGAAAACAGACCTTTTTTGAATTCAGGCACCGCATGGCTGACGGATCGGTCCGGGATGTGGCTGTCTACAGCTCCAGGATCGAATCCGCCGGTAAAGACCTGCTGCACTCAATCATCCATGACATCACCGAACGAAAAGCCGCACAAAAAGAACTGGAGGCCAGCTACGCCCTGCTCAAAATTGCAGGGAAAACCGCCCGATTCGGCGGCTGGAGCGTTGACCTGGGCACAAATACCATGACATGGTCGGATGCGGTTGCCGATATCCATGAGATGCCCCGGGGTCATGCGCCTGCTGTCTCCGAAGGAATCCAGTTCTATGCCCCTGAATGGCAGGAAAAAATCCAGCGGGTTTTCACGGATTGTGTTCAAAAAGGAATCCCCTATGATGAACGCATGGAGATCATCTCCCGGACCGGCAAGCGCGTCTGGGTCAGAACCACGGGGGAGGCGGTCAGGGACAATACCGGTCACATCGTAAAGGTTCAGGGCAGTTTTCAGGATATCACCCGATCCAAAAAAAACTATGATGCCCTGCAGCAGGCAAATGAACAATTGCAAAAAAACTACCGCAAAACAAGCCGCATCCTGGAGGACCTGAAAGCGGAAGTACAGACCAGAGAGGCCAGGGAGGCCGAACTTTCGAAGGTGACCCTGGCCGTGGAGCAGGCCGGGGAAACCATCGTGATCACGGATCCGGACGGCACGATCCAGTATGTCAACCCTGCCTTTGAAACAGTGACCGGATATTCCCGGACCGAAGTTCTCGGCCGGAACCCGCGCATTCTCAACAGCGGTGAACAGGACGAGGCGTTTTATCAGCAGCTGTGGAAAAAGATCACCAGCGGCCGCATCTGGCAGGGCCGCATGATCAACAAACGCAAGGACGGCAGACAATTTACAGAAGAGGCAACCATTTCCCCGGTGCACGATGGTGCCGGCAACATCATCAACTATGTGGCTGTCAAGCGGGACATCACCGAGCAGCTGGAACTTTCAGCCCAGTTCCAGCAGGCCCAGAAGATGGAATCCGTGGGCCGGCTGGCCGGCGGTGTGGCCCATGACTACAACAACATGCTCAGTGTCATCATGGGAACCGCTCAGCTGGCCATGATAAAAATGGATAGATCTGATCCGCGGTATGCCGATTTTGAACAGATTGAACATGCGGCCCAGCGCACCTCGGAGATCACCCGAAAATTACTGGCCTTTGCCCGGAAACAGACGGTTTCCCCGAAGGTGCTGGACCTAAACTCGGCTGTCGAGGGCATGCTCAAGATGCTTCGGCGCCTGCTGCGGGAAGATCTCACCCTTTTCTGGCATCCGGGAACCGAAGTGTGGCAGGTCTGCATCGACCCGTCCCAGATGGATCAGATTCTGGTGAACCTGTGTGTCAATGCCCGGGATGCCATCCAAGGAATCGGAGAAATCCATATCGAAACCGGGAATGTGGTTTTGGGTTCAGACGACTGCACTGAACATAAAGGGTTTGCTCTGGGAGAGTATGTCCTGGTGGCAGTCAGTGACAACGGCTGCGGCATGGATAAAAATACCCTGGATCTCATTTTCGAACCCTTTTTTACCACCAAAAAGGTCGGCCAGGGTACGGGGCTGGGCCTGCCCATGGTGTACGGCATCATGAAACAGAACAAGGGGTTCATCTACGCCTACAGTGAGCCGGGCCATGGAACGACTTTTAAACTGTATTTCCCCCGGGACACGACCGGTCTGGATGGGGAAACAGGGCCGGAGGAACTGAAACCTGAAACAGGCCGGGGGGAAACCCTCCTGGTGGTGGAAGATGAGCCCGCCCTTCTGGCCATGGCGACGCGGTTGCTGGAAAGCCTGAACTACAAGGTTCTGGGCGCAACCCGTCCGGACGATGCCCTGGTTCTGGCTGAAAAACACGCAGGAAAAATTCGTCTGCTGCTGACGGATGTGGTCATGCCGGAGATGAACGGCCGGGAACTGGCGGATCGCATTTCCACCCGTTATCCGGATATGAAGCGGGTGCTCATGTCCGGATACACGGCGGACGTGATCGCGGGCCAGGGGGTTCTGGACAACGGGATGCATTTCATCCAGAAGCCGTTATCGATCCAGGCACTGGCCGCCACAGTGCGGCAGGCCCTGGACAACAAATGATGAAAACGACACAATTTTTTTCTGACGAACAGGGAAGAAACATGGCAAAAATACTGGTGGTGGATGATGAAGAACAATTACGGCGGTTACTGGGCCAGATACTTTCAACACACGGATTCAACTGCTTTTTTGCGGCCAATGGCAAAGAGGCGAGGAATCATCTTGAAAACCACGCCGTGGCCCTGGCCCTGTGTGACGTGAACATGCCGGATGAATCCGGCATCGATCTGGCAAGGCATATCAATGATCACCATCCGGACACAGCGGTTCTGATGGTGACAGGGGAAGATGACCCTGAAACCGCTCGTGCCGTCATAGAATCAGGGACCTATGGATATATCATCAAACCGTTTCACAACAGCGAGCTGGTCATCAATGTCCAGAATGCGTTGCGCCGTTTGAAACTGGAGATTACCAACCGCAACTACCGGCAGGAACTTGAAAATAGGGTGATGGAGCGCACTGCCGGGCTGAAAAATGCTTTGGAAGGGATGATTCAGGTGATGACCCGGACCATAGAAACCAGAGATCCCTACACGGCTGGGCATCAACAGCGGGTTGCCAGCCTTGCTGTGGCCATGGCCGAAGAGATGAGCCTGGGAAAAGATCTGATAGAGGGGATTCATATGGCCGGACGGGTTCATGATCTGGGAAAAATATCCGTGCCTGCGGAAATCCTGAGCAAGCCGGGCAAGCTGACCGAAATCGAGTTTGCTCTGATCAAAACCCACGCCACGACCGGATATAATATCATTGCCGATGTTGAATTTCCCTGGCCTATTGCCCGGATGGTTCTGGAGCATCATGAAAAAATGAACGGCACCGGATATCCCCAGGGGCTGTCCGGCGATGAAATTCTTCTTGAATCACGGATTCTCTGTGTTGCCGATGTCGTGGAAGCCATGTCTTCTCACAGACCCTATCGGCCGGCCCTTGGCGTGGATATTGCGCTCGAAGAAATTTCCCAAAACAAGGGAGTGCTCTACGATCCAGGGGCGGTGGATGCCTGCCTGGCATTGTTCAAAAATGGCACATTCCGGTTCGATTAAAAATCAAAACAGGTGAAAACAACAAATCTTCTGGTAAATGCAAATGATTTTGACCGGTCCAAGGCACTTCAATGGGAAATCAAGGACGACAACCGGTTGCCCAATATCGGGAAAACCATTTCTCTTGCATTTCCAACAGCATACATATATACTCAATGGGCATTGAATAAATTTATTCAGTGACTGGAGAACAGCATGGATATTCGCTTTGCCCCCCACAACCTGCACCTGGAAAGCCCGGACCAGTTCTTTTCCCAGGATCCGCATTTGAAGGTTCTGAGCCGTCAGCCCATGGTATGGGAGTTTCCCCTGATCCTTGGGCTGCCGGTTCAAGTGCCCGGCATTTACACGGTCAGCGGCGGCCGCCAGGTCGGCAAAACCACCCTGTTAAAGCAATGGATGGCTCATCTTCTGAAAAGTGGTGTCCATCCCCATGCCATTGCCTTTTTCAGCGGGGAATTGATCGACGACCAGCATGCCTTGGTTCGCCTGATAGGAGACCATTTGCAGCCGGCCGGACCCGCCGGGATTCGGTTTGTCATTCTGGATGAGGTCACCTATATCCGCGGCTGGGACAAGGGGGTGAAATATCTTGCCGACAGCGGCGCTTTGGAAGATGTAATATTTGTGCTGTCCGGCTCGGACATGGTCATCATCAAAGACGCCAGGATGTGTTTTCCCGGAAGAAGAGGGATGGCCGATCAGGTTGATTTTCAGATTTTTCCCCTTGGTTTCAACGAGGTGATCACCCTGACCCGGACCCTGACCGCTGGGGAACATGAGGCCCTGATGGCACCTGTCCCGCAAGTTGATGCCGGGGTTATGGCGCGGCTGTTTGCGGCCTTTGACAAGTTCCTGGTTCACGGCGGTTTTTTGACCGCCATCAACGCCCTGGCCGGGGAAGACCGTATTCCTCCGGCTGTCTTTGCGGTTTACAGTGACTGGATCCGCGGGGATATGATCAAGCGCAACAAGCAGGAGCATTACCTGCGCCAGGTTTTGCAAGCCGTTTTGAAACGGCTGGGTTCCCAGGTGACCTGGAATGCGCTGTGTCAGGATCTTGCCATCGACCACCCCCAGACCGTGGCCGATTACATCAGCCTGCTGGAATCCATGGACGTGGTCTATGTCCAGCCGGCCCTGCAGGAAGACAAGCTGACGGCGGCACCCAAAAAGGCCCGCAAGGTGATGTTCACGGATCCGTTTATCCTGCATGCGGTCAATGCCTGGCTGAACCCGGCAAAAGATCCGTTCACCGAGCAACTGCGACCCTTTCTGGAGAACCCCGAGAAATGCGGCAAGCTGGTCGAAGCTTGCGTGGCCGGCCTTTATCGCCGGCGTTTTCCCACGTATTACATCAAGGCCAGGGGAGAGGTGGATGTCGCCTATGTAGACGGGCAGGGGTTCCATCCAATAGAAATCAAATGGACCGGCCAACTGCGGCCAGGCGATCTCAAACAGATCGGCAAATACGCCAACAGCCTGATTTTGACCAAAACCCGCACGCCGGGCAGAATCCAGCAGATTGCCACCGAACCCCTGCCCCTGCACCTGTTCAGGCTGGGTCCGGATCAACCCTGAAAAACCCGATCAGTTGACCAGCATCGGAAAATCACATCCCTGAAGAAACCACCACCCGGTTGCGGCCGGCCTGTTTGGCCTGATACATGGCATCGTCCGCCATTTTGACAATCTGTTGTGCGGTGTCTGCGTTGTTTTTGTCTGTCATATCCAGACAAGCAACCCCGAAACTGGCGGTCACGTGAAATGGGGATTGATCCGGCGAAGTGAACGCCTGGCGTTCAATAGCGGCCCGCAGTTTGTCCGCGGTCATCCTGGCGGTTTCATTTTCGGTTTCCGGCAGAAGCACCACAAACTCTTCACCGCCATACCGAGCCACAATATCGGCGCTCCGGGTGTTGGACCCGAATATGGCGGCAATGGCCTTGAGCACGTCATCACCGGTCTGGTGACCGTACCTGTCATTGATTGTTTTGAAATGATCGATATCCATCATGAGCAGACTCAGGGGATGGCCATACCGCCGGGCCCGCGCAATCTCCTCATCCAGCCTGGCATGAAAATGCCGGCGGTTGAACAGCTGGGTCAGCTCATCCGTGATGGACATTGTTTCGATGATGCTGTAAGCCTCTGAGAGACTTCCGGCCAGCCGGGAAATAAGAAACAGAACAATACCCAGCAACGCCAGAGAGGCGGCAATACCCAGACCGATGAAACCAAACCGGTTTCGGGCCATTTTTCTTTGTGTGTCGCTCACATCAAATGTCACACTGATTCCGCCCCGGACATCTCCGACCTTGTACCCTTGCTTTGCATGGCAGGGCATACAGCTGTCTTCCACATACAGCGGTGCCATATACCGGTAAATGGATCGTGCGTTGTCCTTTTGCAGTGCGTGGACTTCGCTGTTTCCTTCTTCAAAACCGGAAAGGGCCGCTCTTTCAAAGTCATCCGGGGCATTGTCCGGGTTCAAAGGAATGAGACTGGTAATGTGATAGATGAAATCACCGGACTGCCGGGCGTATTCAGAAATTTCCCGGGTCATCAGGGCCGGGTTTTTCATGGTATAGACGGTCCCGTCCGCAGCTGTGATGTCCGGATTTTCCAGATAAGGGTTGGATCGAACACCCGGACCCTTTTTAATAAATATCCCGCCATGTTCCGCATTCCATCTCCGGGTCAAAACGATGTTTTTGAAATGGGCCCGGGCAGTGGTCAGATATTGTTCAGAGATCAGCCGGTCTGTCTGGACGGCAAACCCGATAAATATGCCCATGAGAAAAAGGACGACAATGAGGCTGATATTAATGAAGAACTTTTTCCACAGCTGTTTCTTTTTCATTGCAGGTACCGGGATTTCTGCCATGTCTTTGCCTTATTGCACAATTTGATCTTTTCCCAGAAGAATTTTTATTGAATTTGATTCCGCTTCTAAGTCGAAGGGTAGAATTATTAATTCACGTTCGAGTAGTTCCAAGACGTTACGAGCCCCATTGGAAAAACCTTGCAGCAAAAAATACGCTTCTGATATGACTGATTCGCATGATATGAAAGGAGGGGATATAAGAGAAAATTGTATTTTTGCCCATTCATGATAAGAATCTTTTTTGTTGAGAAATGCTACGAGTGGCCCGGTATCAACAATGACTCTTTTCTGTTTCATGCGCAGTATCCCTCCAGATAATCTTTATTGATTGAGATATCTGAGGGTGCCTCGATACTGCCGGCTAAATCTTCTGATAGATCCAAAATTGATCCTTCAAATGAAATATTGTCCCTTGAAAAGTATTCTGACAGTGCAATACGTACAATTTCCGATTTGCTCAGGCCTTTTTGTTTGGCATAACTGTTGAGTTGTGTATTCAGAACGTCAGGAACTTTTAAAGTCAATGTACTCATTGTTACTCTCCTCACAGAGTATTTCTTATCTGTCAATTAGCTAATATTTTGATTCATAAATGTCAAGAGTACTTTCTTAATCAATCTCCCACCGGCATGAAAATCTCAGTGGCTGAACCCGTCCAGCGCGCTGCGGACCATGCAGGCCAGCTGTGAGATGACAATAGGCTTCATGGGTCAAAAAGGTTCAACTCCGGGTAATGCTTTTGGGCGCATTCCCGGCAGATGCTGTGGCTGAACTCCGTGTCCGTGTTTTCCCGGATATAGGTTTCGATCTCACTCCAGTATCCTTTGTCATCACGGATTTTTTTACAGTGCATGCAGATGGGCAACAGAGCGCTCAGCTGCTTGATCTTTGCCAGGGCCTGTCTGAGTTCTTCTATCACCTGGTCCCGCTCCCGTTCCGCCGTCAGAATCCGCACCATGGCATTGATCCGGGCGATCAGTTCCCGGTTGGATACAGGCCGGGCGATATAGCCGTCCGCACCGGCATCCAGTCCGTCGGCCTGCTGGTCCGAAGCGGTCTTCATGCCGGAAGTCAAAAGAACGTATCCGCCGCCAGCCCGGGGGTCTGCCTTGATCTGCCGGCAAAGCTCTGTGCCCATGATATCCGGCAGCACCACATCCAGAAGGATGATGTCCGGTTTCTGGTCTCTGGCTGTTTTTATAGCCGCTTCCCCGGTGGATGCTTCCATTACTGTGTATCCAGCTTTTTTAACCAGCCGGGTGGTGGCAAACAACACATCCGGGTCATCATCCACAATCATTATTTTTATCTGTTGAGTCATGGCAGGTTTATTCCGTTGGTGTTTCAAATTGTTTGATAACCGGCAGCTTCACCGTTATGGTGGTACCGTGGTCCGGTGCGTTGTCCACATGCAGCGTGCCGTTGTGGGCTGTGATAATCTTGTGGGTGATCAGCAAGCCGAGACCGGTGCTCTTTTCTCCGGCGGTTTTTTTCGTCCGGGTTCTGCCGAACGGGGTGAACAGTTTTTCCATGTCCTGCAGGGACATTCCCGGTCCGTTGTCTTCCACCGAAAATATTAGATGGTCCTGCCGGCAGAAAAGCCGAACACGGACCGTGTCTCCCTCCCTGCTGTAATCAATGGCGTTGCAAACCAGGTTGGTGACAGCCTGTTCGATTTTGGCGGCATCGATGACGGCCGGCCCGGGACACGCGCCCATATCCACCTCGAGCATAACCCCCTTTTTTTGGGCTTGCAGCCGGTTGATCTCCAGGCTTTGGGACAGGACTTTTGGCATATCCGCAGGCTGCAGATCCAGGTCAAACCGCCTGGCTTCAATGGCACTGACATCCAGAAAATCATCCACCAGGTTTTTCATGAACAAAGATCGGTTGTGGATGGTGGACAAAAAATTTTGATGTTCTGTGTCCAGGTCCCGGGCCGCCTCATCCAGCAGGAATTCACTATAGGTGAGAATCAGTCCGATGGGTTTTCGCAGATCATGGGCCGCCATGCCCAGAAATTGATTTTTTTCCTGGTTCAACCGGGCCAGCTCGGCATTTTGTTTGTGAAGCCGGCGGGTCAGGTTGTTGAGTTCCTGGTTCAACGACAGCAGCTGTTTTTGCATGTGCGCCATTTCACGGGCATCGAGCCGGCCGAAACCCAGGGTCCGATTTTGTATTTGCTCAAAATAGAAATCATAACTCTGGGGCAGTCCGGCTGCCGTTTTAATGTTGAGAAGATGGGGCCCACCCGGTGCCTTGACCATGTCCGCTATATTGAATGTGCCGGTAAAATCCACCACCAGGTCTGAAAACGCGGTGTCATTTTCCCGGCAGCCGGTGAGAGATCGAGCTGATTCATTGGCCTCAAGAATACGGCCGTCACCGGACAGCACAAAAAGCAGATCCTGTGATTGTCGGGTGACATAGCTGTATGCGGCCTGTTCTCTGGTCTCTTTCATGGTTGTCTTTGACTATCGGACAAATGGTCTGATGGATGCGCATCGCTGCCGGTTGCCGTCACTGTCCGGTTCCGGCCCGATGTTTTGGCCCGGTACAAGGCCATGTCCGCCCGTTTGATCAAACCGGCGCTGTCTTCATTCGGCAGCAGCTGGCTGACCCCGAAACTGGCGAAAATGGGATGACCGTTCTGCAGCAGGTTTTTTTGGGGCAGGGCCAGCCGGATCCGTTCTGCATAGGCATGGGCTTCACAGATGTCTGTCAGGGGCAGCAGGATAATAAACTCCTCTCCGCCGAAACGGGCCACCAGATCTTCGGTGCGGGTGCTGGTTTTCATCAGACAGGCAAATCCCTGAAGCACCCGGTCACCGGCATCATGGCCATAGGTGTCGTTGATGGTTTTGAACTTGTCAATATCGGTCATAATCAAGGAGAGGGGGCGGGATTTCCGGACCGCCAGGGAAATCATCTGGCCTATCCGTTCGGAGAGATAGGCCCGGTTGGCCAGACCGGTCAAGTGATCGGTGCGGGAAAGTGCCAGGATTTTTTCATTAGCCCGGGCCAGTTCCCGGTTTTTCCTGTTCAGCTCCCTTGTCAGGTTGTTCAGCTCCTGATTAACTGCCAGCAGCTCACTGCTCAAAGATTCGATTTCATCCAGATCCAGATGTCCGAAGACCAGGATCTGATCCCTGAATGAATAAAACAGGCAGTGATAGGTCTGAGCATTCCCGGATTGTATGTCAAAATCCAGCAGATGAACGGTATCGGAACAGGCGGTGACATGGTCCAGGCCAAAGGTGTGATGAAAATCGATGAGGATCTCCTGAAACGGTTTCCCCGCTGTATCCGAGCCCAGCAGCCGGGACCCAAACCGGTTGACCTGCCGGATGATGCCCTGTCGATCCAAAACCATAAACAGCACCGGTGCCTGGTGGAAAAGATAATGAAGAACCGGCTGCCGGTCGGTATCCCACATCTTTTTTTTCATGCCGCAATCAGCGGGGTGAGCCGGTCAAGGGACGGGACATAAGCCGTTCCCGAATATTGTTTGGTGATCTCAGTGCCACCCCAGTTGAAAGCCTGTCCCCCCACAAAGATGTCCAGATGCTGGAAATTTCCCCTGATGGCCGCTAACCCGGCTTTCAGTGCCGGCATGTTGAAATAGACGCTCACAGACAACCCCACCAGATCAGGTTTTTCTTCCTGGATATGGGACAGCATCTGATCCACCGGGGTGTTGGCCCCCAGAAACTGGCTGTCCCAGCCGTTGAGTTCAAAGATGTCCGCCACCATTTTGCCGCCCACCTGGTGAAATTCGTTGGCCGCACAGGAGATCACCACTTTTCTATCATTCCCGGAATCGGAGACTGCTCTTTCGAACAGCCGGGGATAGACCAGGTTCAACAATCCTTCGGTGATGGCGGTCACCAGGTGTTCCTTGGCCACCGAGATCCTGTTGAATTCCCATAACCGGCCCACCTCGTACAGACTTTTTTGAAACAGGTCGGCATACAGGGTCTTGATCTCGATGTCCCGGCCCAGCAACTGCTGCACGATGCGGGCACATTCCCGGCGGTTTCCGTCTAAAAGCAGGGTCAGGTAGTTCTGGTACAGCGCCTCGGTGATCATTTCTGCGTACCTGTACCATGAAGGTGATCCGGGCTGTTTGAGACGGAGGTTGTCAAATCGGTGTCGGTGACGGCGGTAAACACCGGGATGTTGACGATCAGCCAGTTGTAGAAGGGATAGATCTGTGTCCATGCATCTGCAGACAGTTCTTTTTGCAGCAGGTCCACCCAGATGTTGAGATTGGCGGCCCAATAGGTGGTTTGAAACCCATGAGACCGGTAGGCCCGGAATACCCAGAGCACGGTTTCCACAAACACGGCTGGTTGATAATCAGAAAACAGCGATAACATGAACCGGGGAAAATTGCGGTTGTTATCTTCAGCCATTTGTTCATTTCCCTTGCCCACCAGTTTTTCAAGGTCCGGCCGCGCCATTAGGCGCCGGTTGCCTTCGGCGGAGATCTGTTCCCATTTAACTTCAAATTCCCGGATGGCTGTTTCGGCCGGTGGATCGAGTTTCCGGGCAGTGGGCAAAAGCGCAGCTTTCATGGTTGCCTCCTTTTATGCGATGGGTTACAGATATTTTTGTAATGGATATCTCAATATACCGCTTTTTTGCAGCAGATGCAATGCCCAAACGGATATTCATACCGGAGGATGGATGGTCTCCATATCATGCCAAAATCCTGAAATACGGTTAGTTTGTGTTGACATTCCATTGTGTCCGGCGCATGAAGATGGTATGTATTCAGCAGTTGCAAGGGAAACCGAACCCCGTGTTTATTTCAAGGAGCCAGAAGACAATGCAAAAAAATCCCCTGACAGCAGAAGACAGACCACAAGACAGCAAGCTGATAGTGGACACCCGGGAACATGTGCTGCACATGGGACTGAACCGACCTGAAAAGCGCAATGCATTCGACCTGGATCTGTACCGGCAGCTGAGCATTGCCTATGGCGAGCTGCACCGCAATCCGAACCTTCGGTGCGGGGTCCTGTATGCCAAAGGAGACCATTTTACCGCCGGCCTGGACCTGCCGGACTGGGCGGAATGCTTTTCCAGAGGACAGTTTCCTGAACTGCCTGAATCGGGGATGGATCCTTTGGGACTGGATCCGGACAGACAGGTGGGCAAACCCGTGGTCATGGCGGTCCAGGGGATCTGCCTGACCATCGGCCTGGAGCTGCTGCTGGCCTGTGATATTCGAGTGGCGGCAGACACGGTCCGGTTCGGTCAGATCGAAATCAAACGGGGCATCTACCCGGTTGGCGGGGCCACGGTCCGCCTTTTCCAGGAGATAGGCTGGGGAAATGCCATGCGCTATCTTTTGACCGGCGATGAGGTCCCTGCAAAAGAAGCGTTCCGCCTGGGCCTGGTCCAGGAGCTGACCCCGGCGGAAGCCTGCCTGGACACGGCCCTGGCCATTGCCGGTACCATTGCAAAACAGGCCCCCTTAGGCGTTGCCGCCTCCCTGCGGTCCAGCCGTCTGGCCCGGTCCCACGGGGACCAGGCCGCCATTGACCGCCTTTTGCCGGATCTGATGCCCCTGATGAAAACCCGGGATGTCCAGGAGGGCCTGGATTCTTTTCTGGAACGGCGGGAGGCCAGGTTCAAGGGGGTTTGACTGGCCCGGCCGGCCATCACAACCCCCATCAGAAACAGTGCAGGATCAATAGAACATTTTATGGCTGTTCTGCCTGAAATTCCTTCAACCGGGTGCATTCAATCAACCGATCCAAAGTTTTCAAGGTAAAAACCTTGCCCCTGGTAGCAATAATCATTTTTTTCATATCTTCTCTGCGTACCCCGAAACCGCGCCCCCCTATACATGCGATCACTTCATATTTCGGATCGTCTGCACGTCGGCCGGCAAGGCTCAATTGACCAAGATGCTGAATACGTGTCACTTTGTCACGTGCTGTGCCATCATCTTCAGTAATCTTGGCTTCTATGATAATTTGCGGATTAAATTCACTGGGAATAATAAAATCCGGAGACTGGTCAAAGCCCTCGATCCTTTCCGCCCGCTTGGTTTTCCGAAAACTGATGGCAGCCCTGAAGAGAACTTCTTCGATGGCAGATTCCAGGGTATCGCCAATAATGTCACTCACAGAATCCCGATGTCCGGCAAAAGGCCTTCCAAGAAGTCGTTCATACAGCAGCATGCCATACGGCACCCCTATTCCGGAAAGGTTTTTGATGCTTGCAATTCCTTGTCTGGTATCAGCTTTGTCCAGACGGTGCAATAGCACTGTTTCTATTTTTGGTGCACCTTCTGACAATAATTGACATGCGGTACGAATCATCGCACCAACCCGCTCTTTAACGACCCCATTGGTATTGAGTGCTGTTTCAGGGGCTATACGAATTTTCCGGTCCAGGGACCGCACAAAACCACAGCAGCTTCAAAAGGGAATTTCTGTATTTTCGGTTTCATAGCTCTCCAGTGATTCATTAATGGCAAATAAAGTTTTATCAGGGTTTGTCATCGCCTTGTCGTTTTCTAAAAATTGTTCTATTTCCGCCAGACGTCCGAACTGCAGAAGCCAGGCGGCAACTTTAGTTATTCGTGACGAGACCGGTTTGTCTTTTTTCCACTGGGACCGCAAAGACCAGATGGCCAAGCGAACCATGTGGCCGAAAATGATACACCGGATATCACCCGGAGTTGGTTTGACATTCCCATTTTTAAGACAGGCGATATCCGCATTCACAATTTCTGCAACCGCCTGTGGTGAATCAGCCAGCCATTTCCGCTTCATCGTACCTGTTGAACGGCAGACAAATACGGTATCTATGATAGATGATCCTGTGCCGTTTATATGAATGGAGCCGCCCATTTCACCGGGGCAGGGAAGTGATGCCGAACAGACCAGATCGGCATCCAGAATTGCCACCGCTACAGGATAGTAGGCCTCCAGTTTGTTGTGGTGATATGTAAAAACGAACGGGGCACCGTTTTTCAATGCCATTGCCATGCGCTGAAATACCGCTGAAAGCCCTTCGGTAAAATGCTTTAAATCCCGGCCCATATCAACGTTTCCAGTCAACTCATGTGCATTTCTGGTTGATGGTGCATTAAAAGCGGAAGATGTCTGCCCCACCAGTTTTTTCAACCAGACATAACAGAAATCCATGAGTTCGGCATACTGGACATTACCAAAATAAGGCGGATCTGTAAAAACTGCATCCAGTGAATTATCCGGCAGATCAGCACCTGCAGCATCACGGCATGAAATGTCGACTTTCCGGATATTACTGGAGCCAACTCCGTTAAACCGGTCTCCGATCCATTCTTCACTAATGGGGATGATTTTTTTCTTTCGTCCCACAACCTGTACTTCAAATGGCTGGTCACAATATGTTTTGGCTTTTTTGAACTTTTCAATTATATTGGCCCAGCCGCCACTGCCAACACAGGTATAACGGCCCGGTTCCATAATACCGAGAAAATTGGATTCGCACTGCACCAACCCCACAGGAAACCCGTGAATGGAAAATATATCAAGAGATTTCAACGCTTTTGTATCATATCGGCACAGCATGTTCTGGTACCGGAGCAGATCTGAAAGATTTGTACTGAGGGCATTGCGTACCCGTTCATCAGGAACCCGAAAAATCATTTGTGCGGAAAGCTCCAGCCCCAGAAGCTGCCTTGTATTGAACATTTCCCGGTAATATTGATATCCCCACCGGTGAAGCCGGTTGCTTTCATCCCCGCTGCGTATTTTATCATCCGGAACAAACCGAGCCGCGATAGATGCCCACATCTTCTCCGCTTCTTTTGCCTTTTGATTATCTTCTGCATCCGGTTTTTTGAAAAAACGGCCGGTATGAGACGATTTGCAGCGTTTGCAATAATATTCCATGGCAAACAGACGGTGATGGGGAGGTCCGTTCCCGGGGTCCGGGAACCTGTTATCGGTTCCGCACGAAGCACATTTACAGCGTCCTCTTCCGGCAGGTCCGTCATATGTCAGTCCCGTATGACAATGTGCGCATGGCCCCGGATTTTTCCTGTTATCGATTTCTGTCAATTCACCGCAACCAGGACAGATAAACACATTTTTGGGATGTCTGGCATCGGTTGCAATTACATATTTTTGAAACAGATCGATTTTTTCCCCGCACGCTTTGCATGCAATATTTTTTATCCAAAGAAAATATTTAACATGCGCTTTTTCTGATCCACATAAAACACACCGCGTGCGGTACAGATGGCCTATCTTCGCTTCAAGTGAAGCCCGCAGATCAGCGGCTGCTGTTGTATAGGCTGAAAGGTCAAGATGTTCGATCTCCTGCTTGACGATCCAATAGGCCATCGGATTGATATCAAATCCGGTAATATCACAGCCGGTTCTATTGGCTTCAAGTACTGGTGTGCCGCCTCCCATAAACGGGTCAGCAACATGAAGACCTGAAAAATTGTTTGATTCATAAAAGGTGTCTCGCAAAGGTTTGCTCCCCAGAAATTCAGACAGCAAAAGTCCCCTGAACAAGGTACCCGGACGTCTGGCAAACCATTTGTGAACAGCGATAACAGGGCGGTAGTTCTGCTGAATCTGTTTTTCACGAAGCGCCAAATCTGCGATAAAAGCAATGTCAAAATTGTTTTCTATCATAAAAAGTCTTTCACCGCTGCCATCCGCTGAACCGATGTGGGTGAGAATTTGTCTGTCTTTTCGTTTTTTTCCACATAATTTGCCAAAGAGGTTGCCTCTTTCCATCCTGAATATTTGTGACCGGATGCTGCATTATATGGCACAATCTGTCTGTTTTGTATACACCAAATGGAGGGTATCCTCCCTCATGGAAACGCTATCTCTTCCTTTTCAGAAATCGACCCTGATGAACCACCGGGATGTCTTTGGTTTATTGGATTCTTACACCCTGATTTTTCAAGGCGGACTGGACTTTTTTGATATCCACCTTTCGGCAGGTGGTGCCGGTTTTGACAGCCACGGCCGCAGCCGTCCCCGCGCCCTGTCCGGTGACGGTGCAGCACATCATCTGGCGGAGGGCCGCATGGGAGATTCTGTCCCCGGACACACACCGGCCCGCCACCAGCAGGTTTTCTACGGAACAGGGCAGCATGATGCCGTAGGGCACCTGAAAATACCTGCCTGTGGTGGGGATGATCACCACGCCGTAGGCATCCAGGAACTCCGGAAAAATGCCGATACTGTCTTCAAACCGGGCCTGGTTCTGCACCTGTTCCCCGGTCATGGTGTGACGGCCTGTGATTTTCCGGGACTCGCGGACCCCTAAAGAAGAACCGAATGTGCGCAGCCGGGCGTTTTCGAACCCGGGGGTGTATTTGCGCAGGGCCGCAATGGCGGCCATGGCCTGTTTTCTGCCTTCCATCTCCCCATGGGTGAGGTCTTTGATTTTTGTGGGATCCAGGCCCAGCATATAGGTCATGTTCATATAGGTGGCCTCGCCCGTGTCCGTGAGGCTGCTCCAGAATCCGGCCGTCAAGACCTCTGCCGGTATTTCACCGGCAGCACGGGCCCTGTCAAAGGGTTCGGCCAGGTAGGGGCTGAACAGACTCTCTTCTTTTCCTGTTGTTTTTCCGGCCCACTGGCCCAGGGTACCGGGATTATTCTCCACATAGGCCAGGAAACGACGGCGGTCCACCCCGCTGCATCCGAACGAGACTGATACCCCCTCCAGCTGGTCCCTTGGTGGATGGATGCAGGGAGCCCCGGCCCGGAAGGCGATGTCTGCATCTCCGGTGCAGTCGATCACGGTTTTTGCCAGTATGGCCAGGCGGCCCTGCTTGCTTTCCGTCACCACCCCGGTGACGGTATTTCCCGACAAGAGGGGGGCCACCCCCAGGCAGTGCAGAAACGGCGTTATCCCGGCCTGCTGCACCATATGGTCAGCCACGCACTTGAAGGTGTCCGCCTCCAGGGCCTGGGAAATGGATTGGGGTTCTTTGCGCGCGCCACTGAACTTTCTGGCTTCTACCTCAAATTCCAGCCCGATGCCAGGGGATTCCACCGTGCCTTCATGTCGGTACCAGCCGATGGATTCCACCATGGCCTGGGTGATGTTGCCGCCAAAACAACCGTACCGGTCCACCAGCAGGGTGTCCACCCCCTCCCTGGCTGCGGCAATGGCCGCAGCCAGGCCGGACGGACCGGCACCCACCACCACCACATCGGTTTCGGTCAATACCGGGGTTTTCCGGGCCGGTTCATGGATGAATGCAGGGTTCATGCGGTCATATTCTTATAACTTATGTGATGTGTGTCAATAGAAATGTTCATCAGAAAAAATATCCACAGGCACATGCAAAAAAAGTAAATACATCAAAGCGCTGGTCCATGCCATTCGAACGGCGACAAAACTGATGTGACCTGTGTGATAAACAGCGGCGCCAGCTCATCGCAGAAGCGGAAAACTATGCCGCAGACCAGGAAGCCCAGCGCATAAAAAAACTGTACAAAGCCTACCTTGAAGGCATCCAGGCCCTGCACCTGGCCCTGGGCAAGCCACAGAACCGGGCCGTGAGCCCGTCCCTCCTTGAGTTTTTGTCCCAGCAGAAGTGGGCGGATGCCTATGAAAAAAATCAGACAGACCAGAAAACCTTTGTGCTCCATGGAAAAGAGGGGGTACCTGCATTAACCCTGCCGGAAAATGCATTCCGTACACCTGATTCCAGCGCATCTCGTCAGGAAAAACCCTAGTTTACACCGGCTTTTTGGGGGAAAAACAGATGGCGAAACGCATCACCAAAGAAAAAACCTACATCACCCTGCCTGAAGAAAATATCCGGCAGATCGAATCCCTGGTGTCCACCTGGACCTATGACACCAAGGTATTTGTCCGGTCCCGCCTCAACCAGTATAAGCCACCCCATCCAATGATCAGTGCTGCCAAGAATTTTTTTTACCTTGTATTTTTCATGCGGCAAAAAAAGAAAACCATGGCCGTGCTCAACAACCCTGAAGTACTGACAGACTGGAAAAAACGGTTTTTATATTCCGGCGAAACCAATCCCGGGGCCTCCTGGAACCGCATCATTGAAAAAGAACTGACCAAAGCCAAGTACCACTACCTTATCGCGGTTCTGGATAAAGAACTCACCGATATACACGTACCTGTGGAACTGGCAGAAACCTTTGAAAGAATCTACCGGGTGCATATCCGCAAAGAATATGTTGAAGATACAGACATACCAAAGGCCCCTATCGTACTCGTAGAAGGCTCCTCCGGCAGCGGCAAAAGCGCCACGGTCAGAGAAGCCCTGGAAACAGTGATATTCAGAAACCAGGTTATTCCCACCGTGGACTGGAAGCAGAAAAAAAAAGAAATCATGGCCAGCCACAGCCTGTTTACCAACCTGGAAGATGTGGACCCGCAATTTGCCGTAAAAATCGCTGCAAAGAAAAAACAAAACTTTTACCGCTGGCTGGCAGGTATCCCGTTTTTACGCCGTATATTCAAAAAACGGATCATGGCCAATCTCACCCGGTTTGAGGAACGGGGCATTGCGGTGGATGCATCGGTCATCACCCCCAATGATTACCAGACAGCCCTGTCAGGAGAACCGGGAAACTACTTCAAGCGGGCCATGGGAAACCCCAAGGTAACCTGCATCCGTCATAAAGAAATCATCCAAACAAAACGGTTGATGCGCCAGCGGGCGGAATCGGAAATTCTGGGCAGGGTCAATGCCATCCGTTTGTACCTGGAAGACCTGTCCCGCAAAAAATATATCTCCCACGAAAAGATATTCAAAACCTATATGATAAAATCAGAGTGATCTTTCCGCAGGGCCGCGGGCTTGCCGATGATTTCCGCCCAGATAACCGCCTGGCGGAGGCTGGGACGTTTGCCATAAGGATGAATGGTCGGCGGCGGTACTGTCTGATCACTAAGTTTTTTTTCAGGTCTTTTGGGGGGGTGTTTTTGTGTTTGACGCTCTTCTATGGCAGGGCTTTGGGATGCCAAAGAAGGTGATTCAGCCTCGGCAGGTGTTTCGTGTTCTGCCAGTTCCCCTGCTGTCCATTCCTGCTCTGCCATTTCATCCCAGAAATCCGTGTCTGCCGATTGTTTTTGTTTTTCCTGCCTGGCCTGTTTTTCCAGTTCCTGAATAGATTCCTGTACCTGGTCCCTGATTTTCTGAAAAAAAGAAAACAAGGGATTTTTTGACAATTTTTTCTGAATCCCGGTGGTTTTTTTCTTTCTGGAGGCAAGGGTTTTGGAAAGCAGGATAAACAAAAGAAAAAAAACCACCAGAATTACATTAATAAGGGTTTCCAGATTCATGACACTCCTTGTGTTGCCATGAATCCTGTAAAATTTCACCTTTTACAGGATTCATGGCTGTAAAGATTTATGTATTCTGATCTGTCTGGGTGGTGTCTGTTTCACCCTTGGCGATCTGGTCCCGCATCTTTGTGTCAGCAGCCACATTCTTCATTTTGTAATAATCCATGATGCCGAGGTTGCCGCTTCTGAAGGCTTCTGCCATGGCCAGGGGCACCTGGGCTTCCGCCTCCACCACCTTGGCCTGCATTTCCTGTACCCGGGCCCGCATTTCCTGTTCCGTTGCAAAGGCCATGGCCCGCTTTTCTTCCGCTTTGGCCTGGGCAATTTTCTTGTCTGCCTCGGCCCGGTCGGTTTCCAGTTCCGCGCCAATGTTTTTGCCCACATCCACATCTGCAATGTCAATGGACAGAATTTCATAGGCAGTGCCGGCATCCAGGCCTTTTTTCAATACTGTCTTGGAAATCATATCCGGGTTTTCCAGCACATTTTTGTGGGTCTCGGCAGACCCGATGGTGGTGACTATGCCTTCTCCCACCCGTGCCAGAATGGTTTCAGCACCGGCCCCGCCCACCAGGCGGTCAATATTGGCCCGGACCGTGACCCGGGAAATCGCCTTGAGCTGAATGCCGTCTTTTGCCATGGCCGCCACCAGCGGGGTTTCAATGACCTTGGGATTCACCGACATTTGCACCGCTTCCAACACATCTCTGCCTGCCAGGTCAATGGCGGCAGCCCGGTTAAAGGTCAGATCAATATTGGCCTTGTCTGCGGCAATCAGGGCCTGGACCACCCGGGAGACATTCCCGCCGGCCAGAAAATGGGATTCCAGGCTGTCCGTGGGAATCTCCATGCCGGCTTTCACCGCCATGATCTTGGACTCCACAATCAATTTGGGGGGGACTTTTCGAAACCGCATGAAAATAATGTTGATCAGCCCGACCTTTGCACCGGACACCAATGCCTGCAGCCACAGGGCAATATAGGCAAAAATAAAATAAAACAGGGCCACGCCGATTACACCGGCAATAATTATCAGGATGTACATAAACTCCATGTCTGCTTCTCCTTATTCGATTTTGTCAACCACAATTCTGTTTCCCGACACCAGGGTCACCACAACCGGTGTACCGGCATCCATATATTCTCCGTCGGTCACCGCATCCAGGCGTTTTCCGTCTATCATTACCGTGCCTGAAGGCCGCAAATCCGTTACTGCTTCTCCCTGTTTTCCCTTCCATGATACCAGATCCGGGGCCTGGGAAGAAACCCCTTCCCTGCTGGACAATTTTTTATGCAGGGATAAAGAAGAGGCCCCCAGGGCCTTGAATCCCAGAATCAGAATAACCGGTATCAATAAAATATCCACCCCCAGAAACACCATACCCATAGAAAAAGAAATGGTGTTAAATACCAGATAAAGGGAATACAATAATATTCCGGCAGCCATAACTGATAAAAGCCCCAGAGAGGGCACAAAAATCTCCATCACAATGACCGCCAGCCCCAGCAGCTGGAGCGCAATGGGGACTATATAGGATTTCATGATTCATTCCTTTTGGATGCAGATCTATCAGCAGCTTTCACCAACACGCGGTTCTGTTCCAGCGCATCCACGGTTACAGGTGTTCCCGGGTCCAGAAATTCACCTCTGGTAATGGCATCGATTTTCCGGGAGCCGATCTTTATTTTTCCCGAAGGCCGCAAAGCCGTTACAGCCGTACCTGACTCCCCCACAACAACGGACCGGGATTCATCCGATCCCACCAAAGCTTCGCCAAGGGTGGCCTCCAGATACGGACCTTTAATAAGCCTGGACACTCCGGGCAGTACATACCTGAGCATGAACAAAGAAAAAACCAGGGCTCCGGCAAAAGCCCCCAGGACCATGGCTATATTCCGGATCAAAAGACGGCCTTCCCAGGGCATTTTGGGATCCGGCACCACAAATCCCTGAAAAGAGAGAACCAGACCGGCTGCCAGCACCAGGATCCCGGCAATGCCTGCCACGCCGAATCCCGGCAGCACCAGTACTTCCACCACCATGAGCAGGGTGCCGATGAGCAGCAGCAGCAGCTCGGTGTAATCTGCCAGGCCCACCAGGTACTGGTTCAAAAAGACCAGTCCCAGGCAGACAATGCCGATGATCCCGAAAACCCCGAAGCCCGGAGCCTTAATCTCCGTATACAGGGCACCGAGCCCCACCAGCATGAGTATGGGCAACAGCGGCTGGAGAAACCGGACCAGGCTTTCAGACCAGGATTCTGTCATGTATTTCAGGGTATAATTTTCATAGCCCAGATGTGCCAGTGCCTGATCCAGGTCTGTGACACTGGCTCTGGAAAATCCCAGATTCCGGGCTTCCACATCATCCATGGTCAAAAGTTCCCCCTCGGCCACAACGGTTGTTTTTTTTGTGATACGTTCTTTTTTTTGTTCGGTCAGGTCATTGAACCCGATTTTGTCCATATACTTGGTTTCTCCATCCAGGGTGACCTCATAGACCTCCATGCCTTTGGTAACCATGGATTCCGCCAGCACCTCGGGATAATCGTTTTTCTTGGCCAGGGTCCGAAACTGGGCCCGGAGCACGGTCTGGGTTTTTTCCCCCATCTCTTTCTGGCCTTCACTGGTCTGGATGATGGGGGCACAGTCCCCGATCAGGGTATTTTCCTTCATGACCAGGACATTGCCGGCCAGGGCAATGAGGGCGCCGGCAGATATGGCCCGTTTTTCCACATAAGATATGGACTGTCCCATGGGAATGGATAAAAGGGTTTCCACGATTTCCAGGGCTGAATCCACCCGTCCCCCGAATGAATCCAGCTTGAAAACTATGAGGGCATCCGGCTCGGCTGCAAGAATCTCATCCACGCTTCTTTTGATGAAAGCAGCCATCCCCGGCTCCACCGTACCGGTCACAGGGATGACATGAATGGTTTTATCCGCTGCCGGTACTGCAGCTGTCCTGAAAAAAACAAACAGGCTTGTTGCGGCCAGAAACAGGATCAGCCAGGTTCGGCCGCTTTTGGAACCGGTTTTCACATATTTTCCCATGGATCATTGTCCTCTCAGAAATCATACCGCAATTGCCCGTTCACTATACCATGAAATACCGGAGTTTGAAAAAACAATCGTACCTCTCTGGATATTTGCCATAAGGGCATCAGTTTTTTCAATCGTCCCATGCCGTGTCCTGGTCCCAAGCCCGCCCCTGAAGGTGCGGCGCTATGGCAAATATTCAGATGCCGAATTCTGTGATTGCCAAACCGGCAAATTTTTTTTATACATGACATTTGGCCAGAAATCTGCATACAAAAACATATATCTTCATATTTGTCATTAAAAACAAAGGAAACCACCCATGGCTGCCACAGGTAACACAAAATCAGATTCCATTCTTACTGAGGTACACAAAACCCGTCAGGCACGTGAAAAAACCTACCGGGAAAAGGCCCTCAAACTTTTCCCCTGGATCTGCGGCCATTGCGGCAGGGAGTTTGAAGGCAAACGTCTCAAGGAACTGACGGTGCACCACAAGGACCACAACCATGACAACAATCCGCCGGACGGCAGCAATTGGGAGTTGCTGTGCATTTACTGCCATGATAATGTGCATTCCCGGGACCAGGTTGCCGATGCCTATGCAGACGGGCCGTCGGACAACCATGCAGACAAAGGGGGCGGCACCAGTCCTTTTGCCGGTCTGGGGGACTTGCTAAAAGGCCGACTGGAGTAAATACCCCAGCTTTCCATACAGTGCAATACAATGTAAGCTGCGTGTTCCCACAACTCATTGAATCAGGAGGAAACATGAATCTACAAAGGCCCAATGCCAATGATGCCCTGCAGACAAAAAACCGGTCCAGGAATATTGCACCGCAGTCCGGTATCTGCAGCCGGTGCATTGATGGATGCAAAGGCAACTGCGACCTGTTCCACGCCACCTTCAGGGGCCGGGAACTTTTGTACCCCGAACCCTTCGGCAGTATCACCGCCGGTGCGGACAAGGACTATCCCGTGGATTACTCCCATCTGAATATCATGGGATATGCCCTGGGGGCCAAGGGGATTGAACCGGACCCTGACAAGGCCACGTTTCCCGCCGTAAACACCGAAACCCGATACGGGGTGACAGACAAGGTGAAAATGAAGGTGCCCATATTCACCGGGGCTCTGGGCAGTACCGATATTGCCCGGAAAAACTGGGAGCATTTTGCCATAGGGGCCGCCATCTCCGGCATCACCCTTGTGTGCGGTGAAAATGTCTGCGGCATCGATCCTGCACTGGAACTGGACAAAAACGGCAGGGTGACAAAATCCCCGGAAATGGACCGGCGGGTCACTGAATACCGGCGGTTTCACGAAGGATACGGGGATATCCTGGTACAGATGAACGTGGAAGACACCCGCAACGGTGTGGCCGAGTACGTCATTGACAAACTGGGGGTGGAAACCATTGAACTCAAATGGGGACAGGGGGCCAAATGCATCGGGGGTGAAATCAAGGTCAATTCCCTGAAACGGGCCATCGAGCTGAAAAAACGGGGCTATATCGTCACCCCGGACCCGGAGATGCCGGCCCATCAGGCATCCTTCAAAGCCGGGCCGTTAAAACAGTTTGAACGCCATTCCCGTCTGGGATTCATCGACCAGGAAAGTTTCATGAAAGAGGTGGAAAGGCTGCGTCAGCTGGGGGCCAGACGGATCACCCTGAAAACCGGGGCATATCCCATGCGGGAACTGGCCATGGCCATCAAATGGTCCAGTGAGGCCAAAATCGATCTGCTCACCATTGACGGCGCACCGGGCGGCACCGGCATGAGCCCGTGGCGGATGATGACCGAATGGGGAATCCCCGCCATTTACCTGCATGCCATGGCTTTTGAATTGTGTGAACGCCTGGACAAACGCGGCCTGCCCGTACCGGATATTGCCTTTGCCGGCGGATTTTCCTCTGAAGACCATGTTTTCAAGGCCCTGGCCCTGGGTGCCCCGTACTGCAAGGCAGTCTGCATGGGCCGGGCACTGATGATTCCGGGCATGGTGGGCAAAAACGCGGAGCGCTGGCTGAGAAACGAAGACGGGGGGCTTCCCTCTACCGTATCCAGGTATGGTACCACCAAAGAGGAAATATTCATGAATTATGAGGTGCTCAAGGAAAAATATGGTGATGCGGCAAAAGATCTGCCACTTGGTGCCATCGGCATCTTCAGTGCGGTGGACAAGATCAAGGTGGGGCTCCAGCAGATCATGGCCGGCTCCAGAAACTGGGCCGTCCCCCATATCAGCCGCAGAGATATCTTTGCTTTGACCGAAGAGTGCGCCAAAATCACCAACATTGCCTATGTCATGGATGCCTATCGCAACGAGGCCATGCAGATCATTGACGCGTGAAAAAACAGGAGGGTACCATGTCTGATATGCTGTCTTTTATAAAGACAAAAAATCCCGGTGAACATGAATTTCACCAGGCTGTGGAAACCGTGACCGCCTCTGTCCGGACATTGATCGACAGGCATCCGGAATACCGCCGGGAAGCCATTCTCAAGCGGATCACCGAACCGGAAAAAGTATTCATGTTCTGCGTGCCCTGGGTGGATGACCAGGGCCAGGTACAGATCAACCGGGGATTCCGGGTGGGCATGAACAGCGCCATCGGCCCCTGTGTGGGGGGGGTGCGGTTTCATCCCTCTGTCAGCCTGAGCATCATGAAGTTTCTTGCCTTTGAGCAGGTGTTCAAGAATGCCTTGACCACCATGAACATGGGCGGGGCCTGCGGCGGTGCTGATTTCGAGCCCAAAGGCAGATCCGACCGCGAAGTCATGCGCTTCTGCCAGAGCTTCATGACCGAACTGCATGCCCATATCGGTCCCAACAAAGATATCCTCACGGCAGACATCGGTGTGGGTGCCAGGGAGATCGGATATCTGTTCGGCATGTATAAAAAGATACACAAAGAGTTTTCCGGTATTCTCACCGGAAAAAGCCTGACCCTGGGGGGCAGCCTGATCCGGCCCGAAGCCACCGGATACGGCACTGTCTATTTTGCGGCCCAGATGCTGGCCTCCAAAAACCAGACCCTGGAAGGAAAAAAATGCCTGATCTCGGGTTCGGGTAATGTGGCCCAGCATACGGCGGAAAAGCTCATCGATCTGGGAGCGGTGGTGCTTACCATGTCGGATTCCGCAGGCTATATTTATGATGAAGAGGGCATTGACGCAGGCAAACTGGATTATATCAAACGGCTGAAAAATTTCAGGCGGGGCCGCATAATGGAATATATAAACAAATATTCCGATGCGGTGTATGTGGAGCGTGATCACACCCTCGACCACCAGCCCATGTGGAATATTCCCGCTGACTGTGCCCTCCCCTGCGCCACCCAGAATGAACTCACCGGCAAAGATGCCCAAAACCTGATGAAAAACAAGGTGGCCCTGGTGTGCGAGGGAGCGGACATGCCCTGCAGCACAGATGCTGTGGAGATCTTTCTTGAAGAAAAAATTCTCTATGGGCCGGGTAAGGCTGCCAATGCCGGGGGCGTGGCAGTGTCCGGCCTTGAAATGGCCCAGAACAGCATGCGGTTGAACTGGCCCAGGCAGGAGGTGGATGACCGGCTGAAGACCATTATGAAAAATATCCATACAATCTGTCTGGATGCGGCCGAAGAATACGGCCAACCCGGCAACTACCTGGCAGGCGCCAATATCGCCGGCTTTGTCAAGGTGGTGGATGCCATGCTCGACCAGGGCGTATAGGGAGTTACCCAGACATGAAATCCTTTGCCGGCACCGCTTCAGGCAGCTGTCTTCTCATCCGGATGGCAGTTGTTTTTGCGGCTGTTTTCCTTGTTTCCGCATGTTCCGTCTCATCGAAGATGATGGTCCAGCTGTCCGACACCATTGTGAACAATGATGACCCGGCCATGGTGGAAGCCGGTGCCCCGGCCTATTTGCTCATGATCGACAGCCTCATCAGCCAGGACCCGGAGGCAGAAGATATGCTCACCACAGCAGCCCTTTTGTACACAGCCTATGCAGATGTGTTTGTCACCGATGAGGCCCGATCCAAAAAACTGGCTGCCAAGGCCCTGAACTATGCAGAAAGAGCCATCTGCCTGTCTGACAGACAGGCGTGCAGCCTGACCGAAAAACCCTATGACGACTTCAAATCAGCTGTTGACAGCCTGGACAAAAACAGCCTGCCGGCCCTGTTTTCCCTGGGTGCGGCCTGGTCCGGCTGGATCATGGCCAACACAGATGATTTCAATGCCCTGGCAGACATATCCCGCATTGAAGACATCATGAAAAAGGTGGTCCAGCTGGATGAATCCTATCGGGACGGGGCTGCATATCTGTACCTTGGCACTTTGGCCACATTCCTGCCCCCGGCCCTCGGGGGCAGGCCGGAACAGGGCAGAGTTTTTTTTGAAAAAGCCATTGCGCTTTCCAAAGGCAAAAACCTCATGGCCAAGGTGATGTATGCCAGGCTCTATGCAAAAATGACCTTTGACCGTACCCTGCATGACCGCCTGCTCACAGAGGTCCTGGCAGCCGATCCTGTGGCAGAGGGCTATACCCTGATGAACACCCATGCCCGGCAGCAGGCCAAAGTTCTGCTGGATGCGGCTGATGATTATTTTTAACCGGAGTCTTTTATATGAAACATGTTCTTTACTGCGCCGTCATTCTGGTGATGCTCTTGGGAGGTGCCCCGGCCATTGCTCAGGGTATCACCCTGAAAATTGCCACCCTTTCCCCGGAAGGGTCCATGTGGATGGAAAAAATGCGCCAGGGGGCTGAACAGGTGGCAGACCAGACCCAAAACCGGGTGACATTCCGGTTTTACCCCGGCGGTGTCATGGGCAATGACAAGGCTGTGCTGCGCAAAATCCGGGTGGGCCAGCTCCACGGAGGCGCCGTGGTGGGGGGGACACTGTCGGATTTTTTTCCGGGAAACCAGATCTATGCCCAGCCCATGAAATTTTCCACCCTGGAACAGGTGGACCATGTCCGGCAGCACATGGACCGATATATTCAGGACGGCCTGTATGATGCCGGTTTGGTCACCTTTGGCCTCACCGGCGGCGGATTTGCCTATATCATGTCCAAAGAGCGGGTTGAAAGTGTGGCAGATCTGAGAAAACGCAAGGTCTGGATACCGGACAATGACAAAGTCAGCCAGGATACCATGGGGGTATTCGGGATCTCCCCCATTCCCCTGCCCCTGGCAGATGTGCGGACCGCCATGCAGTCGGGCCTCATCGATACCGTTGCCACCTCTCCTGTGGCCGCCCTGATCCTCCAGTGGCACACCCAGATCAAATATGTCACCAATATTCCGCTGATCTATTTATACGGGATACTGGCTGTGGACAAAAAACAGTTTTTAAAAATTGGCGAACCAGACCGGGCGATTGTCAAACAGATCATGACAAAAACCTTTGCAGATATCGATGCCCGGAACCGCACAGATGATATCAAAGCCATTGCCGCCTTGAAAAACCAGGGGATCCAGTTTATTACCCCGTCCGGGCCGGTACTGGAGGAATGGCGGATAACCGCTGCCAGAGCGACAGATGAAATGGTGGCTGCAGGGACGCTGCCAAAGGATGTGGTGGAACAGATCGACCAGCTGCTCAAAGAATTTCATGACTGATATTGTTATCCGATTGTTACAGGAAATTGAAGACAGCATCCTGGTAGGGCTGCTTCTGGCCATGATCGGTCTGGCTGTGGCCCAGATCGGGCTGCGCAATTTTTTTGGTTCCGGCATTGTGTGGGGGGATTCCCTGGTCCGGGTACTGGTGCTCTGGACCGGTCTTTTGGGGGCAATGGCAGCCAGCCGGTCTGACAACCATATCCGCATCGATGTGATCTTCCGGTACCTGCCCCCTGCTGCCAAACATGTCTCTACCCTTGTTACCCACGGGTTCACCGCCCTGATCTGCCTAATCATGACCTGGCACAGTGCCCGGTTTGTATACATGGAAATGGCTGACGGCATGACAGCCTTTGCCGGGGTCCCGGCATGGGTGTGTGAAATCATCATACCGGTGGCGTTTCTTGTCATGGGTATCCGGTACCTGCTCTTTTTCTTTCGCAGGTTCGTAACCTTTGACTCTGAAAATCCTGAAAATCCATCTGGTTCTGGAAATCCCTCATGATTTTTCTGGTCATCACCAGCCTTGTTCTCATGACCCTGCTGGGGGCCCCTTTGTTCACGGTGCTCACCGGGGCGGCCATGGCAGGTTTTACCATGCTGGGCATCGACCTGTCCGTGGTGGCCATCGAGCTGTACCGCATTGCCGACACCCCCATCCTGGTGGCCCTTCCCCTGTTTACTTTTACCGGGTACCTTCTGGCGGAAAGCAAAGCCGCATACAGGCTGGTGGGCCTGACCCGGGCCTTTCTGGGGTGGATGCCCGGGGGGCTTGCCATTGTGGCCTTTGTGGTATGTGCCCTGTTCACCGCCTTTACAGGCGCTTCCGGGGTGACCATTGTTGCCATGGGGGCACTGCTGTACCCGGCTTTAAAACAGGACGGCTATGGTGAAAACTTCAGCCTGGGGCTTGTCACCACCTCAGGAAGCCTGGGGCTGCTGCTGCCCCCATCTCTTCCCCTGATTCTCTACGGCATCATTGCCCAGCAGATGGATGCCGGTGCAGATATCAGCATTGAAAAACTGTTTGCCGCCGGGATACTGCCGGCCCTGGTCATGATCCTTCTGCTGTCTGCCTGGAGTATCCGGGCCAACCGGCATAACCCGGTGCCCTTAACCCGGTTTTCCGTAAAAAACTGCCTGTCCGCCCTCCGGGCTGCAGCCTGGGAAATCCCGCTGCCCATATTTGTATTTGCCGGTATTTACTCTGGATATTTTGCCGTGTCAGAGGCTGCTGCCGTGTCAGCCATGTATGTGCTGGTGGTGGAAATGCTGATATACCGCGAAGTCAAATGGTCGCGCCTGCCGTCCATTATCAGGGAATCCATGATTATGGTGGGAGGCATTCTCCTCATTCTGGGGGTATCTCTGGCATTTACCAACTTTCTCATTGACGCCCAGGTCCCCATGAAACTGTTTGCCCTGTGCCAGCAGTTCATTGCCAGCAAATGGGTGTTTCTGATCCTGCTGAACCTGTTTCTGCTGATGCTGGGCACCATGCTGGATATTTTTTCCGCCATTGTCATCATGGTGCCGCTGATGCTGCCGGTGGCCATGGAATACGGTATTCATCCGGTCCACCTGGGCATTATCTTTTTAGCCAACATGCAGATCGGGTATTTCACCCCGCCGGTGGGCATGAACCTGTTCATCGCCGGGTACCGGTTCAACAAGCCCATCATGACGATCTACCGGGCCACCATCCCCTTCATGCTGGTGCTGCTGCTGGCGGTGCTCATCATCACCTACTGGCCGGGGTTGAGCCTGTTTCTCATCTCCTGAATATTTACTATGCATCAGGCAATTTCCATCTTCTTTTCGTTCTGAACAATAATTTTAGGATCTGTCTTTTCTAAAGGGACCGGAAGACCTTCTTGCTTAAGAACTTCGACATGTTCCTTCATACCCCATTTGGCTTTGAACAAACAATCTTCCACAGAATGACCTATGCCTGAGAACCCCTCCAGATCTGGTGAAAAAAAACCGAAATAATCCGGTTCCTCGGTTGCTTCGATAATTAATGAATAGGGTAATTCGATCATTTCTATTTACTCCTTTTATTGTTTGTGTATTCCTGCTGCTTTTAGGATTTGATGACACGTTCCCGTTGGAACTTCTTTTGAACCGTGATAATCAACCCGTATCAATTTATTCCATCCAGATTTACGGTAATATCTTATCGAGCCTTTTTCTTTGATAATTTTGAACCCATTACGTTCAAGTAATCTGACAAGCTCACTGAATTTCACTTTTTTACTCCAATATTAAGACAAAAAGATTATACCATGAACCAGAGAGAAGTAAAATCATTTTAACAGGTTCCATCGCCATGGTCTTCGTAAAATTCAGAAGAAAAGGCCACTTCAACAATTTTTCCCGGGTACATGAAGGCCATGTGGTCTAAAATATATTTCACCACATGCAGGTCGTGGGAAATAAACAGATGGCAAATATCCAGCGGGAGCATCCGGGTGTTGACATGTCGGGTTACTGTGGTAAACAGAACAAGAAGGAGGAACTGCCATGGAAATCTTGAAAACAGTATTCGGGTATGATGATTTCCGGCCCCTGCAAAAAGAAATCATTGAGCATATCCTGGAAAAAAAGGACGTCCTGGTGGTGCTTCCCACCGGGGGCGGCAAATCCTTGTGCTTTCAGCTGCCGGCCCTGGTGTTTGACGGGCTCACCATTGTGGTGTCTCCCTTGATTTCTTTGATGAAGGACCAGGTGGATCAGCTCGGAGAGATGGGCATTTCTGCGGTATGCCTCAACTCAAGCCTGCCAGTGGAACAGTACCGGCACCATGTGTCTCTGATTCAGCAAGGCCGGGTCAGACTGCTGTATATCGCCCCGGAATCCCTGGTCCGCCCCCAGATACTGGAGATGCTCCACGCTGTGGCCGTGGACTGCCTGGCCATTGACGAGGCCCACTGCATTTCCGCCTGGGGCCATGATTTCAGGCCGGAATACCGGCAGCTGGCACAGATTCGGCAGCAGTTTCCCAAAGCGGTCTGCACCGCCTTCACCGCCACGGCCACCCCGACGGTACAAAAAGATATCCAGACCAGTCTGGGATTTTCACAGGATGATGGATTCAGGGCATTCATCGGCAGCTTTGACCGGAAAAACCTGGTGATCCGGGTGATGTTCAAGGATAATCCCCTGCAGCAGACCCTGGATTTTCTTGCATCCCATAAAGATGACTCCGGCATCATCTACTGTTTGTCCAGAAAACAGGTGGAGAACCTGTCGAATCAGCTGGCAGCCCGGGGATTTTCCGTGCGGCCCTATCATGCCGGTCTGGATGATACGGCACGCAACCGCTTCCAGACCGAATTCATCAAAGATGATGTCCGTATCGTTGTGGCCACCATCGCCTTTGGCATGGGCATTGACAAACCCAATGTCCGGTTTGTGCTGCATTATGACCTGCCCAAAAGTGTTGAAAACTATTACCAGGAGATCGGCCGGGCCGGACGGGACGACCTGGATGCCGAATGCCTGCTCCTGTTCTCCCATGCCGACATCCCCCGGTTGAAATCCCTTATCACCAGCCAGGATGAACAGCGAAACCGGGCCGCCTGGTTTCATCTGGAGGACATGGTGCGGTTTGCCGAGGCCGAAGACTGCCGCAAAAAAAGGCTGCTGGCCTATTTCGGGGAAACTGCGGCCCGGGATGACTGCGGCATGTGCGACAACTGCCTGGCACCGCAGGAGCAGGTCCAGGATATTTCCATTGCTGCCCAGAAATTTCTGTCCTGTGTGAAACGCACCGGCGAGCGGTTCGGGGCCGGCCATATCATCGATGTGCTCCGGGGCGCGGAAACCAAAAAAATCTTCCAGTTCAGACACCACCTCCTGTCCACATACGGCATTGGAAAAGACCTGTCAAAAAAGCAGTGGTTCTACCTTTCCCGGCAGTTCCAGAGCAAAGGGTTTGTACAGCGGGAGGACAACTACGGCGGACTGACCCTTACCCCGGAGGCCTGGGGGGTGTTGAAAGGAGAAACAAAAGTGTCGGGATGGCAGGATCCCCGTCACAAACTTTCCCAGCCTGTGACGGAAGCAACCAATGCCGAATCTGCTGAATTACCGGCCCATCACCCGGATCTGTTTGAACAGCTTCGCCAAAAGCGAAAAGAGCTGGCGGATGAGGCGGGTGTGCCGCCCTATGCCGTTTTTCCCGACAAAGCCCTGCTGGAGATGGCCACTTTTTTCCCGAGAACAGACACCGATTTTCTGAACACCTTCGGCGTAGGCCAAACCAAGCTGGAAAAATACGGCCCGGCATTCATGGCGCTCATCCGGGAATTCTGCACCGCCCATGGCATCTCTGATGTACCCCAAAGAAAAAACCCCCTGGCCCCGGCAACCGTTTCTACAAAAGAGAACCGCCATTTTCAGGTAGGCAGGCTCTACCATCAGGGCATGTCTGTCACTGATATCGCCAACCAGTTCCATGTCAAAACCACTACCATCATCAGCCATCTGTTCCGGTATTTTCAGGAAGGAAACCCGATTGCATCCGGACACGTAATCGATGAATGCACCCTGTCGCCCGATGTCCGGGAAAAAGTGCTCCAGGCCTTTGACACGCATGGATATCAGTTGCTGAAACCGGTCTTCGAGGCGATGGACCGGGAAATACCCTATGAGACCCTTCATGTGTTGCGGATCTATTACTTGTATGTGAATGAGATCGACTTATGAACGAAAGATCTGGCATATTTTCTGGAAGCGACCGGTAAATCGGTAGACTTTTTTTGGGAAGAACCTGCTCAAAAGACCGCTTTGACATTTGTTGTTTCCCGGCTGTATCAACCTTGGTAACAAGTCTCAATCCGGAACTGCAGGAAGGCCCAGGCGCCGGTCATAGATCGCTTTGACCTCCTCGGTCATCTCTTTGAACCGTTCAGACGTCACCAGCGGCTTTTTCTCCTGGAGGGTCAGGCGGTGGACCACCTGACGCAGGGTGATATAGGCTTTCTGCAGGATGCCGCTTTCCTCCCCGGAAATCAGTCCTTCACAGCTCAGCCCTTCCAGGAGCCGGACATTGTCGGTCCACACCGTGACATCCGGGTACCTGGCCCCGTGCCTGAGTGTCAGATACTGCACCAGAAATTCGATGTCCACAATGCCGCCGGGACCCTGTTTGAGGTCAAAAATCCCGGGCTCCGGTTTCAGACGCTGGGTGCGCATGCGTTCGCGCATTTCTCTGACCGCCTGTTTGAGTTCATCTTCCGGCCGGGGGGTGCACAGGATTTTCTGCCGGATCACACCAAAACGGTTGCGCACAGATTTGTCTCCGGTAATGGGCCTGGCCCGGATCAGGGCCTGGTGTTCCCAGGTCCAGGCCTTGTTTTCCAGATACTCTTCAAATGCGTCAATGTGAGAGACGATCATGCCCGCATCCCCGCCCGGCCGCAGCCGCATGTCCGCCCCGTACAGGGTGCCGGCCGGGGTGTGCATGGTCAGGGCGTGGATGATGCGCTGGGCCAGGTTGGCATAGAACCGGACCGTTTCAATGGACCGTTCTCCGCCCGTGGTATCCCCTGGTTCCCCCTGGTACAAAAATACCAGATCCAGGTCGGACTTGTACCCCATTTCCAATCCCCCCACTTTGCCGTAAGCCACGATGGCAAACCCGCAATGGTCGATACCGTCTTTTGACAGATCCGGCGGGCATCCGTATCTGGTGGTGACAATATGCCAGGAAATATACAGGACCTGTGCAAGAACGGTTTCCGCGATATACGTAAGATGGTCACTGACCTTCATCAACGGATAATCACCGCTCACATCAGCGGCTGCCACCCGCAGGGTGTTGACCTGACGGAAAATATTCAATTCCTCCAGAAGATACTCCAGGTCATGGGGATCTATCTTGGCCATCCGGGCGGCCATCTCTCTTTCCAGTGCCGCTTTTTTCGGCGGTGCATACAGGGTGACCGGGTGCAGCAGTTCATCCAGCAGCACGGGATGGCTGGACAGAAAAGAGATGATCCAGGGACTTTTTGCGGCCAGGGTGACCAGCGTATCCAGGGCCTGGGTGTTTTCAATGAGCAAAGACAGATAAGTGGTCCGACGCTCGATGGTGATGATGAGGTCCACCAGCCGGACCAGCACCGCTTCGCTGTCTTTGGCCTGACCCACTTTTTTCAGCAGCACCGGCACCAGGCGGGCCAGTTTTTTTCTACCGCCGGGAGTGAGGCGCAAGGTATTGGGATGGGAAGCCAGTGATCTGAGTATTGACAGCACCCGGTCGGGATCCGCATATCCGGCCACCTCGATGGCTTCCGGAGAAAACTGGGGGTCGTTGATGTTCATCCACATCTCTTTTAATTCCCTGGCAGCAACATCTTTGCGGTCATCCGTCTCCGTGACCAGCAGCTGGGAAAAATGGCCGTGAACAGTGACCAGAACTTGATCCAGCTTTTCCTTGAATCGGCTGAAAGAATCAAATCCCGTGGAAAGGGCCAGAATCTGCTGATGGTCCGGATGTTCCGGAATATCATGGGTCTGCAGGTCCTGATACTGCTGCAGGCGGTTTTCCACGGTGCGCAAAAAAGTATACGCATCTCTGAGATCATCCCGGGTGGCGGTATCGATACAATCGTGGACCACCAGCTGGTCCAGAACCTGCAAAATCCCCGGAGTCTGCAGAGCGGGCTCTACCCCTCCCCGGATAAGCTGGAACAGCTGGCCGAAAAATTCGATCTCCCGGATCCCGCCGGCCCCCACTTTAATGTTGTTTTTCAACCGCGCGTTCTTCACCTGCAGGGTGATGCGCTGCTTCATGTCCCGGAACGAATCAAATGATCCGTAATCAAAATAACGGCGGAAAATAAACCCGTTGAGATTGTGGAGCAGCAGACGGCCGGCAGCCAGATCCCCTGCCACAGGGGCGGCCTTGATCATGGCGTACCGTTCCCATTCCCGTCCCTGGCTCTGGTAATATTCTTCAAACGCATCTGCGCTCATGACCAGCGGACCGCTGTCTCCAAAGGGCCGCAGCCGGGTATCCACCCGGTAAAAATGGGTACCGCCGGAGCCGGCAAAAAAGGACAGAAACTGCTTGCACAGCCGGGTGAAAAAATCCTGGTTCGCGGTTTTGATCCGGCCGTCCAGCCAGGTATCTCCTTCTTTGGGATATACAAAGACAAGATCGATATCCGAAGAAAAATTCAGCTCTTTTGCCCCCAGTTTTCCCATGCCCAGAACCACCATTTGCTGGGCATGGCCGTGGTTGTCCATGGGGGTACCGTGGGTGACACACAATTTTTCATAAAGAAGATCAAGGGCGCGGGAAACGCAGGCCATGGCCAGGTGTGACAGATCGGACAGGGTTTCGGACAGATCTGCCTTGCCGGTCAAATCCCGCCAGGCGATGCGGATGATCTCCCGGCACTTGAAATTCATCAGCAGTTTGCGTGCCTGTTCTGCATCGGCTTTGGCAGTAATCTGTGCGGCCCGGTCCGGGTACCATTCCGGCTTTCGGACGGCAACCAGATCCTGTGAAGCGGACAAATCATGGAGTATGCCCGGATCCTTTGCCAGGCAATCCGCCACAAAATCACTGAACAGAAAAACCCGGACAAGGTCCGCCCGGTCCACACCGCCGGCATCCAGATCAGGCCCGGAGCTTTCAAGGCGGTCATAAAACCGGTCCAGCCGGGTCGTCAAAAGGGTTTTCAAAGAAGGGGACAGACCGGGAAATACGGTATCGATCATCCGGGCATCGGGTTTGTCATCCATGGCACCGCCAGACAGTTACAGGTTGTCGTTTTTCATACATGGCGTTTTTCAGCCTTCATACATAATATCAACCGCATTTTTTATCAAGTCCTGAAACAGCACAGAGCCAGATCTGGGAATTTGGGGGGGAATAATCATTTTCTTTTCTTCCTGATCAGGATATGATACCGGGACTATTGCATTTTCATGGAAAAACCCTGATGAAAACGAACCACCTATGCAGGGACACAAAAATGGGGAGGGAAAAATCAGACTTTGTTGGTTGTTTAAAATAAAATACGTGTTCCGCCTGCTTCAGGCAGCCATTGTCATTTTTTTCCTGATCATGGTGTCTGCTTTGCAGGGACAGGCCGGCAGCCGGACCATCTCGGTGCCCATGGCCCTGGATTATGACATGCTCGATTCCCTGGCGGCCAATGCCGTTTTTTCAGGTCCGGAAAAACAGGCTGTACTGGTGGAAGATGCAGACGGTTGCCAGACCATCCGGGTGTCAGCTCCGAGTTTCCGCGAAGCAGACAAAAGCCTGTTTCTGGACATGCGCGTTCATATCCGTTACGGTATTTCCGCAGGCAGTATCTGCCTGGTTCCAATCTCTTTTGACGGATTTCTGGTGACCCGCCTGCAGCCGGTGCTGGATCCAAAAACCTGGCAGCTGCGGTTTACCACCGTGTCTTCCCGCCTGGAAACCCCGGACCGCAATCCGGCCCGGCTGGCGGATTATATCTGGCAGCAGGCCCGGGATCATCTGCCGGGACTGCTGGACGGCATTGCCATCGACCTGGGTATTCCCCGAACCGCACTCGAAAAATTTCTAAAAGCCGTCCTGCCCGAAGACAAACCCGACAGTGTCCTCAAAATTGTGGACAGCCTGCGGCCCGGCCCGATTGACATCGGGAAAACCGGTTTGTCGTTTCAGCAGCAAATGGATATTCCGGACACCATTTTCCAGAAATCCGCGCCATCCGCCCCGATTGTTCTTTCCCAGTCCCATAAGCAGGCATTCATAAATGCCTGGGAAACCTGGGATGCTTTTGTGGTCCACCTGATCACTGCCCTGTCATCACGGCCCCTGACTCCGGATGAACAGCATATTCTGCTGGATGTACTGCTGCGGCTGCGGTACGCTTTCTCCGAAGAACTGGAAAAGCCCGATCCCGGAACAGATGATTTTGTCCGCAAACAGTTTATCATGAGCTGGGAACTGATGTCTCCGGTTTTCAGGCATCACCTCAAGGAATCCGGAACCGATTCCATGCTGGGATACCTGGCCTTTTTTTCCGCTGCCGATTCCCTGGTGACCCTGGACCGGCTCGGACCTTTGCTGGGGCTGGACATCAGCCGACAGGGGCTGCACCAGCTGGCAGCCCTGGTGGCCGAAGGCAAGGCCCCGTCACTGAAGTATGATCCCGATATATCCCCTCACCTGAAAAACACCCTGGGGATCGGGCAGCCCGGATCAGGTCAGACCGGCTGGCATTTCAGACTGAAACAGCTGTCGCATCTGTACCGCCTGATTTTTGGTACAGCCTTTGCCCTGGCCGATATTCCGGAAAAGCACCGGGTTCATGCCCGGCAATGGCTCCTGTACCAGGAATCACCGGCTGCCTACCTTGAAAAAGCCATCCGCCTGATAAAAGAACAGACCAAAGAGAAACTGCAGGATACCCGGATCCCTGCGGACCGCCATGCCATGTTCCGCCGGACGGTTCTGGCCACTGCGTGGCAGGAAAGCTGTTTTCGGCAGTTCATTGAAGCACAGGAATCCATTATTTACCTGCGGTCCTACAACCAGACATCGGTGGGCATCATGCAGATCAATGAACGGGTATGGCGCGGCATCTACGACCAGGACAAACTGCGCTGGGATATCGCCTACAATGCCATGACCGGGTGTGACATCCTTGCGCTGTATTTCACCCGGTATGCGATGCGCTGGCAAAAAAAACAGCCTGACCCTGCAGTTGATGATGATTTTCTGGCCGGGATGCTGTATGCCATGTACAATGGCGGTCCGGGACACCTGGAAAAATATGTTCAGCGCAGCAGCGATCCAGACAGCAGCTATCTGAGCGACCGGCTTTTCCGGGAAAAGTGGGCATGGGTCAAACAAGGGGATCTGGATCAGATCGGCCGCTGCCTGGCGGGCCGGCCCATACCATTTGAACATTGAGTACCTTATTTTGAAATTCGTCATTCCTGCCTTGCTAAAACGCTGTGTTTTATGATATTTATTGGAGCTTCAACAATGAAGCACGGTTGTGAAGTATGATCCGGACAGGCCTTCGGATCCGTGATGTCAACATAAGGTGAAAAACAGGTAAACAAACGAGATGAAAGCATTATTAGCCCTGGAAGACGGCAGGACCTTTGCCTGCAGAAGCTTTACAGGACCAGGAGACGCCCGTGGTGAAGTGGTTTTCAACACCAGCATGACCGGTTACCAGGAAATACTCACCGATCCCTCCTATTACGGCCAGATGGTGACCATGACCTATCCGCTCATAGGCAATTACGGGATAAATTTCGAAGATGTGGAATCAAACCGGATTCAGGTGCCTGCATTTATTATAAAAGAATATCAGGATTTTCCCAGCAACTTCCGGTCCAAAGGAACCCTGGCTGATTATCTCATCAAAAACCATGTGCTGGGCGTTGAAGATCTGGATACCCGGGCGTTGACCCGGCATATCAGAAAATCAGGGGCCATGCGGGCAGCCATTTCCACCTCGGATCTGGAACCTGATTCCCTGGTCCAAAAGGCCCGCCAGGTACCCTCCATGGCCGGCAGTGACCTGGTGGAATTTGTGACCACAAAAAAACCGTATTTCTGGAAATACAACCAGCCGGATTATGTCAATGCCGATACCCTGTCCAACACCTTTGTCTGGCGCCACCGGGGAAAAAAGCACTCTGTGGTGGCCCTGGATTTCGGCATTAAGTACAATATCATCCGGTGCCTGGAGCGGGCCGGATGCGAAGTGCTTACCGTCCCGGCCAAAACATCCCCTGAAGTTATAAAATCGTTGCAGCCGGACGGCATCTTTCTGTCCAACGGTCCGGGAGATCCGGAGCCCTTGACCTATGCGGTGGACACTATCAGAAAACTGCTGGGATTTGCCCCGGTTTTCGGGATCTGCCTGGGCATGCAGCTGCTGGGACTGGCCATGGGCGGAAAAACCCTGAAAATCAAATTCGGCCACCGGGGGGGCAACCAGCCGGTTAAAAACCTGGCCACGGGCAAAGTGGAAATCACTTCCCAGAACCATGGATTTGCCGTGGATCTGAACAGCCTGAAGCAGAATGCAACTGCCCTGACCCATATCAACCTGAACGAGGATTCCCTGGAAGGGATAAAAGATGACGGCCTGAAGGCTTTTGCTGTCCAATACCACCCGGAAGCTTCCCCCGGCCCCCATGATGCTGCCTATCTTTTTAACCAGTTTGCAAAAGTGATGATCCATGCCAAAGCGTAATGATATCAAAAAAATTCTGATCATCGGGGCCGGCCCCATTATCATCAGCCAGGCCTGCGAATTTGATTATTCCGGCACCCAGGCCTGCAAGGCCTTGAAGGAAGAGGGTTTCGAGGTGGTTCTCATCAACTCCAACCCCGCCACCATCATGACCGATCCGGAAACCGCAGACCGGATCTATATTGAACCGGTCACACCGGACACCCTGTGCAAGGTAATCAGAGCGGAGCGGCCGGATGCGGTGCTGCCCACTCTGGGAGGCCAGACCGCTTTGAATACCGCCATTGAAGCGGCCAAAACCGGGATCTTTGAAGAATACAACGTGGAATTGATCGGAGCCTCCATTGAAGCCATCAACAAGGCCGAAGACAGAGAGCTGTTCCGCAATGCCATGAACAAGATCGGACTGCGTATTCCCAAAAGCGGATTTGCCCACAATTTTGCAGAGGTGGAGGCGGTGGCAAAAAAGATCGGGTTCCCTTTGATTGTCCGGCCCAGCTTCACGTTGGGTGGCACCGGCGGCGGGGTGGCCTACAACATGGAAGAGCTGAACCGCGTGGCAAAGTCCGGTCTGGACGCATCTCTCATCAGCCAGATCCAGCTGGAAGAATCGGTGCTGGGATGGAAGGAATACGAACTGGAAGTGATGCGGGACCATGCCGACAATGTGGTAATCATCTGCTCCATTGAAAATGTGGATGCCATGGGGGTGCACACCGGAGATTCCATCACCGTGGCACCGATCCAGACCCTGTCGGACAAGGAATACCAGGTATTGCGGGATGCATCCATCGCCATCATCCGGGAAATCGGGGTGGATACCGGCGGCTCCAATGTGCAGTTTGCCGTAAACCCGGAAAACGGGGATCTCATTGTGGTGGAAATGAATCCCAGGGTTTCCAGAAGTTCGGCTTTGGCCTCCAAAGCCACCGGCTTTCCCATTGCCAAGATCGCGGCCAAACTGGCGGTGGGATATACCCTGGATGAAATACCCAATGATATCACCGGCGAAACCATGGCCTGTTTTGAACCGTCCATTGATTATTGTGTGGTGAAAATTCCCAGGTGGACCTTTGAAAAATTTCCCGAAGCCCAGGATGTGCTCACCACTGCCATGAAATCCGTGGGCGAGACCATGGCCATCGGCCGGACCTTCAAGGAGGCCTTCCAGAAAGGATTGCGCTCTTTGGAGATCGGCCGGGCCGGATTCGGGGCTGACGGCAAGGACCACTTACCTGATTCTCTGGCCGGCAACGACCTGGAATACAAACTGTCCACCCCCAACTCCCAGCGGCTGTTCTACATCAAATACGCATTAAAGCACAACATGCCCATCACCATGCTCCATGAACTCACCCATATTGATCCCTGGTTTCTCTACCAGATGCGCCAGATCGTGGAACTGGAAAACCAGATCAAACTGGCCGGGAAAAATCTGCCAAAGGACCTGCTGGAAAAAGCCAAAAAATACGGATTTTCAGACCAGCAGCTGGCCCATTTGACCCTGCTTACGGAAAAACAGGTGGAACAGGAAAGAAAGGACTTGGGTATCGTGCCGGTGTATAAGCTGGTGGATACCTGTGCCGCCGAGTTCCGGGCCGTCACCCCCTATTATTATTCGACCTATGAAAGCGAATGCGAGGCCCGGGTCAGCAACAGAAAAAAAGTGATCATCCTGGGGGGCGGTCCCAACCGCATTGGCCAGGGCATCGAATTCGACTACTGCTGTGTGCATGCCTCATTTGCCTTAAAAGAAGAGGGGGTGGAATCCATCATGGTCAACTCCAACCCGGAAACCGTGTCCACAGATTATGACACCTCGGACAAGCTGTATTTTGAACCGTTGACCCATGAAGATGTGCTCCACATTGTGGAAAAGGAAAAACCCTTCGGGGTCATTGTCCAGTTCGGCGGCCAGACACCGCTGAACCTGGCCACCGGCCTGCACAAAGCAGGTGT
>JAABUB010000039.1 GCA_011389575.1 Desulfotignum sp. | reverse complement strand
GGTGAACGCCTCGATGACCTGCGTATAAAAATCCAGGTCAAACACCGGCTGAAGCATGATATAACAGGCCCCTGCAGCAACTTTTTCCCGGGCCGCCGCCACCTGTTTTTTCAGCTGGTCGTTATCGGCAATAGGGGGAACGGCGATACCAGCCAGGAACTGGGGTTTTCCCCGCAGCTCAAATCCGGCCAGGTCCGTGCCGTTGGTCAGAGACTGGATCATGGCCAGAATACCCAGGTCATCGAGATCATCCACGGTTTTGGCATCCGGGTGATCCCCGTTGATCATCTCTTCGGCCTTCACCACCATGAGATTGTGGATGCCCAGCACATGGGCCGCCAGAAGATCTGCCTGGAGTGCCATGCGGTTTTTGTCCCGGCCGCACACATGAATCAGAGGTTCCATGCCCTGCTGGCGCATGATTGATCCGCCTGCCAGCGCACCCAGGTGCATCACCCCGTTGTCCAGGTCCGGAATCACCACGGCATCCACCCGTGATTTCAGATATCTTACATTGGTAACCAGATCGGATATATCCACGCCCTTGGGGGTATCCATTTCAGCAAGCACCACAAATTCCCCGGACGTCAGTTTTGCCTGAAAACTCATATGCACATCCTTATATTAATAGTCATCTTAAATTAAATTGTTCTGTCCCCGGCACAGGCCGCACCGCAGTCACGGGCCGGCCATACCGGGCACGGCAAAGCATATTAGCAGAAACCATGCCATAACACAACTGAATTGGCATTCAGTCATACAGGGGAGACTGGTAGGGGTGTATACGGATTTTTCCGGCAAATGTACAACAAAAACCCTTGAAGGATTGCAATTTTATTTTCGCATTTTTTCAAAAATTTGAAAAAATGCGAGCCTGGGGAGCCATACCACAGGGCAGGATAATGTCACAGGTCTTTTTTACCCGGACTTCGGGCGTATCAGCCACGCAGCAGGGCCGGCAGTCAGCAGAAACGCTGTCTGAAACCTGCGCATCCAGGCGGGACAAAAGTTTTCCCAAAACCAGGCTGGCCACTGAAAAAACACCTGCCCCCACAACATTGAGCCAGGGCATGTACGGGCTGTCACTGCCGGCAATGAGCAGGCCTGCCACCCAGATGCACCCGCCCACTGCAACCTGTATTTTTGTATGCGCCCGGAATGCGGTATCAGCGGCCCTGGTCCCTGTCTGCGAAATCTTGGATGTCAGTTGCATTGGTTTGTCTCCTTTCAAAACTATATTGGTGTCTTTTTTCATCTTTTGTTGAAAAAACTAAACATTGCCCGCAAAAAAAAGCCGGGTCCTGTTCCCCGGCTGTAGCGTTTTCTACCGGTATTCTCTGCAGCTCCAGATAATCTTGCCCAGAATGCGCACTTTTTCACATTCATCTTTTTCCAGATAAATCGGGGAAAAATCCTTGTTGTCACTGCACAAAACCAGCTTATCCGGATGTTTTTCCAGCCGCTTGACCAGAATGGTGTCATCCACCCCCACAGCATAAATGGCCCCGGCAAGAATCTGTGTCTGGGACTGGTCAATGAGCACGGTATCTCCTTCTTTGATAACCGGTTCCATGGACTGGCCGAACACCTCCATTGCCACCATGCTTCTGGACGATCCTTTTTTGCCCAGCCAGGCAGCAGAAAATGCCAGGTATTCCCCTACCTGCGCATCACAGTCAAATGATCCGGAACCGGCAGACAGCCGGGCCGCCACCTTGGGAATATGCTTGAATTTTGCATCATCTTCAACGCTTTTGCGCATAAACACCGGCCCTGTGCCGGATTCTATCCACTCTGGATGCAGCCCGAACTGCCGGTACAGCTTGATCACCCATTTTTCAGGTATCTGATTTTTGTTGCGTGCATGGGTGATACCCGAGCGGTTGATGCCCAGTTCCCTGGCCAGCTCGGACTGGGAACTGATGCCGGTGGCATCCTGTATGCGCTGGATCAGACGGTCCACTTTGTTGTCGGTCATGGGGTTTTCCTTTTTCATGCATTGCTTTGCGTAGAACGTATTTTTGTTGTCTGAAAATGCTTTGGTTATTGTTTTGGCATGTTTGTTTAGAAAATGCAACAGGTTTTTTGAGGGGTGAGGTGTGAGGTATGAGGGGTGAGGGGTGAGGGTTTAGTCTGGTTTTATTACTGTGATTTCTACACGGCGGTTCATCATGCGGCCCTGGGGGGTTTCGTTGGTTTCCAGGGGGTTTTCACTGCCAAGACCTTTGATTTCCATCTGCTGGGGCTTTATGCCTTTGCCGAGCAGAAAGCTTCCCACAATGTTGGCCCGGAACTCTGATAATTTCTGGTTGTAGGCCTGGTTTCCCTGAGAATCGGTATACCCTGTAACCACCACTTTGATTTCCGGGTACAGGGCCAGAATATCTGCATATGCAGCCAGTTCTGCATATCCTTGATCGCTAAAATCATTGGTGTTGTATTTAAACCGGATCACCAGTTTTTCTTCGGGCAGCGGCGGTATTTCTTTTAGGGCCTCTCTGGTGGTTTGTGTTTTTTGTTCCGATGTATTGCCTGCAGCCGAAAGTTCAGGCATTTCACTGGATACTTCTGCTGCCGCTATATCCGGCTGTGATCCCCTATGTTCCTGCACAACTGCAGGTGCCTGCCCGGAAGAATGATCCCTGGCTGCAGGGTCATTTGCTTTTGGAATCTCAAATGTCGGGGGCATATTATTATGTGAGGATACCGTTATTTCAGGTTTTTTCACGGAAGAATCCCCGGCAGAAAAAAAAGCGGCATACTGCTCAGGCAACAGTCCCATTGTGCGATGCACAAGTGCAGCAATGTGCTGTTTGAAAAAAAATGCACCTGACCCGGATGCATCAGGAAACAGATAAAACCCTGATGCAAAAACCACCAGCAGAAAAGTAACAATGCCCACCCCGGACAAAAGCCTTATTTTCGGTTTTTTTTCTTTTCCCGGAGGGGAGGTTTTTGGTTTTTTTGTATGCGTGCCGCCTTCTGAACCATCTGTAAAATTGTCAATATCCCGGTGCTGGCGGACATGGGCAGGAATTTTCAACTCTGTTGCACATTCTCTGACAATAGTCCTGTCAATAATTTTTTGATCCTTAACATACCCGGACAGCAGACAGTGGTCACACAAAACATTGATCCTTCTGGGAAATCCGCCGGAATAAATAAATATTTCCCGGATCGCTGCCTCATCAAAAATCGTATGGGCCGCACCAGCCACTTCCAGCCGGTATTTTATATAATCAGCAGTTTCATCCGGTGTCAAAGGATCAATATTATAATTTAACGTCAGCCGCTGCCGGACAGCCCGGTTCTGCTCCCTGTTCAGAATTTCATTGAATTCATTCTGGCCCACAAAGAAAATATTGATCAGTTTGGCATCGCTTTTTTCAATATTGGACAGCAGCCGGATCTCCTCGAGCAGCTCCTGGGTCAGCAGCTGGGCTTCGTCAATAATCAGCAGCACCTTTTTTCCGGTCTCAGCTGCCTGTATCAGAAACCGCTTAAAACAGGCCAGAAACACCCCTTTGGCCTGAAACTCCCTGTCAATGCCGAATCCTGCAGCAATATAATTGAAAAAATCCATTTTCTCCAGGCCGGGATCAGGCACTGTCGTGCAGACAACATCCTCACCCAGACGCTGGAGCAACGTATTGATCAATGTGGTTTTACCCGTGCCCACATCACCGGTGAGCAGCAAAAACCCCTTGTTGTCCAGAATGCCATATTCCAGCGTTGCCAGGGCTTCTTTGTGTTTTTCGCCAAACCACATGAACGCGGGATCTGAACTGATCTGAAATGGTTTTTTATCCAGGTTGTAAAATGATGTATACACAGTAGCGTTCCGACCTCTGCTTTTCTGTTTTTACATCAGTGTAATGGGCTGTATGCAAATTGTCAAGAATGCTGTCTTCTCCAGAAATTTTTGCCGGGATTACCTGCCAAACCATGTGCTGCGAAAGACAGACAATGCCCCAAAATCAGGATGCCTGATTGGCCAAAAAAATCCCGGTCAGGATCAACACCAGGCTCACTCCGTGCACCAGGCCGATACGTTCCCCTAAAAACAAAAACGCCAGAAACCCGCTGAACAGCGGAAGGGTGTAGTAAATCATCCCGGCCCGGGCCGGCCCCAGGATCCCGATGGCCCGCTGCCACAACAAAAACGCACACAAGGATGCAAACACCCCCACATAAAGGACCGCAGGCAGGGTGGACCGGTTCAAAAACAAACCGGGCTCCCGGGTCTGCTCCCAGATAAAAAACGGCAGCAAAAACAGCAGTCCCATGACAAACAGCACAAATTGAAAGGAATAAACACTGATATCCGCCGGCTTTTGTTTGAGCAGGATACTGAAAACAGCAAACAAAACCGCTGCCGCCAGCATCCACAAATCCCCTGCTGCAAAGCGGATTGCCAGGAGCCGGGCAACCTCCCCCCGGGTAATCAGGCAGACCACCCCCAAAAGCACCAGCACCATGCCGGACACCCTTTTGACAGACAGCAACTCGTTGAACAAGACCCTGGAAATCGCCACCACAAACACCGGAAATGTGATGGCGATCAACGACAGATTCATGGCTGAAGTGGTGTGCCCGGCTATGTATATAAAGGTATTGAAGCAGGTGACCCCGACAAAAGCGGTCACCGCCATATATCCTTTGTGCTGACGTACCAGAGGCCAGTCCCTGACAACCCCACGAACCGCAAACGGCGCAAAAACCAGCACAGCAGTCAGCCACCGGTAAAATGCCAGGCTCACCGGCGGGATGGCATCGGTCAGCCCCCTGGCCACCAGAAAATTGCCTGACCAGATGGCAGTGGCCCCAAGGGCGAATCCATAACCAGCCAGAAGGCTACGGAATTTGTCCGGCTCACCCCGGGTTTTTAAAAATTCCCTGCTGCCTTGGGGATTTGCCGTACCCCTATCCCGAGTCTCACATCTCAAATCCCATATTCCCAAAACGATATCTATGCAACCTCAGTCATTTTATCCATTCGATCTTCAAGAGTACAGACAACATGTAGCGGCCTGTCACCATTTATACAAAAAATCCAAATGAAATGTCAATCATACGTTTGACCATTTCATAACCGCAGATTGGCGCCATTCAACCCCCCATCCATCGAGGGTCGCCAGAAAATTGTAAAAGATGCTTAAAACAAATCCCTTCAGGACTCCGGTCTTCAATGCTTATGAGCAGCCGGTATAAAAAACTTCTGCCGATGACCGACAAGAAAACAACACCAGCCTGAGAAACCGTATTATTCTGGAATCCAGGTACAAAAAAATGCCCGGGTATCGGTTTTCTCTGATTAAGGGACGAAAACCCATTTAATTTCTTGAAAAAACATACCATACCGATTATATTGAATAATAAGCCTGCTATTTCAAGGAGACGGAAACAATGCCCATAGCCCAGGAAGACATGGATTTCATCAAAGCCCAGTTTGAAGCCTGGCTGACGGAAATGCTGCCGGAGCAGAAACCTGGGGTCTATGATCTGGAACTGCGCACCCGCATGCTCAAAGTGGAAGAAGAACTCAGACACCAGCGGGAACTGATGCAGCAGGGCTTTGCCATGATGGAAAAGCGGTTCGACCAGGTGGATAAGCGGTTCGAAAGCATGCAGCACAACATGGACAAACGCTTCGAACAGGTGGACAAACGGATTGAATCCCTGCAACACAACATGGACAGACGGTTTGAGCAGATGGAAAGGCGCTTTGAACAGATGGACAAACGCTTCGAACAGATGGACAAACGCTTTGATGTCCTGACCGTCCGTATCGACCGCTTCATGCGATGGTCATTCGGCCTGACCCTGACCGTTGCCGGCATTATCATTGCCGTTCTTAAATTCACTTGAACGCCCGCTTCCCATGGTCAACCAGAGGATGCCCTTTCTCCACCACCGCAATCTGTGCATCCACCCGTGACAACTCAGCCTTTGCATTGATTGTTTCAAAGATACTTCCGGCGCTTTTAAGACGCTCAATATCATCAAGACATCTGCCCATCTCAAAACAAATCAGCCCCTCTTCGAATTTTGCTCCCAGGCCCCGGGCAACCGAAAGGCCCTGCTGCCAGAACTGTTCTGCTTTTCCGGAGTTTCCAGCCATACTGCAAAACCAGCCGTTCAGCCTGCACGCCTTTGGCAATCCGCATTTGAACCGACTGCCATGACGTATGGACCTGGCAGCATATTTTTTTAACTTTCGCAATGTGACCTTTTCTTCTATCTGGATGGATTTTTCATACACCGTCAAATAAAATTCGCAGGCAGCATTGTAAAAAAGGCTTAAGATAAACCCTTTAAGGTGTTTTCGTTCAACCAATTTTCCGGCGGATTTTAACGCGGCATGGGCTTTGCTGTAATCTTCCATGCACAGATAACAGGAGATGCGGTCAACATGTACCGGCACCAGGGCATAATAGTCAGGAATGGATTCCAGCAGGGTTTTTGCCTGGTCCAAATCCCGGGCAGCTGCCTCAAAATCCCCGTTTCGTATCTGGTAAAATCCGCTGGCCCCCAATCCCCAGCCTTTCAGCTGCCGGTCTCCTGATTCCATCCCGATTTGTATCAGTTTTTGGGCATACTCCCTGCTTTTGTCAAACTCTCCGTGATGGTTGAATATAAAACTCATCAAAGAAACGGGGCTGCCCCATTTTTTGATATGCCCGATCTTTTCATACAGGTTGGCTGCTCTTTCATACTGCGCCAGGGCCTGGTCCCACTGTCCGGTATAGTCCAGATGAATGGCCCGACACACACAGGCAGATGCCAGGGTCAAATCATCCGTGGCCGGTCCTGTGAACCGCCTGGACAGCTCATGATAATATCCGGCCAGGGAAAACCGTCCCAGGGTGTCCAGCAAAAGGCCGAAACCGGCATATGCCTGACTCATTTTGTTGTGATGGTGAATTTTTTCCGCATAGTTCAACAGTTATTCCCGCAAATGTCAAACTTTGGGAGTCTCCCCGGCAAAGCCGGGGGTTTACCTTTGATTAAATTAAATCTTATATTTCAAGACCTGACCCCGATTTTCATGAACAGAGTATTTAAAACCCGCTTCTTCAGCCGCTGGATGCGCAAGACAGACCTTACCGAAAAGGCATTATGCGATGCTGTACTGGAAATGATACATGGCCTTATAGATGCGGATCTGGGAGGTGGTATCATAAAGAAAAGGGTCGGTATTGCTGTCCATGTCCGCCACTGCACTGGACTCAGCGTGTCAAAGGGATGAACTTCAGGAGATTTGTCATGAAAACGAAAAGTAATATTTTGGAAGCTGTTCACGAAACAGCATCCGGTCTTCACCGTCTGGGATTTATTGACCAGCGGAAAATGCGCCAATATGATGCACTGTGCCTGGAGCCTATCTCCGATTATGACAGCAAGAAAATCCGTTCTCTGCGGGACAGGTATAAAATCAGCCAGGCAGTGCTGGCCTCACTGCTCAATACCAGCACATCAGCCGTACGCCAATGGGAGACAGGAAGCAAGCATCCGAGCGGTCCCTCTCAGAAGCTTCTCTACCTGCTGGAACATAAAGGCCTTGAAGCTTTACTTTGACCGAGAAAACATAGAATCAGAACAAGCCGGACCATTTTCCTGGTCACACACAAAACCAGGCCCTGAATTTTGCCTTTTTCGGGCCAGTAACCAGACCACCTGGGCAAACTTCAAAATGGTGTTGGCTGGGATGAAAATATAAAGTCCTCGGTTTTAGCCGTCTGAGTTAACTGCCTTGTTCCAGTGATGTCCGGTTAGGTTTTTGCATGTAAGAAGTCGGCCATATGGGATTTGACCGCCCTTATTTTTTGATGTCCTTGATCTGTTTTTTCACAATTTCCAGAATATTGCTGCCCCTTTTTTTGGCGGACACATCCAGCCATCCGCCGTGTTCGGCAATGATAATGACATTGAAATCTTCCTGCTGGGCATCGGTGAAAGTGCAGGACCGGTTCAGGGAAAACAGCTGCATCTTGACAGATGTCAAAGGGTTTCGGAAAGGCTGATTAGGGCGTTATGGGCAAATAAAACATATAAATAGCCATATTATTATATTGACAAAATATCTTTCTGAACGTATCATAAATCTATGAATAAACGATCTGATTTTGAGTAAGATTCCAATAAAGACGCGCTTAATCAAGAAAAACATGGTGTTTCTTTTGCCTTGGCGCAGCTTGCATTCTTGGACCATGATCGTTTCATTCTGGAGGACCTTGAGCACAGCGATGAGGAAAAACGATTTTACTGCCTTGGCAGGGTTTCTGGAGGGATTATGACAGTGCGGTTTACCTTCAGAAAAAACAAGATCAGGATTATTGGCGCCGGTTATTGGCGGAAAGGTAAAAAAATATATGACAGCCAAAATAAAATACACAGATGAGCCTCTTGGTAAGGTAAAAGTCATTTCCGACTTTCTTCCTTCACCTGAAGAACTTGCCTTGAAAGACGAAACCGTCAAAGTCACAATCGCTCTGAGTAAGACGAGCGTTGATTTTTTCAAAAAAGAAGCGAAGAAATATAATACTCAGTATCAAAAACTGATTCGCAGACTTCTGGATGAATATTCTGCGCATCAACTGTAGGGAGCCTATAACCCCTATCCGGCAGCGTGCATATCTTTTACCTCCAGAACTCCGGCACCACCAGAATAATGACCGTATAGATCTCCAGCCGCCCCAGCAGCATGCACCAGGCCAGCACCCATTTGGCCATGGCCGGCAGGTGGGAAAAGTTTTCTGCCGGCCCCACCGTGCCGAAACCCGGTCCGATATTGCCCAGGCAGGATGCAACAGCGCCCAGGGCGGTGACAAGATCCAGGCCCATGGCAGCCAGAACAGCGCTGGCAGCCACAAACAAAAACAGGTACAGGGCCAGAAATCCCAGGATGAACCGTAGTATATCTTCGGAAACCACCATGCGGTTGAGTTTGACATGGCGGACATTTCTGGGGTGGATGAGCCGGAACAGTTCCCTGTAGGCAAACTTGAAACATACAATCAGCCTGGCGATTTTCATGCCCCCGCCGGTGGACCCGGCCGATGCCCCCATGAACATGCAGGCGAACAAGATCACCTGGCTCATTCCCGGAAACAGCTCATAATCGGAGGTGGCATAGCCGGTGGTGGTGAGAATGGAAACCGCCTGAAAGGAGGCGAACTGAAAAGCTGCGGCAAAAGAGTCATATACGCTGCCGTGGATATCCAGGGTGATGGCCAGAGTAAAAATCAGGGCAAGAAGTAAAAAGGTTTTGCATTCCGTATCCCGGAAAAATACCAGGGGTTTGCCCCGCAGCATCTGAAAATGCAACGAAAAGTTGATGCCGGCAAGGATCATGAACACCACAATCACATAATGGATATAGGCGCTGTCATAGTGGGCAATGGAGGTGTTTTTAGGAGAAAATCCACCGGTGGGCATGGTGGTCAAAGCATGGCAGATGGATTCAAAAACAGACATGCCGCCGATGGCCAGAAGAATGACCAGCACAAGGGTCAGGCCGGCATACACCATCCAAAGAATTTTAGCGGAATCGCTCAGGCGCGGGGCCAGTTTGTCCGGCACCGGACTGGGCACTTCTGCCTTGTATAACTGGATCCCGCCCACCCCCAAAAACGGCAGGATGGCCAAAGACAGCACAATGATGCCCATGCCCCCCAGCCACTGGATCAGGCTCCGCCAGAAAAGCAGGCTGGGGGCTGCCGCCTCGATATTGGTCATGACCGAGGATCCGGTGGTAGTGAATCCGGAAATGGATTCAAACACCGCATCGGTCACCGATGCAAAATCCGGGGAAAAATAAAAGGGCAGGGCACCGAACACCCCGATGGCGGTCCAGCTTAAAGCCACCACTGCCATGCCTTCTTTCTGGTTGATGAACGGGGCATCCTCATCCATATGCCGGGACAGCAGTTTGAGCAGCAGGCCGGCTGCAGCGGTTATCACCATGGACCACATAAAAGCGGCATGGGCGCCGTCTTTGAAATACATACTCACCAGCAGGGGGATGACCAGGATAAGGGCCAGCACCAGCAGAAAAAGACTGATAATACCTGAAATAAACCGCCACCGCATTTAGAAAAATTCCAGTTTCACGGTGAGCAGCTTTTCCATTTTTTTGACCGCATGCTTGACAGTGAACACAATGACCTGATCTCCGGGTGCCACCACGCTGTCGCCGGTGGGAATGATGATATTGCCGTTGCGGATAATACAAACCAGCAGTGCGCCTTTGGGTACAGCAATGTCTTTCAGGGGCCGGTCAGTGATATCTGAGGTCTCCAGAGCGACAGCCTGGATAAATTCTCCGCGTTCCCCGAATATGGAGATATCAGACAATACTTTTCCCTGCCGGACATTCTGGAGAATGGAACTGACGGCCGACAGGCGGGGGCTGACCACTTTTTCAATGCCGATGGTAGCCAGAAAGGGATAATAACTGGATTTTCCAATGCGGGTCACCGTGTTTTCAACCCCCAGGTTTTTGGCCAGAAGAGAGACCAGTACATTGGTTTCATCATCATCCGTCACCGAGATCACTACATCGATCTGGTTGAGATTTTCCTCTAAAAACAGCTTCTGGTCTGAGCCGTCCCCATGGAGCACCACGGTTTTGTCCATTTGTTCCGCCAGTTCCAGGCACCGGGCTTTACTGGCTTCAATAAGTTTGGTTTTGATGCCTTCTTTTTCCATCTGTCCGGCAAGACGGGCACCGATGCGGCCTCCCCCCACAATCAATGCGCTTTGAATGGGCTTGACCTGAATACCGAAAAGTTTCAAGGTATCATGAAGCTGGTCTGCCTGGCAGACAAAATATATCAGGTCTCCGGGGAAAATACAGTCATCTCCCCGGGGAACAATCACATCGTTTTTTCTGATAATGGCGGCTATAAGGGGCCGGTTCTCTCCGAACCGATCCTGAAAATCCTTCAGACAGACCCCGGCCATGACCGAGTCATAGCCAATGCGAATGCCTGTATACCGGACTTTTTCGTCAGCAAATCCACCGGCATCCAGGGCCTGGGGAATATCCACCAGTCTGCGGATGGTATTGACTACCTCAATTTCCGGGTTGATGATGGTATCGATATAGGGAATCTGGTTTTTAAAGGTTTCATGATACGCATCAAAATCCGTGTTTCTGATGCGTGCCAGTTTTTTGGTGGACGGGGACAAAAGATTGGTGACCAGGCAGGCGGTGAGATTGATTTCATCACTGTCAGTGACGGCCAGTAGAATATCGGTTTCCTGGATCCCGGCCTCCGTCAGGATGGCAGGGCTGCTTCCGGATCCTTCGATCACTTGGACATCCAGGTCTTCAAACAGCACCCGGGCCAGGTCCGGATTTTTTTCAATGACCACCACCTGTTTGTTTTCCGATGCCAGGCGGGAGGCAATGTTGTATCCGACCTCTCCGGCACCTACAATGATGATTTTCACGTATTTTCTCCTGTGGAACCCCGCGGGTGCGCATGCATACCTGGTTGGCAGCGTGTCAAACCAGAGAACCTGTTATGCCGTGATATCGCAGACCATGTCAAACAGATCCGCCAGCCGCAGAATTCCCACCACCCGGTCATTTTCCACTACCAGCAGGGACTGGTGACAGCCGATGATGAACTGGTGGACCGCCTCGGACACAGGGGCATCGATATTGACGTATTCGCCTTTGGAGGGGGTATACATGATCTCCTTGACAGGTGTTTTGGCGGACTTTGCCACCAGGGTGTCCATGGACTCATGCCACAGGCTGTACTTGTCCACCAGAGAATACAAAAAGTCCTGGTTGAAACCGAAATGGGACAGGCTCACGCTGCCGGCCTGGTCAGAGCCGGCAAACTGGCGGTATTTGGGTTCCAGGGCTTTTAGTATCTCCCGAATCCCCACTTTACCGATGACATGGTTATCTGCATCAATCACCAGTACGGCCCGGTGTTTGTGGTTCAATTGTTTATCTGCATTGGATTGTTTCAAGGCATGGACTGCGCCGGCCAGATCTTGTGTATCCGGTACTGTGGCATAATCAGAGAGGGTAATCATTATCTCTTTGACTTTTTTTGTTTTCATGGTGTGTTTCCCCTGAAATTTGGATGTGTTATCAATACGGCCTGTTTCAAAACCCGGTGTTTTTTGCTTCCTGCCCGGTGCATGGTAAGATATATTCAACACACCGGGCAGGGCAGCAGGGTTAATTCAGGAGAATGGGCATGCCCAGCATCGGCCAGATCAGCAGCACAGCCAGTGCTGTCAGGGCCATCAGCAGAATACTGGCCGGAATGCCGTATCCGAAGAATTCTCCGGATGTGAACTGTCCGGAGTTGTAGGCTATGGCATTGGGGGCTGCGCCCACCAGCAGCAGGAACGGCATGCCGGCCACCACCAGGGCGGAGAACACGATGACTTCGGCTGCAACACCCAGGTAGGGGGCCACCACCAGGGCCACGGGAACAGAAATGGCAATGGCAGCCACATTCATAATAAAGTTGGTCATGAGCATGACAAAAAAGGAAATGGCCATGACAAACACGAACCAGTGGGCTTCGGTGAAAAACCCCAGCCAGTTGATGGCCAGCCATTCGGCAGCCCCGGTCTGCCACAGGCAGAAGCCCATGCTCATGGCCCCGGCAAACAATAAGATAATGTTCCAGGGCACATCTTCCAGGTCCTTGATATCCAGGATGCCCACGATAAAAAACAAGATGGTGGAAACCAGCAGCACTGCAGCCTTGTTGAACGGCTTCAATGCCGGGATGAACGACTGCAAAGAAAGAAACAGAATCACACCGAAGATAATGACGGTAGCAATGATTTCATGGCGGGTGAACGCTCCCATTTCAGCACTGAGATGCCGGGCCTTTTCCCGCAGTCCCGGGATCACGGCTTTTTCCGGTTTGAAAAAAACCATGAAAAAGCCCCAGAGCGCAAACACCATGATCCAGCCAATGGGAAACATATAATAGGTCAGTTCGAAAAAAGTGACGGTCTTGTTGGTGATCTCTTCATAAAATCCCAGGGCAACGATACCCCGGGCCGCCCCCAGCAGGGTAATGATACTGCCGGCACCGGCCACGTAAGCCATGCCGATAAACAGCCCCTTGCCGAATCTGGTGGGCGCCTCTTCATCCGTGTACAGGGCATAGATGGACAGCAGCAGCGGATACATGGTGGCAGCCACGGCAGTGTGGGCCATTACATGGGTGAGCAGGGCCGTGACCACAAAGCATCCCAGGTAGATCATGGAGGTGCGCTCTCCTACGATGATGAGCATTTTATAGGCCAGACGCTTGGTGATCCCCACCTTGGTGAACACCGTGCCGATCATCAAAGAGCCGAAAATAAACAATACCGACGGGTCCATGAAATCCTTGAACGCATCAGCAGCCGGCCGGATGAAAAACAGGGCCTGTACCACACCGATGGTCAGGCCGGTGACGCCGATGGGGACCACTTCAAATACCCACCAGGTGCCGGCCAAAAGAAACAGGGCAATGGCAGCCTTGCCCTGGGGGGAAAGGGTAAAGGCCTTGCCCATGGGGTCCACGGCATCAGGCCAGGGAGGGGAAAGGTACACCACTCCAAACAAAATAACTCCAATCATCAGAAACATGATCTGCTTCCAGTCTATCTGAATTCCGGATGAGGCTGTCGCTTTTGTATTCATGTCACTCCTACATTTTTTGATAAATTAATATTTTTTTTTGCATATGCTATCATCTTCACAAGGCGTTGTTCCTCGCCTTACAGTACATAAATTGTGTTTTAATAAGGCAGATACAGGGTTCTTGTCAAGCATTGTCGGATGAAATTACAAGACAATGCCGGAAAACCTGAGAGTACAGCATGCGGGTGGCCTGGATGAAACCATGCCGGATTATCCGCCGATCCGCTGAAGGATATCTTTGATTTTATCTTCGTTCTGTTTTTCCACCAGCAGCATTTTTTCCGTTTTGGCCTGCTTGATTTTCGCCGCCAGGGCCTCCAGATCTGCGGGTTTTTCCAGCAGATCCGTGGCACCGATTTTCATGGCCTCCACGGTTTTTTCCACTGTGGCATATCCGGTGAGCAGAATGATCTGCAGTTCCGGCTTTTGGTTCTTGATGTTTTTCAGGGCCTGGATGCCGTCCATACCCGGCATCTTGAAATCCATGACAATGGCATCAAAGCTTTCGCTTTCCAGCATGGCCAGGGCTTTGTCAGCCGAGTCAGCGGTTTTCACTGTCATGCCCCGGGCCTGCATCCGTTCGGACATGATATCTAAAAAATCCTTTTCATCATCCACCAGCAATACTTTTTCAGACATGATTTTCTCCTTATGTTTTTATATATCTCGTTGCCGTTTTCAGATCCGGCAAATCATTATTGTTTTCCAGGGGTTTTGCACAGGCAGAACCCGTTACCGCCGGGACCGGCTTTTTTCACATGCATGTTCACACGGTCCAGCAGGGCCCGGTCTTTTGATGTGTCAAACAGGGTGTCCCAGCCGGAGGCTGTGCCGGTATCCAGAATAAAACAGATTTCCGGTACCAGAGGATCACTGCCGAAAGAGATCGTTACCTGTTTCCGGTTCTCTCCGGGTGTATTGTTCAGAATCTCACAGGATGTTTCAACCGCCCGGTAGATCAGGTTCAGCAGATCAAATCGATGGGCCTGGATGCGGCAGGGAACAAGCGCAGGTGTCACGGTCAGGAAGACGTCGTGGTGACGGATGATCCGTTCTGCCAGCCCTGCCACAAGAAGCACCATCTCTTCCATGTCCACGGATTCCTGTGCATGGTCCATGCTGTGGGAAAACCGGTTGAATAGTTTTATCATTTTATCCGCCCGGTTCACCTGTTTTCTGATCTTTTCACTGATCAGGGCGGCCTTTCGAGGATCTACGGGAACCGCTCCGTTCCGGGCGCCGGCAGCCAGATCTTCCAGCAGTCCGGCGTTTTCATTGATAATGGCCAGAAAGTTTTTCATATCATGGGTGACAGCGGCGGACAGGGTACCGAAAAAGGTTATGCCGTCTCTGTCGGGGACCAGGTCAGGATTTGGCATACAGATCTCTCCTGGTGTCATCATCCACTGGTTTTGCAGACATTGTCATTTCTGATCCGGGCAGATGCAGGGTCCCGTCCGGTGCGGCCGGCCTGGGCGCTTTCACCGGCAGGGTCAGAATAAAACGGGTGCCTTTGTCCACAGCGCTTTTCACCCTGATATCACCGCCCATCTCCCGGATCAGGCCGTAGGTGATGGCCAGGCCGAGACCGCCTCCCCAGCGGTCGGTTCTGGTGGTGTAAAACGGTTCGAAAATTTTGGGCAGATCTTCCGAAGGGATACCTTTGCCCGTGTCAGACACCCTGATTGTAACAAAACCGGTTTTTTCATGGGTCACGGCAATGGTGAGGGTACCGGTTTTTCCCATGGCAGTGATGGCATTTTCCGCCAGGTTCAGAAAAATCTGGACCAGGCTGCTGCGGTCACAGGCAAATCCAGGGATTTTCGGAACAGGGGGTACATTAATGGTGATGTCCCGGTGGCGGGCATCTGTTTCCAGCAGGGCCAGCACCTGGGAGATCACCTCTTCCATATCCACCGGCTCCACGCAGGGTTCCATATGCCTGGCAAAATCCAGCAGCTGCCGGGTAATGGTGCCGCACCGTTTCACCGCTTCCAGCACATCTTCGGCAAGGGGAAGCAGCCGCTGGTCCGGCCGGGCCTGCTTTTCAAGGGTCAGCAGATCAATGATCAACCCGGTTTTCTGGTTGATGATATCCAAAGGATTGTTGATCTCATGGGCCACACCCGATGCCAGGCGGCCGATGGATGCCAGGCGGTTGGCATGCTCTTCATGGTGCAGGGCCTCGATACGCATACGTTCGGATTTATGGATCCGGCTCACCAGAAAGGTGGCCATGCCCATGATGGACAGCAGAATGAAACCGATACTGGCGCACAGAAACCAGAGCAGCTGGAGCCGGGGTTTGAGCCAGAGATCCCTGAGCCGGTCCGCCTGCTGCAGCTTAACCAGGGTCAGCGCGGTGCCGGTGATGCTGGTATATCCGGCCAGCAGAGGGGTGCCGTCCGGGGCCTGGATATTCACGATGCCTTCTGCGCCGGAGAAAAGACCGGCATCCAGGCTGGTTTTGCTGTCAGAAGCACCATAATAAACCGAAGGGGTAAGCAGCCGGCCGGTGTTATCCATGAGAAACAGATCATTGTTCATGCCGGTGTCCAAATGGGGAAAGGCTTTTTCCCAAAGGGTTTTGGCTCCGGTCACCGGTGGTTTTTCCTCCAGGGAAGCGGATATTACCGCGGCAATGGTGTTCAGGCTGGTGAGCATGCCGGTGTTGGCTTCAGTTTCAATGGTCCGCCGGGTCAAACTGAAATCCACCAGAGTCATGATCACCAGAGGAGAAAGAGCAAGTGTGGCGGTGACCAGTACGATCATTTTCCACTTGCGTTTGAGATTCAAACCGCTGTGGCTGCCGGAAATGTCTGGAAAGTCCCAGAAGTCGGGTTTGAGCCGGTGCAAAGGAATCATGGCTGCCAAGAACCTGTCTTGGGGTATCTGTCAAATGTTGCAGTTTTCTGATCATCTGACCGGACAGTTTCATATCCCTGTCTGATGGCGGCGATTAACCGGTCAATATCCACGGGTTTCTGGAAATAGGCGGATGCCCCCAGATTCATGCAGTTGATTTTGTCCTGTTCCGACCCGTGACCGGTGAGGATAATGATCTGGATTCCGGGATGGGTCTGTTTCACCTGTTTGAGTACCTGGATGCCGTCCATTCCCGGCATTTTCAGGTCAATGATCAGGATCTGGGGGGGATGGGACCGCACCTGTTCCAGCGCGGTGGGTCCGTCAAAGGCCGCATAAGAATCCATATCCCGCATCTGGAGACGCTCGGCCAGGGTCAGGACAAATTCCTGTTCATCATCCACCAGCAGAATTCTTGGTCCCATGTCAGGATACCTTCCTGCAGGTGCAGCGGCCACAGCCGGGTTTTATATTCCATTTTGACATTATGTTGCCTATCCCATGGTTACTTTTTCCTTTGTCTTTCAGGTAAAAATTAATTAAAGAACTTACATCCAAAAGTCAAGATGAAACATGGACACTGATCCTTCATCACGGCACCACCTTCTGCGTTGCCTTCGATCGTTCCTCCCTGCGGAGTATGGCTTATACATCTCAGTCGTCACTCCGTTGCGCCTTGAATCCGGCACCTTGCTGGCGGTCAGGGACGAACGAAAAAAAAAAAAAAAACGAAAGTGCAACTCATTGTGAAAACAGGCGAAGGAATCGGGTGGAAGACAAGATGCTTGAAAAGGCAAAGCTGCTGGAAAAATTTTTGGCCAGCGGGGTATGTCTATTGATCTGTCTCAGAATGAAACAAAATTTTTATCCCCCTTGACAGAACCGGTTCATTCTCATATGAAAAGCGGATCTGAATTCCGGAAAAATTTTCGATAAGGGAGAGGTGGGAACCAATGAGTCATTTTTTTGCAGCTATCAGTCTGATTCTGGCCGGCGGACTATTGTCCCTTGTGCTGGCCCGCCATCATGTGTTTTCAAGGGCAGTCAGTGCCATCCTCATCAGTGCGGGCTGTGTATGGGGCCTGGTGGATGCAGTGGCCAAATTGTCCGGATCTGTCATCCATTCTGCCTCTTTTCCATACCTGAACCTGTTTTTTCTGGCATTTGAAATGGATAAGCTGTCTGTATTTTTTCTGGTGGTGATTTTTCTGATCTGCCTGCTGGCAGCTGTTTACAGCTTTCATTATATGGATGATCCAAACAGTTCGGTGAAAACCGCAGTGACCGGATTTTTCTTTTCCCTGCTGGTGGTGTCCATGGCTCTGGTGGTGACCGCAGACAATATGATCACCTTTTTGCTGGCATGGGAAATCATGTCTTTGTCTTCTTTTTTTCTGGTCATATACAACTACCATTCTGCAGAAAACCGCAAGGCCGGTTTTCTGTATTTTGTGTTTTCCCATGTGGGCGCCATGTGCATTTTTGCCGGATTCGGCATCATGTACGGATATACCGGCAGTTTTGGCTTTGCCAACATGGCGCTTATTCCGGAAACCGCCAAAATAATTGTTTTTATTTTCTGTTTTATAGGGTTCGGATCCAAGGCCGGGGTGTTTCCTTTTCATGTGTGGTTGCCCCATGCCCACCCGGCAGCCCCCAGCCACATTTCCGCGGTCATGTCCGGGGTTATGATCAAGATTGGTATTTATGGTATTTTGCGCATCTATGCCCTGCTAAATTTTCATACCCCGGTTTTCGGAAATCTGGTGCTTGCCGCAGGCGTTATTTCCGGTATTCTCGGGGTGGTGTATGCCCTGGGACAACAGGACATCAAACGGCTGCTGGCCTATTCCAGTATTGAAAATATCGGTATTGTTCTCATCGGCATCGGCATCGGTATGATCGGTGTGTCTGCAGGCAATCCTCTCATGGCGGTGCTGGGTTTTTCCGGGGGGCTTTTCCACGTTCTCAACCATGCGGTTTTTAAATCTCTGCTGTTCATGGGGGCGGGCATGGTGGTGCACAAAACCGGTACCCGCTCCATAGATGCCCTGGGCGGTCTGCTCAAGTCCATGAAAATAACCGGTACAGCTTTTATTATCGGATCTCTTGCCATCTGCGGACTGCCGCCCTTCAATGGATTTGCCAGTGAATTTTTTATTTTCATGGGCGGTTTCAAGGGCATTGCTTTAGACAATGTGCCTTTTGTGATGAGCAGCATTGCCGTTATCAGCCTGGCAGTCATCGGCGGGCTGGCCCTGGCCTGTTTTACCCGGGTGATCGGTATTGTGTTTCAGGGAGAACCCCGGTCCAAAGCTGCTGAAAACAAAAAGGAAACCGGATCATCCATGCTGTTTTCCATGGGGACCCTGGCAGTTGCCTGTGTGGTGATCGGCATTTTCCCGGGCATCTTTTTTAAGATGGCTTTGTCTGCAGTGTCTGCCCTGAATCTGGGGTATGCAAGAATTCCCCTTGCCCCGTTTGAACACATCGCCGGCAATATCAGTTTTGCAGCACTTTTGTTCCTGGTTGTGGTGCTGGTGGTCACCGGGATCCGGTCTGTTTTTTATGCCAAAAAACCCTTGTCCCGATCAGGCACCTGGGGATGCGGGTTTACCCAGCCCACCGTAAAAATGCAGTATACCGGATCTTCCTATGCATTTGACATCATCGGGTTTTTCCGGGCAGCTGCCCCGCTGGAGGAAGACCACCCGCCTGTTACGGGCAGGTTTCCTGCAGCCACCCACTATAAAAGCCGTGTTTATGATATTGCCGAACGGTATATGAACATGGTGGCGGTCCGGCCGGTAATGTATCTGTTTGATAAGCTTCGGTGGATTCAGCACGGGGATATCCACCTGTATATCGGGTATATCCTGCTGGCTATAATATTGCTGCTGTTTTTTATTTAACAACCGACACAGAAAGGTTTCATCATGGAATCCATTTTACTCTGGCTGGCTGCCGTTTTTCTGGCCCCGTTTTTTTCAGCCGTAATTCTCAAGATCAAGGCATTTTTTGCCGGCAAAAAAGGACCGCCGCTGCTGATCAATTATTACACCCTGATAAAACTGTTCAAAAAAGGATCGGTTTACAGCAAAAGCACCACTGTCGTGTTCAAGATGGGCCCGGTTATCTCCTGTGCCACCGCTTTGACCGTGCTGCTGTTTTTGCCCATTGCCGGCCATGCACCGGTTTTTTCATTCAACGGGGATGTGATTCTTATTTTATACCTCATGGGTCTGGGGCGGTTTTTCACCATTGCCGCGGCCATGGACACGGCATCGCCCTTCGAGGGCATGGGTGCGGCAAGAGAAGCCTATTTCCCCATCATCTGTGAAGCTGCCATGTTCATGATCCTTATCTTTTTTTACCGGATGACCGGTGCACTTTCCCTGTCCGCCTATTTTGCCGGCACCGGCAGTCTTGCCCTGTGGCAGATCGCAGGTGCGCCCCTGCTGTTCATTGTCATTGCATTTTTCATTATCCTGCTGACGGAAAATTCCCGGGTACCGGTGGATGATCCTGCCACCCACCTGGAACTGACCATGATCCATGAGGTCATGGTGCTTGACCACAGCGGGCCTGATTTTGCCCTGATCGAGCTGGGGTCTTTCTGCAAGCTGTTTTTCTATGCCGCCATTACCTCACAGCTGATGGTTCCCTTTGATACAGGCTTACCCGGTCTGGGCCTGGTGCTTTTTCTGGCGGGACTGCTCATTGTATATATGATTGTCGGGGTTGTGGAATCAGCCATTGCCCGTTACCGCATGGACAAGGTGCCGCAGTTTGTGCTGACCTCCTTTGCCCTGGCATTTTTTGCAACCATCATTACCCTGGAGTTGATCACATGATACTGCATACAGTTAATATACTGTCTTCACTGGTGCTGCTGTCTGTGCTGTTTGCCTTTGGTTCCAGCCGGATTCCGGCATTGATCAAGGTGATCGCCTTTCAAGGCATTGTGGTTTCCATTGTCCCGTTTTTCATCGGCCATGACATGGAAACCGGCGGCATGATTTTCACTGTTGCCACCCTGGTCATCCGGGGCATTCTTATCCCTTTGAGCATTCACATTGCCATAAAAAAAGTGGCCATTCAGAGAGATGTCTTTCCTGTTATCGGATACCATGCATCCATTTTCTGCGGTCTGGTATTGATTGTGGCAGCCACGGTCATCAGCCGCCAGCTCAATATTCCTTCCCTCAGTGATTCCCGGCTGTTGTTTCCCACTGCCATTTCTCTGCTTGTGACAGGGATGTTTCTGCTCATGGCCAGGCGAAATGCCATTGCCATGGTCATCGGATATATCATGCTGGAAAACGGGATCTATCTCATGGGTACCACCTTTTCTTTACGGGCCCTGCATATTGTTGAATTCGGCATCCTGCTGGATGTGCTTGCCGGGGTCATGATCATGGCTGTTATCCTGCAGAATATCAAACAGACCTTTGATGATGTTGATACCACACTTTTGAGAACCTTAAAGGAATAGGGGCTGTCACATGGTTGAAATTGTATTTCTCACACCTTTTATAACCGGTCTTCTGGCTTTTGTTCTGCCCAGAACCATGGGGCGGCAGCTGCTGGTGGTGACAGGGGTTGTTCATCTTATACTGTCTTTGCTTTTGTGGAAAAACAGACCTGATGCCATTTTTGCCGGTTATTTTGCAGTGACACCCGAAGGACTGCTGTCTTTGCTGGTGATTTCCCTGCTGTTTTTTTTGATTTCCATTTACACCATAACCTATTTAAAACTGAACAATCTCAAGGCTGAAAATGTTTTCACCGGGTTTATGCTCCTGTTTTTGTCCACCATGACCATGGTGACCCTGTCCGACCATATCATGGTGCTGTGGATTGCCATTGAAGCCACCACCCTTGCCAGTGCGCCGCTGATTTATACCCACAGGTCGGGTGCGTCCCTGGAAGCCACCTGGAAGTATGTACTCATTTGTTCGGTGGGGATAGCCATGGCCCTGCTGGGATCTTTGTTCCTCACCCTTGCCATGGACCTTGCCAAAGTGGATGTGCCCATGTCTTTTTCTGCGCTGACACCGGTGGCAGAACTGCTGGATCCGGTCTGGCTCAAGGCGGGATTTGTTTTTATCCTGGTGGGATACGGCACAAAGATGGGGCTGGCCCCCATGCACACCTGGCTGCCCGATGCCCACAGCGAGGCCCCCAGTCCGGCCTCGGCCTTATTGTCCGGGGTTTTGCTGAACTGTGCCTATCTGGGCATCTTCAAAACAAACAAGATAATGGTGGCAGCCGGCCTGGGTGATTTTTCCGGCACCATTCTCATGACATTCGGACTGATATCCATTCTGGCGGCAGCCACCTTTATTCTCAAACAGAATGAATACAAACGGATGCTGGCCTATTCCAGTATTGAAAACATGGGTATCATCGCTTTCGGTACCGGCATCGGGGGTATCGGGGTATATGGTGCCGTGATCTGCATGATCCACCACAGCCTGATCAAATCTTCCCTGTTTTTATCATCAGGCAATATTCTTTTGGGGTACGGCCACCGCCTGATCACGGACACCGGAAACCTGGCCGGCCGGATGCCCAAAACATTCGTGGCCTTTTTTGCCGGATTTGCAGCCATTTCAGGGTTTCCGCCATTCGGTATTTTTATCGGGGAATTGTTTATCATTGTGGGGGCTTTCAAGGCGGGGCATTATGCGGCAGCCGGTATTTTCATCGCAAGTTTGTGCGTGATATTTGCCGGGTTTGCAAACCAGGTCATGAAGATTTGTTTCAACGATGCACCCGGGACCACGCCGTTTGCGGAAAAAGCCGGCCTTGTCTGGCCCCAGTATATTCTTTTGCTCACCTCTTTGATACTGTGCTTTTTTATTCCGGATGCATTGTATCAGACCATTGTTGATGCCGTGAATGCCATCGGCGGAGGACTTCAATGACACAGTTTTTAGAGATTACAAATGGCGGAAAAGTCCGCCGGGACACCATCCCCCATCTTGATTTTGCCGTTTTTTGTGACCATGCCCTCAGCATCATAAAAAACGGGGGCAAAGTGGTTCACTTTTTTGCTTATGAAGACAATGATAAGGACAGGGTAAAATTTCTGGCAGTACTGCGCACGGATGTCCTGCTGGCTGCCGGGTGTGATGCCCCGGAATCTTACCCCGCTTTGACCAGGACATGTGAGGTGTTTCATCTGTTTGAAAGGGAAATTGCCGAACAGTTCGGGATAAGACCCGAAGGACACCCCTGGCTGAAAATGGTGCGGTATCATGAAAATCAGCGCCAGGTGCCGGATGTTTTCGGCAATGATTACACCGAAGATATCCCGGGCAATTATGATTATTACCGGGTGGCAGGGGATGAAATCCATGAAGTGGCAGTGGGACCGGTGCATGCCGGTGTGATTGAACCGGGGCATTTCAGGTTCAACTGCATCGGGGAGCGGGTGCTGCATCTGGAAATCCAGCTGGGGTACCAGCACAGAGGGGTGGAAAATCTTTTTTACACGGCAAAAGCCAAGCAGCTGCCCCTGCTGGCTGAAAACATTGCCGGTGATACCACCATCGGCCATGGCCTGTGCATGGCCCAGGCAGTGGAAGCCCTGGCATCGGTTCAGGTGGATGAAGGGGCAAAGATCATCCGCACCATTGCCCTGGAACTGGAGCGGCTGGCCAATCATATCGGCGATCTTGGCGCTTTGTGCATGGATGTGGCTTTTCTGGCGCCGGCCAATTATTTCGGCAGGATCCGCGGAGATTTTTTAAACCTGTCTTTGCTTTTGTGCGGCAACCGGTTCGGCAAAGGACTGGTAAGGCCCGGCGGGGTAAGGTTTACCCTTGATGATGACATCCGTAAAACCTTGGATGAACGGATCAAAGAATTAAAACCCCAGGTGGAACATGTGCTGGAGTTGATCTTTTCCGCTTCCACTGTCAGGGCCCGATTTGAAGGGTGCGGCCGTGTCAGCGCAAAAGATGCGCAGCATCTGGGTCTTGTGGGACCTGCCGGCCGGGCCAGCGGCATAGCCTATGATGCCAGGCGCTGTTTTCCCACTGAGTATTACCCCCATCTGTCAATTGCAGAGAATGCAAAACCAACCGGAGATGTTCTGGACCGTGCAATGGTACGGCGTGATGAGGTGCTGCAGTCCATAAGTATCATCCAGTCGCTGATTGACAAACCAGTATATACCCGGCCGGTGGAAGAAGGCACCCGGACATTGCAGTCCCTGGCTCCGTTCTGTTTTGCTGTAACCGTAAACGAAGGCTGGCGCGGTGAAGTGTCCCATGCCGTTTTGACCGATGATTTCGGCAATATTTTGCGGTACAAGGTAAAAGACCCTTCTTTTCACAACTGGAACGGGCTGGCCATGGCGCTGCGGGACACCGGTATTTCAGACTTTCCTCTGAACAACAAGAGTTTCAATCTTTCCTATTGCGGATTTGATCTTTGAAAAAGGTATAAACCATGCTCACCATATTAAAAAACAGACTTGAACAAGGGTATCGCACCTGTAATTATCCCAAGGAAAAACCAGCTGTATTTCCCCGGTACCGGGGCAGGCCCCTCATCCGGAAAACAGCGGATCCGGATATGGCAAAAGCATGTGCAGATGCCTGTCCCCAGGATGCCATTGATGCAGGCAAAAAGAAAATCGATATGGGACTGTGTGTTTTCTGCGGCACCTGTGAACGCATCTCAAAAGGTGAATTTGTTACATTTACCAATGACTTTGAAATATCCACTGCAAAAAAAGAACATTTGTTGACCGACGGAGACCTGCCGTCTCTTGCACAGCATGCAAAGCAGCATTTTAAAAAGCTGTTCGGCCGTTCTCTGCAGCTGCGCCAGGTATCTGCTGCCGGCTGCAATGCCTGCGAGGCAGACCTGAATGTACTGGCCACCCCGTTTTTTGATCTGGCACGCTTTGGTATCAATTTTGTTGCATCTCCCCGGCACGCAGATGCCATTGTGGTGACAGGACCGGTATCCAGAAATATGAAAACCGCACTGCTCCAGACCTATGAAGCAGTACCAGAACCCCGGGCAGTCATTGCGGTGGGCAGCTGCACCCTGACCGGGGGCCCTTTTTCCCACAGTGCTGAAGTGGCCAAGGGCCTGGATACAATTTTGCCGGTAGATCTGTTTATTCCCGGATGCCCGCCCCATCCCCTTACCAATCTGCACGGACTCCTCACTTTTTTTAAATAACACCCATGCCCAGGCGGGCATAACAAACATGAAAGAACAGTCCGGCAGATTGTTTTTTCAAACCCTGTATATCTTTTGCATATCCTGGCAACAGCCATCCCATTTTGCTTCTGGCAGAAAGTGGAGATGGCTGTTGCTTTTTTCAATCCGGAATTTATTGCCTCATTTATTATCTTGTGGTATAGCTTTTTTCATTATCCATGATTGTGATAGCGAATATTCAAAAAACAAATGATATGCAGGAGAGGTTGCAACCATGAATCAGTTGAAACAATTGAATGACAGAATCATCAGCCGGGTGAACGTGAACCTGGATGAATTTGAATTTGATACCCAGGTGTTTGTGGAAAATGCCCTGGACTGGGAAAAAATGCTCAATTTCTATGCATTTTACGGCATCACCGCCCACCATCCCATCTATTTTCATTTTAAAAATTCCAATATTGCCGGCAGCTATTTTCTGGGCAAATGCTTTGTGGGACGGTCCGCTATTTATAAAAGCGATGTGCGGGGAGATGAGCTCAAAAGAAAAGGGGACAATATAAGGTGCGCCAAGGATATTCCCCTGGTGGAGGATGAAATGATCTCCATCAGAGACAGTCTTTTGTATAAAACGCTTGTGCACAGCAATTCCCATAATCCGGAAAGCCCGGAAGAGTTCGGGATCCGCAATACCATTTCTTCTCATTATGTCAATATCCACGGCTCCACCCTGGAGGGATGTTTTCTGGGACCTTTTGCCACGGTGGATCTTATGAATCTGCATTCGTGCATTGTGGGGGAATTTTCATATGTCCAGGTGGGAGAGCTTTTTCACCGCAAGGTCGACCCTGGAACCGTGTGGCTGCGTAATCAGAATTTTGAATTCAAATTCAAGTTCAGCAAAGATACCCTGGATTATTTTGTGGGGGTGAATGACAAATGCCAGCCCCGGGGTATCATGTATGATTTTGTCAAAGAAAGGGAAACAGCCTATGAGAAATTGTTTGATGTCATGAACCTGGAACCGTTTGAGGCACCTGACAGTTCTGCCGTGAACCGGTATGCCGTGATCCTGGGTAAAACCCGCATCGGTGAAAATGTACTGGTGGCCCAGCGGGCATTTCTCGATAATGCGGTGATGGGGGATGGGTCCAATGCCCAGGAAAATACCTATATTGTTGATTCGCATCTGAAAGGGCTGTGCATCACTGCCCATGGGGGAAAAATTATCCATGCAGATGTTGGAAAAGAAACCTTTGTGGGATTCAATTCATTTTTAAACGGCAAAAAAGGGGCCCGCATCACCATTGGTGAGGGCTGTGTTGTCATGCCCCATACCATCATGGATCCTGAAACCCCTGTTCAGATTCCGGATGAACACCTGGTGTGGGGGTTGATCCGCACCCAGGCGGATGTGGACACCCACACCATTGCCCTGGATGACCTGGCAGAGGTGCGGGACAGCATCCAGATCGGCAAGATGACGTTTTCAGGCAAGGGTTCCGTGTTTATAGAAGCCTTTAAAAAAAGGCTCCAGCATATTCTTCTGCTGAACGGCGCGCTTTACAGTGACGGGGAAAAAAGGGGGCATGCCCAGGATGACCAGCATATCTCCTTTAACATCATTCAGCCCTATCGCACCGGAGAGCGCATGGGGCTGTATCCCTCCATCCGCATCAAACCCTGACCCTTTACAACCAATATCGGATGGACTCACATCGGTTTGATTTTTTTATAACAGTTTGAGGTGCCAGTTCCACAACCCGGGGCGGTTTTTCATCGTAACCCCCCGGGGAATCGGCTCCTGAAGGGTCACAAAACAGGTGTAACCTGCTTTTTCCAGCATACTGCGATGGGCGGTCAAATCCAGGCACCAGTTGGGAAACACATAAAAATTGTCATTGGACCGGGAAATCCAGGCTCCTTCTTTTTTGGGGCTCTGGAACAGGGTTTTCACAGACAGATCCGGGGAGATGATCCTGGATACAGCCAGGGGCCAGTTTGCGTGGATCACAACCCCCAGGGGCAGAACAGATGCCCCCGGCAGGGACAAAAAGGTATCTTTGTCCAGCTCCGGTGAAACAATGGCACCGGAAAACCCGTACTGCTGCAGCTGATGCACGGCTGTGGCATTGGTGATATTGCAGAAGGGGCCTGCCCACAGGTTCAGCCTTTCCGGGTGGGCAAACAGGCTGATCTGCCAGATGGCATTGAGAACAAAATTTTTTGCGCCTTTTTTTATCGCTGCATTGATATAGCCCTGGCACAGGGAGGCATCTTCCACAAATAAAAGCGGGTCCAGCCACAACCAGGTTTTGCCGGGTGGTCTGCTGCTGTAGCGGCTGCCGGAGATCCAGATGCCCTGCTCTGCCGACTTTGTCATCTTTGCCGTGTTGCCCCTTGATACATGAAGATCAAAAACCCTGTGCTTTTGGGGTCTGGATGCCTGCTTTTGCCCGGAAGAAAAGAGGGGATCAGAATCCTGTCCTGCCGGCTGCACTTTGGTGTGCGCCATTTCATCTGCCTGGGATTCCAGATCCAGAAGCAATGGTGCCAGTTCTGAGCCCCTGCGGTCAATCAGATGGACCGGGGTGCCGGATTTCACCTTGTGCCGGGATGCTTTTGCCAGAAAAAATTTTGCTTTTTTGGGCACCGCCCTGGTGACATTCTGGATGTCGTGGAAGGCATCCTCTTCATTGCCGATGCGCAGCAGGTCCCCTGGAAACAAAGCCTCTCTTGTGACAAAATAGGGGGCTGCCGGGTTTTTCACCCTTCCTGTAAACAGCCCGGATGCTGTGGCATCTTCATGGGCAAGGGGATTGTGCACCCTGTGGGACAAAAGGTTGTAGTGGGTGAACGGCCTTCCCAGCGCATAATCAAGATATGCCAGGGCCTCTTTTTTGCGGGCGGGCTGGTCCCTGAACAGTTGAAATGCCTTGACCGTGTAATACACATAGTGGGGGCTTTTTTTGCGGCCTTCTATTTTCCAGGTGGTCACCTTCGGGATATCTTTGAGCACCTTGGCAAGCACATCTGCGGAAAAATCCAGGCAGGAAAAATACCGCTTTTTTTCTCCTTTCTGCTCATATACCCGCCGACAGGGCTGGACACACCGCCCCCGCAGGGCACTTTTCCCGCCGAACCAGGAACTCCAGTAACACCGGCCCGATACTGCGTAGCACAGTGCACCATGGATGAATACCTCCAGTTCCAGATTTTCCGGTGCATGGGCAGCCATATTTTTGATTTCATCCAGGGTGAATTCTCTTGGCAGCACCACCCGGGTGAATCCGGCTTTGGAGGCGGTTTCCAGGCCGGCCGGAAAGGTGAGGTTGCCCAGGGTGGACAAATGGAAATCTCCTGTGAATCCGGCCTGCCGGGCCAAAGGGATCATGGCCAGATCCTGAACAATCAAGGCATCAAACATCACATGGCGGCACAGCTTGGTCAGTATCCGGAACGCCTTTTCCTGTTCATTTTCCTTGAGGGTGGTATTAAAGGCAATATATACCCGGATTTGTCTTTCTCGTGCCAGGCGGCCCAACCGGGAAAGGTCTTCAATGCTGAAATTGTGTGCTTCCATGCGGGCTGAAAACATTTTCAGCCCGCAGTAAATGGCATCAGCTCCGGCAGCCACGGCAGCCAGAAACGCGGTTTTGTCTCCGGCCGGGGCCAGGATGGCAGGTGATTTCCGGGTCATATTTTCCTTTACAAATTGTAATTATTCAACCTCACAGTATTGCAATTTTACAAAATTTTGTCAAAATATCATTCTATATGCGCTACCCAAAAAAACCAGAGGATATCAACTCCCAATGAAAATCAAAATATTTCCCAGGCTTGAAAAAGGTGATCTCATGGGGGTGGCAGCACCCTGCGCGCGGTTTGACCAATCCCTTCTGAATCAGGGGATTGCCTGTTTAAAGCAACTGGGCTTTGCAGTGCGTATTCCGGAACAAATCTATGAAAAAAAACGTTACCTGGCAGGAGAGGACCTGTGCCGGGCAGCGGTGATCAATGAGCTGGCTGCCGATCCTGATGTCAAGGGAATCATCTGTGCCAGGGGCGGGTTCGGTGCCATGCGCATGCTGGCCCATCTGGACTGGGACCTGATTCAAACCCGCCCCAAATTGTTTGTGGGATTTTCAGATGCCACAGCCCTGCTCACCGCAGTGATGCAACAGGCAGGTATCAGTGTGGTCCATGGTCCCAATCTGGTATCCCTGGCAGCACCTGATGCACTTACCCTGGATTCTTTTTTTGCAGCTGTCACAGGCACCCTGACAGCTGTGACAGCGGATGACGGAATGTGCCTGAAACCGGGCCAGGCCAAAGGGGTGCTTGCCGGGGGCAACCTGGCCACTCTGGTCCATCTTGTGGGTACCCGGTTTGCCCCGGATTTTTCAGGCACGGTTTTGTTTCTGGAAGATGTGGGGGAACCGGCATATAAAATTGACCGGATGCTGTCCCAGATGAAGATGGCCGGCTTGTTCACCCATGTTTCCGGTGTGGTGACCGGGGCATTTACCCAATGTGACCAAAAAGAATACCTGCCCGAGATTTTTGAGGACATTTTTGCAGAATACAACATACCGGTCCTCATGGGCCTGGCTTCGGGTCATGGTAAAACCAATCTGTCTCTGGCCATGGGGCACCATGTTTTTCTGGATGCAGATGCCGGTCTTCTGCAATGGCTGAAACAAAAATGAATTGTAACCCTGTATATAATATGATGACACAAGGGGTCACAGATGGTGTGTTTCCCGGTGGGGTGCTTTTGTGTGCCAGGGGAACTGACATCTTTTTTTTTGAGGCATTCGGCCTGGCTGATCTTGCACAAAAGCGGCCGATGGAAAGGGATGCGGTGTTTGACCTGGCATCCTTGACCAAACCTTTGGCCACGGCTGCTGCCATGGTGGTGCTGGTGCAGGAGGGCCGCCTGGGACTGCATACCTGTCTGGAAGAGGTGCTGCCGGGATCAGTTGATACTGACAAGGCGAAAATTACCATGGACATGCTGCTGCGCCATACATCCGGGCTGCCGGCCCACCGTGCATTTCATACAATTATTGCAGACCGGGCAGATCCGGCCCAAGCTTTGATAGATGCAGTTCTAAGAGAACCGCTGGAAAACAGCCCGGGAGCCTGCCAGGTTTACAGTGATCTGGGGTTCATGCTGCTGTGCCATGTGATTGAAACGGTAACACAGCAGCGCCTGGACCAGTTTGTCCGGGACCGTGTCTACACCCCTCTGGGGATAAGGGATCTGTTTTTTATCCACCCGGGCACAAAAGATGTGCCAAAGGACAGAAACCGCCTGGTATCCACCCGGGACTGCCCCTGGCGGGGCCGGGTGCTCACCGGTGAAGTGGAAGATGAAAATGCCTGGGCAGCCGGCGGTATCCAGGGGCATGCCGGACTTTTCGG
>JAABUB010000038.1 GCA_011389575.1 Desulfotignum sp. | reverse complement strand
TTCCTGGAAGGATACCTGCCATCTTTTTTCAGCAATAACGGCGGACTGGAAAGAAACTGATTCATGGCCTGCCGGTATCCTGCTTCATCCTGCATCTTTTCCTTTAATATGGTTCCGATCCACCGGGATACGCTGACCCGGTTTTTTGCCGCCTTGATCCTTGACCAGTCAGCGACCTCCTCCTCCAATGTAATGGTAACGTTTTTCATTGTTCCTTCCCAAAATCCAATGTTTAACACAACAATAGTGTGACACGAAAATCGTGTCAAGAATTTTCTGGTCTTGCCTTCAGGAGCCGGGAGATATCAGATGGATAAGGTTGTGTTATGTCCATAGGCGTTACCTGCTGAAAATCACGGCGTTGAATGTGGCCTGACGGCCGATGCCACCGGCATCGGTCCACACGGCCTGGTGGGTCAAAGAGTCGTCAAACCAGGCATGTTCATCCTCGGCCGCCAGGGTCAGGTAGGTCACCAGTTCGGCCAGGCCCTTTTCCAGGGGATGGTCGGAAAGGATCTGTGCCAGGGTGACCTGGTCTCTGGTCTGCAGGGCGGTGCGGATCCGTTGTTTGAGCACCAGCCGGTCCACGAATACAATGTCATGCAGCATGTCTGCGGGGATGTCTGAACCGTCCCCCAGCGAGACCGTGTCCGTGATCTTCGGTTTGACCGGGATTTTGTACAGAGGCCGTTCCATGGGCAGGTGAATGTCCGGAGATGAATCATCAATGTCCATGATACTGCCCTGTGGCATCTGGTCCCTGAGCCGAACCGCCCGGGTTTCGATCTGCTGGATCACCTGCATGATGCGCTTGTTTTCCAGGAACGCCTGGTCATCCAGGTACCGCCGCAACTGTCCGGACAGCTTGGCTACGGTGCGCTGGGTATGTTCGCCGGCTGACAGCCAGTCATAATGCACCCGCTTGAGGCGCCGGTCCGGGGACAGTTCTTTGACCGCTGCCAGATCAAACACCTTTTCCAACATCCCGGACAGCTCCTCCTGTCGGGCCGGGGACATGAGCAGGTCCCAGAACGCGGTAAAGCTTTTTCCCTGGTCGGATTCGGCGATCATGTCCCGCTCCCCGAAAAACTCTTCCAGAAGCTGGGCCTTGCTGCCCTCCCACAGGGTGATCTGTTCCCGGATCTTCCGGTCCAGCAGCCGGAAATTATATTCCACCTCCCTGAAATCCCCCAGCAGTTCCCGGGCGGTCTGGCTCACCTGCAAAAACCGGTCCCTGACAGCGGTGTCATCCAGCATGTCCAGACGGCCCGACCGCACCTGGGCCAGCTCGTTTTCAATGGCAGCCTTTCTTTTTTCCAGCTCCTGTATCCGCACCTGCACATCTTTTTCCGTGCCTTCCACCATCTGGCGCAGCAGGTCAAAAATGGTCATCAGGCGCGATTCCGTGCCCACAAAAGGTCGCTGGATCAGGCTTTCCAGCCAGGACAAGGCTTTTTCCGCCGCCGGCATCAAATCATAATGCACCTCATCCGATCCCCGGGGATAAAATTTGCGAAGCCACCCCTTGTCTTCGCCGGCCCAGTCATCCAGATAGGCCCGGGCGGACCGGGGAAAGGTATCTTTGCCTTCAGTTTCCCGCAGGGTGAACAGCAGGTCCTCCAGGGCTGAGGCCAGGTCTGTACGGCTGAGGCGCCGCTGGTTGGGCACAATAAAGGTTTTATGCAGAAAAGCGGCAATGAGCGGGCTGTGATCCGCCACCAGCAGCTTCCAGGCAGGATGGGTCTTTCTCAGGGCCTGCAGTGTGCCATAGTCTACATCCATGGGATCAGGTGACCAGATTGATGATTTTTTTGGAGGTGTATTCCCCTACATCCGCCAGGCCGTCCACGGGCATGAACCGGTCTGCGTTGCTGGAATACAGGCAGGTGACAGCGGCTGGAAAGTCTTCGTCTGCTTCATAGAAAATGTAACACAGGGCGATTTTGGGCAGCGGATACACCACAAAGGCAACATCCCCTGGCGTGTCGGCAGGAGGGTTTTCTCCCTTCAAGGCGGAGGAGATTTTTTCCAGGGTGTTTTTGATTGCCGTCACATGGGGCACCAGCACCTGTTCGGTGTGGGTGGCAAAGGCTCCGGCATAGGGCATGCTGTCGTCGAATTCCTTGAACGCCCTGAATGGGGCGGGAACACAGATTTCTGTTGGTGCATGAAGGGCATACAGGGAAATCAGTATCCCGAGGATGGATGATGCGTTTTCTCCGCCTAAAGTGATGCGGTCCGGTGTGATGACACAGGTTTCTCCAAAGGCATCAAACATGAACCGATCCGCTTCCCGGGTGGCCGGAAGGCGCTGCTCCAGATACCGGGGCAGGTTGCTGTAAAGTTTTTTCAGGTTGTCCTGAACGATTTTTGCGTAATTGTCGGTCATATCGGATTGGCTCCTCATATGTTTTTTGAATTGATTTTCTGCTGGTATTCAAAAACCTTTTGTGAATATAAAGAAAATTTGGGTCAAACTCAACGGAGTAAAAAAAAATAACAGCAATGTAAGCCATATGCCGAAAATTTTACTTCAGGCGCTGCCCTGTGCCCGGCCTACGAACTTCAGGGTCTTGGGTCATAATTCAAATACAAAGATTTTGTGGAGGACAATAAAAAAAGACATATGGCAGTAAAATAAAAAAAAGTTATACATGGCTTATAAAGTGAGCTGTTTACAAGAATCATTTGATGCTTATTATGATTTCAGGGTGAAACTGTACCGCTAACATAAACCCAATATCAGGAGGTGACCCATGGTAAACACCCTGGATCTTGAACTGCACCTGGACGAAGAAGGCTATCTCAAAGATTTTCGTTCCTGGACCGAGGAGATCGCATGCGCACTGGCGGAAAAAGAAGGTATTGATGACGAATGCCCCTTGAGCACCGAGCGTATGGAGATTATCAAGTTCATGCGCAATTATTATGAGAAGTTTGAGGCGTTTCCCATTCTCAGGGCGGTGTGCAAAAATGTGGGGCAGGCTAAAGGCTGCAATTACGAACAGTTTCCCGATCCGGTAAAAGCATGGAAGGTTGCCGGGCTTCCCAAACCCACGCCCGAGGTTTTTGCCAAAATTAAAACCACGGGATAAGCCCTTTCTTCACTGCCGCATACGGAACAGCCGGAAAAGTAGGGTAAGATGCCGTTAAAAACCATTGATGATTTCAGTATAAAACAGCTGCATATCCTGGATGAAAATGGAAAGATGGACCCGGACCTGGAACCGGACTTGAGCGGGGATGACCTGAAAAAACTCTACCAGGCCATGACACTGTCCAGAATGGCGGATGCCAGGATACGCAATCTACAGCGCCAGGGCAGAGTGGTGGCAGAAGTTCTTGCCGGCCTGTGAGTCCTTTTGGCATCAGTTTTGGTTTGACTTCATTTCAGGGCTGCGGGAGAATCTCAACCGTTCCAAGTGCCTGCAGCTGTTTTTTCAGTTGTTTTTGCTTTCCTACGGTAAGAATGGTCAGTGCCTCGGGCAACAGGTGTTTTCGGGCAGCCTGCACAACTTGCGGGGCTGTGACCTGTTCGATTTTTTTGATCAGTTCCTGCAGCGTGTCCTGGGCCATCCCCCGGTAGGCATAGTACATGCGCCGTTCCAGGATCTTTTCTGACTGGTCGTAATAAAACACCACACTGTTTAAAAATCGGGCCTTTGCACGGTTGAGTTCCTCTGCAGTGATTTTTTCCTGCAGATCCCGGATTTCATCTCTCACTGCTTGGACAGCTTTGCGTGTGGCCGCTGTTTTTGTGGTTAATGCGATATGAAAGGTGCCCGGATAAAAATAATGGGAGCCATAACTTCCGGATACGGAATAGGCCAGCCCCATTCTGGAACGGATGGTTTGAAACAGACGTCCGGAAAATCCGCCTCCCAGTATTTGGTTCATTACCTGCAGCGTGGGATAGTCGGGATTTATCCGCCGGCCCCCTAAGTGTCCCATGATGATATAACTCTGGTTTACGTCGGATTTGTTGACCACATACATGGATGTCTGCTTCTGTGCATCAACAGAGGGAAGCGTGATATCAACTTTTTCGCCGGCTGCAAATGCTGAAAATTCTTTTTTGAGAAGCGAACGGATATGTTCTGGATCAAAATCGCCTGCAATGCCCACAATCAGGTTGGCGCCCTGGTATGCCCGGTTGTGGAAACGCAGCAGATCCGCCCGGCTGATACTGGCCACTGTCTTATATTCCGGTTCCCGGGCAAAGATGGAATCCTGTCCGTATATGAGCTGTTTAAAGGTCCGGCGGGCAATGCCTGCCTGTCTGTCGTTCCGGCGGGCAATACGGGTTTTCAGCTGTTGTTTGGCCAGGGTGATTTTGTCTTCCGGAAAGGCGGGCTGTTTCAGCAGATCGACAAAGACCGGGAGCAGTTGAGACAGATCACTGCGTAAGATATCCATTTTTGCCGATCCTGAAATAAAATCAAAGCCCATGCTGATTTCAGCGGCTTTGTCAGCCAAAAGTGCGTTCAATTCCTCTGGCGGATATTTTTGTGTGCCGCCTGTCCGCATCACTTCTGCGGTAATTTCAGCCAGTCCGGTTTTGTCTTTTGGGTCTAGAAAACTGCCGGCACGCACCATAACGCGGATGTGAACAAGGGGAAGGGTGTTCTCTTTGATAAGAAAAAAGGCAATCTTGTTGTCCAGGGTGAAAGTATCTACCTTGGGATCTGGCCAGGATATGGATGAGGTTTCACGCGCATCATCCGGCGAAGATACGGACTGGCTGTCTTCCTGAGCTGCAGCTGCTGCGAACCACAGGATTATGCCGGTCAGCACGACTGTTTTCAGGATATTGTGCCCCATTATTCGTCTCCTTTGTCGGTCTTTTGCAACTCCAGACGTCCCGTGGTCCGGTTGTCTGATGTCAGATAGGTGCCTGCAACGGTGCGCACCTCTTCCGCTGTCACCTGCTGCAGCTTCTCCAGGTTTGTAAAAATCCGGTGCCATCCGCCCGGCTGGGCATCGGCTGTTGCCAGTTTTTGGGCCAGTCCGAGATTTGTTTTGAAACTGCGGATCAAATCAGCCCGGCGCCGGGTCTTGGCCCGTTCAAGTTCTTCGCGAGTCACCTTGTTGCGGGTGATTTTTAACAGTTCATCATGCAGGGCATCTGACAGATTGTCCAGGGAAACGTTTTGACGCGGAATCGTATACACCACCAGCAGGCCCGGATATTTGTCCCCCGGGAATCCGTTAAATACATGGACGGAATGTGCCAGGCCTTTTTGCACCACCAGCTGCCGGTACAGCCGTGACAGCCTCCCCCTGGCCAGGATGTCGGCAAGCAGGTCAAGGGCAGGCGCGTCTTTGTGCACAGAATCCACAGTATGGTATCCTTCCACATATACCGGCTGGTTGGGACCTTTGTGGGTAACTGTTCTCAAACTGTCCTGTTCCGGTTCCCTGGTGATGAACGCGATGTCTGTCTCTTTTTTTTCCATGGCGCTGAAATGGGTTTCGGCCAGGTTGCGGATCTGGACCGGGGTAACATCACCTACCACGGCAACGGTCATGTTGGCCGGTGTATAATGGCGTTTGTAAAAACGTTCCATGTCTCCTCTGGTGGTGGTAATGATGTCTGAGGTCCAGCCGATGGTGGGCTCTCCATAGGAATGGGCCATAAACGCGGTTGCCAGAAATTCTTCGAACAGCCGCCCGGTGGGATCGGAATCGACCCGCATCCGCCGTTCTTCCAGTACCACCTGTTTTTCTGTATAAAATTGTCTGAAAACCGGGTTGGCCAGACGATCGGATTCCAGCTGGAACCACAGTTCGGCATTTTTTTCCGGCAGGCTGCAAAAATACATGGTATAATCTCTGCCGGTCGCTGCATTCAGGTCGGTGGCCCCGTTTTGCTGCAGCAGCCGGGCATAGGCATTGGGATCAACATATTGTTCCGCTTTTTTGCGCAGGCGTTCAAATTCCCGGCGAAGGGTGTCGATGGCGGGCCGGCTGTCTTTGTCTGACTTGTATCTGGCTATAATCAGTTCTCTGTAAGCCTGATCCAGTTTTTTTAATATTTTTTTTTCTTTGTCCCAGTTGTGGGTGCCGATCCGGGGGGTGCCCTTGAAGGCCATGTGTTCAAGGAAATGGGCAATGCCGGTATGTCCGGCAGGTTCATCCACGCTGCCCGTATCCACCAGGGTGACAAAACTGACAACCGGTGCCTGGTTACGTTCCACCACCAGAAATGTCATGCCGTTGTCAAGGGTAAACCGGTGGACCTCTTTTTTGAATCGTTCCAGTAACTCATCTCCAACAACCGTGGCAGAAGTTGCCAGGAATATCAGGATAGATAAAAAAAGAACCATTTTTTTCATTTTTATCTCTCTTTTTAATGCTTTTAGTCCGTGGGCAGTGGCAGGTATTTTCCCTGCAGCTTGCAGTTGAAATCTGATTCATTATATAAAAGAAACATCTGGTTTCCAATTGGTGCAACCATGTATTTTTACCGCCGGGTTTTTATGCAGTACCCAGAGGAATCAGTGGATCCGGCAGGCTGGTATGGGTGTTTTCCTGTAACCGAAGACAGTTTTTGCTCAGAGTTCCGCCTGCCGGAGCCTCCGGTCCTGCACAGATTTTATTATCCCTTGGACAGGGCATTTCCCGGACTTATTCCGGCGGATCTGTCCACCAGGTTAGTAAAACAAGTATTGACAAAAATATTTATTCTGTTTATAGAATAGTTATTCTAAATTTGAAACAAAGAATATGACATATGGCTTCATTAACCAGAAAAGAACGCGATGACAAAAGAAAGCGCCGGGAGATCCTGACGGCTGCCCTGAAAATGTTTGCCGAAGGCGGGTTTCACAACACCACCATGGCCCAGATTTCCAAGGCAGCCCAGTATCCCCTTGGTACCATTTACAAGTATTTTCCCGGAAAAAAAGAGATGTACCATGACCTGGTGGTCGAACGGGTGCACGAACTGGGCCGTATTCTGTATGATATCGCACAGAAAACAGACCTGGCAGTAACCCAAAAACTGCTGGCCGCTCTCAAGGCCCAGGCCCGGTTTTACAGGGATAACCAGGATGTGGTGAAAATCTATATTTCAGAGAGAAGCAATATCGACAGTGTGGGCATGCCCCGGCTCAACAAGCGGGTAAACCGCCTCCACGAGCGCATGGTGCAGCTGTTTGAGCAAATGTTTGACCAGGGCATCCGCAAAGAGGAGTTCAAAACCTACCCGGTCCGGGACATGGCGGAACTGTTTGCCGATATCGTGCATTCCGCAGCCTGGTCCTGCCTGTTCAGAGAAGAAGACAAAGATACATCAGACCAGCGGCTGTCCATGATTTTTGAGATGTTTACAACCGGCATAAAAAAATAAATACTTTTATAAGGAGAATACATACCATGGCACAATCCATTGCAGACAGAAGAGACCAGGAATTTGTACTTCATGAGATGCTCAATGCAGCTGATCTGGCATCCCATGAACGATTCGAGGAATTTAACAAAAAAACCATGGACATGGTTCTTTCCGAGGCCAGAAATTTGGCAGTCAAAGAACTGCTGCCCGCCAACAAGGAAGGTGATGAAACAGGGTGTTCTCTGGAAAACGGTAAGGTGATCATCCCTTCATCCTTTCACCGGGCCTATAAACTGTTCTGCGAAGGAGAATGGGTGGCCATGTGTGATGATCCCCAATTCGGGGGCCAGGGCATGCCCCGGGTACTGTCCATGGCTGCCGGAGAATTGTTCACCGGTGCCAACTGCGCCTTTCTCATGTATCCGGGCCTGACCCACGGGGCCGGCAAACTGGTGGAGGAGTTCGGAACGGATGAACAGAAAAAAATATACCTGAAAAATCTGTATACCGGCAAATGGGCCGGCACCATGTGCCTGACAGAACCGGAAGCAGGATCTGATGTGGGCAATCTGACCACTACGGCCAAACGCAATGAAGACGGGACGTTTTCCATTACCGGGAGCAAGATTTTCATATCCGGCGGGGACCAGGATCTTACTGAAAATATTATTCACCCGGTGCTGGCGCGGATTGAAGGAGCCCCTGCCGGTACCAAAGGCATTTCCTTGTTCCTGGTGCCCAAATACCGGGTCAATGCAGACGGATCCATTGGAGAACCCAATGATGTGATCTGCACCGGGCTGGAAGAAAAACTGGGGATCCATGGTAATGCCACCGCCTCTCTGGCTTTTGGTTCAAAGGGCAATTGCACAGGCGAGCTTCTGGGGCCTGAGAACAAGGGCATGAAAGCCATGTTCGTGATGATGAATGAGGCCCGGTTGGGGGTGGGGCTCCAGGGGTTCGGGTTTGCTTCGGCTTCCTACATCAATGCTGTCAACTATGCCAGGCAGAGAATCCAGGGTGTGGACCTGACCCGGATATTTGACAAGAATGCAGAGCCTGTGGCCATCATCAACCATCCGGATGTCAAACGCCAGCTGCTGCACATGAAAGCCCAGGTGGACGGGATGCGGGCTTTGATGTATTATACAGCCCTGTGTTTTGACAAGGTATTGACAGCAGAAGATGATGCACACAAAGATACATACCAGGGACTGATTGAATTGCTCATTCCGGTGGTGAAAGGCTATATCACGGACCGGGCCTTTGAGGTCTGCACCCAGGGGGTGCAGGTGTTCGGCGGGTACGGGTTCATCCAGGAATACCCCCAGGAACAACTGCTCAGAGACTGCAAGATCACCTCCATTTATGAAGGCACCAACGGCATCCAGGCCATGGACCTGCTGGGAAGAAAACTGGGGTTGAAAAAAGGCAAACCGTTCATGGATCTGTTAACACAAATGAATACGACCATTGCACAAGCCAAGGAGATGGAAGAACTCAAGAATATGGCTGTCAAGCTGGAGCAGGCTGTCAACAAGCTCGGCGAAGTGGCCATGCACATGGGCATGACCGCCATGTCTGAAAAAGTACTGGATGCCTTTGCCGTGGCCCATCCGTTTCTGGATATCACAGGTGATGTGGTCATGGCCTGGCTGGAACTGTGGCGGGCGGTTGTTGCACAGCCCAAAATCAAAACCGCCAAAAAGAAGGATGCCGCCTTCTACCAGGGGCAGGTGAAAACCGCCCAATATTTTATTTCCTGGGTCCTGCCTGCTACTCTAGGAAAAATGGAGGCCCTCCAGAGCAATATTCCTGCAATAATGGAAATGCCGGATACAGGGTTTGCCGGATAATGTTGGTAAAACCAGTATCCCTGCCGGAAAAAAGCATAACAAAAAATGTCCGGCAGGGATGCGCCGTCCGGAGATGAAATCTGACATGTGAAATCCTGAAACGCGCAGTTTCAGGCCGGTTTTCAGACATTACAGGTCTTTTTTGGGTTTAAAGTCATTTTTGTTCAAGTGGTGGCGTTTTAAAAGCCGGTTGAGCTGTCTGGGGGTGATCCCGGCCCTGGCAGCCGCCTTGTCGATGCGGCCCTGGACCTGTCCCAGCAGGACAGTGAGATAGGATTGTTCAAACCGGTCAATGGCCTGCTGCCTTGCCCGGGCCAGATTGGTGCCGGCATTATCTTCTGGAACCGGAGAATCACAGTCCGGCATGGTTTCCAGAGGAAAGCTGTGGGGCATGAGCTGTGAAGACTGTTCCAGGATATAGGCCCGTTCAATGATATTTTCAAGTTCACGGATGTTTCCCGGCCAGTCATAGCGTGCGAATTTTTCCATTACCAGCGGATGTATCCCGCTGATTCTTTTTTTGTATTTGAAGTTCAGATTTTTCACAAAGACATCAGCCAGAAAGGGCAGGTCTTCACGCCTTTCATGGAGAGGCGGAATCTCGATGGGGAAAATATTCAACCGGTAATACAGATCTTTTCTAAAGTGCCCTGTTTTCACCAGTTCAAAGATATCTGCATTGGTGGCTGCAATGATGCGGACATCGGACTGCAAAGACATATCACCGCCGATACGGTTGAAAATACCGTCCTGCAGCACCTGGAGCAGTTTGATCTGGGCAGCAGGTGTGATGGTGCCGATCTCATCTAAAAAAATGGTGCCGCCTTTGGCCATTTCAAATTTTCCGGGTTTTCTGCGGTCCGCACCGGTGAACGCCCCTTTTTCATGCCCGAAAAGTTCACTTTCTATCAGGGTGTCCGGTATGGCACCGCAGTGGACTTCAATAAAAGGCTTATCAAACCGCTGGCTGTGCCAGTGAATCAGCCGGGCTGTCATGCCCTTGCCCGTGCCTGTCTCACCGAGCAGCAGCACCGTGGCAATGGTGGGGGCCACGGACTTGATGCTTTCATATACTTTTCTCATGCAGAGATTTTTTGACTGAATAATATCCAGCCATTCGGTTTTCCAGAAATGGTCCCGCAGATAATCCAGTTCAAAATCCCTGGAAAGCGCGCAGATGACTGACTGTAAAAGCAGCTGTATGTCCTGTTTTCTCACAGGAGACGGCAGGTAGCCGGCTGCACCCTCTTTTACCGCCTTTAAAGCGGTTGTCATATTTTTTTTGTCACACAGCACCACAAACTGTACAAAGGGATTGGCTGCCACAAACGGGTGGTTTGAAAACTGAAAAGTACTTGATTCAGGATGTTTTTCCAGCAGGAAAATATCTGCCATGATCATGTCAAAAGGTGATCTGGTATGCATGGCCCTGGCCGTGTCCAGATCCGGGGCATGACTGACGACAAAAGATTTTTCCAGGATCCGGGCAATAAGGGCAAAATCATCCGCCTGGTCGGTCAGTACCAGTATATCTTTCATGTGGACTCTCCAAAGCAATGGCCTGGCAAGCGCTCTAACAAGAACAGCGAACAGGATGAAAATCTGGATTTCTATTAACAGTAACAGCCGTTTGTGTCAATCATTGATTGTCAGGTCAGGCAGGTTCACCCGGATCGTGGATGTGAAAACTCTGCACATGAATGTGTTTTGATGATCCATGAACCCTTACCCAGCCGGTCATGGTTGCGGTTTCTCTCAGGTGATGGGTGAGGGATCGGCCGCAGTCACTGTCTGTTACAGCAAAAACATCTTCATTAAAAGTGACGATGGCAGTACTGAGTATGTTGCCGTTTGTATCCCAGGAAGCGGGAATGATAATTCCTTTGATGGATGTGAGTGTTTCCATAACCGGAAATTAAAGCAATTAACGGGCCGGATCCCCCTGTTTCTTCCTTTTTTTTATTTATAGGGCTGCATTCGTTAATTATGACGCTCTAAGCAATGATTTCTCAACAGTTTGGGGGACTTGAATGGGAACAAAATAAGATGAAGGATATAAATAATCCTCTCCGCTTTCATCAATAATCCTCACGTCGCCATCAGCAGCTGCATCGGCATCGGGTAAAATACGATAAATTTTATGTAGTTCTAAAGATGATGGATAGTTGTCATTATCTATGCACACTACAAATTTATTCGTTAGGGTTTCCATAGCTTATTCCAAATAATGTTTGCGTTTTATTTCCTTCCTGCCAATACCATGCGCCTCATACCAGTGAAGTTCTGCACGGCGCAACCTGCCATTCAATAACCGAATCTGTGCAATTCCTTTCATTTTTCTCCAATTTCCAACACCATATGTCTTTTGTAATCGATGGAGATGACGTATTCCGGGTCCCTTTGCAATTGTTTCAATTTTTTCAATCTGACCAATTATATCAAAATTCATTGGGGATAACCAATATATTTCAAAATTTCAAAACCATTCATTCGAATCTGCCGGATAACCATGTTTGTGCCTGGAACAGGATGCCGCCAGGGGCGGCATCCATATGAAATGGGTTACAGAACCGCCTGCTCCATCGGTGGATGGGCCTTTAAATATTCCAGGCGGTTGAGTCCGTTGAGGTAGGCCAGGGCAGAAGCGGTGATGATGTCGGGATCAGCCCCTTTGCCCAGGGCCACGATACCGTCTTCCTTGAGCCTTACTGTAACCTCTCCCTGGGCATCGGTGCCTTCGGTCAGGGCGGATATGGTAAATCTGAGCAGCTCGGACTTGGTATTGGTAAGCTTGGAGATAATATTGTACACCGCATCAATGGGGCCGGTGCCTTCCAGTGCACCCTGGACCAGCCGGCCGTTGATCCTGAGCTGAACCGAGGCGGTGGGAAATACCGTGGATCCGGACAGCACATGGATATATTCCAGGCCGAAGACTTCAGATGTCCGCAATACGCCTTCATTTATCAGGGCTTCAATATCTTCGTCCAGAATCTGTTTTTTGCGGTCAGCCAGGTTTTTGAACTTTTTAAACACAATATTGATCTCTTCTTCAGACAGGTCATACCCCATGCTCCGGATATGGGCGGCCAGGGCATGCCGTCCGGAGTGTTTGCCCAAGACCAGGCTGTTTTTGGTGATGCCCACGGTTTCCGGTTTCATGATTTCATAGGTCATGGGATTTTTGAGCACCCCGTCCTGGTGGATGCCGGCTTCATGGGCAAAGGCGTTGGCACCCACAATGGCTCGGTTGGGCTGGACCAGAATACCGGTGATCATGCTCACCAGGCGGCTGGTGGGGTAAATCCGGGTGGTGTCAATGGCAGTGGTGTGGCTGAAAAAATTGGGCCGGGTTTTCAAAGACATCACCACCTCTTCCATAGAAGTGTTGCCTGCCCGTTCTCCGATACCGTTGACGGTGACCTCCACCTGGCGGGCTCCTTTCTGGATGGCCATCAGGGTATTGGCAGTGGCAAGTCCCAGGTCATTGTGGCAGTGGACAGACAGCACAGCCTGATCGATGTTGGAGGTGTTTGCAATAACATATTCGATCAGCTGTCCGAACTCTTCGGGGACCGCATACCCCACTGTGTCCGGCAGGTTGATGGTGGTGGCGCCGGCATCTATGACCGATTCAAACACCGTGCATAAAAAATCCGGGTCAGACCGGGAACCGTCTTCTGCGGAAAATTCCACATTACCGGTGAAAGATGCTGCCAGTTTCACCGCTTCCACTGCCTGGCGCAGCACATCAGAGGGTTCCATCTGCAGCTTGTATTTCATGTGCAGCTCCGAAGTGGCGATGAATGTGTGTATCCTGGGATTGACAGCATCTTTGACAGCATCCCAGCCCCGCCGGATATCGTGTTCATCAGCCCGGCACAGGGCAGCCACCTGCGCTTTTTTCAGGCTGCCGGCAATTTTTTTTACCGCCTCGAAATCCCCGTCTGATGCCGCAGGAAAACCAGCCTCGATCACATCCACCCCCAGCAGTTCCAGCTGGGTGGCGATGCGCAGTTTTTCCGCCTGGTTCATGCTGGCCCCGGGGGACTGTTCCCCGTCCCGCAGGGTGGTGTCAAATATGATAATGCGTTTGTGGTCATTCATGGGTATAGCCTTTTTAGATATTTAGGGTTATTTGGATTACATGGCTGCTACAGGGCCTGTTCTTACGGCAGTCATCTGTCTTTATGGTCCAGAGAAAGCTTGTACTGAAAACTGTCAGCCAGGGCCTGCCAGCTGGCCTCAATGACATCCTCTGATACCCCGATGGTGGTGAAAAGATTGTCCGTGTCCCTGGATTCGATGAGCACCCGCACCTTGGCATCGGTGCCGTCGGAACCGTCAATGACCCGGACCTTAAAGTCCACCAGGTGCATGTCACTGATCCGGGGATACATGGCGGACAAGGCTTTTCGCAGGGCATTGTCCAAAGCTGATACCGGGCCGTCACCTTCCGCCGAGGTGATTTCAGTGGTCTTTCCCACCCGGATCTTGATCATGGCATGGGAGTAACACGGTTTTTCCTTGTCTTTTTCCACCACCACCCGGAAAGATTCCAGATCAAAATAGCTTTTGTACTGTTCGGTGAGTTTTTCCATGATCAGCTTGAGAGACCCTTCAGCTGCATCAAACTCAAACCCGTCATCCTCTAAATCCTTGATGGAAGAGACAATCTGTCGCTGTTTAACGGCATCATTCCCCAGGTTCACCCCCAGTTCTTCAGCCTTGTAGATGATATTGCTTTTGCCTGACTGCTCGGACACCAGAACCCGCCGGATATTACCCACCCGGCCCGGGTCCATATGCTCATAAGCCAGGGGGTTTTTCATGATGGCGGACACATGGACCCCGCCTTTGTGGGCAAAAGCGCTTTTTCCCACAAAGGGCCGGGAACTTACGGGCGGCATATTGGCGGTTTCCGAGACAAATCTGGACAGGTTCAGCAGTTTTTTCAGGTTTTCTTCAGACATGCAGTTTTTTTTCATCTTCAAGGCCAGGATGGGGATGATGGCGGTGAGATCCGCATTGCCGCAGCGCTCCCCATATCCGTTGATGGTGCCCTGGACCATGGCGGCACCGGCATGTACTGCATTGACCGCGTTGGCCACGGCCATGGCGCAGTCATTGTGGGTGTGTATCCCGAAACAGATGCCCGGGTGGTCCCTGAAATATTCCATCACAGACCTGACGATTTCATCTATTTCACAAGGCATGGACCCGCCGTTGGTGTCACACAGCACAAGGGTGCGGGTGCCGCCTTCCAGAGCCGCTGCCAGCGTATCCAGCGCATACTGCCGGTTGGCCTTGTACCCGTCGAAAAAATGTTCTGCATCATATATCACCTCCCGGTCATGGGCCAGCAGATAGGCCACACTTTCCCGGATCATATCCAGGTTTTCTGCCAGGGTGTTGTCCATGATCTGGGTGACGTGCAGATCCCATGATTTGCCGAAAATGGTGATGACAGGCGCGGCCGAGTCAATGAGGGCCGCAAGATTGGCATCTTTGTCACAGGTTGTGCCCGGCCGCCGGGTGGCACCGAAGGCCGCCACCTTTGCCTGTTTAAAAGAAATTTTTTGTGCCAGCTCAAAAAAGTGGGCTGCTCCGGGATTGGAACCGGGCCATCCGCCTTCAATATAGTGGATGCCGGCATCATCCAGTCTTGTGGCGATTTTTATTTTGTCTTCCGGAGAAAAAAAGATGTTTTCCCCCTGCATGCCATCCCTGAGGGTGGTGTCGTATAATTTTACTGAATCCATTTTATTTCCCCATTTCTCTTGCCAGGGCAATGGCCCCTGTGCTGGCAATTTCAATGATTCCCATGGGTTTTAACAAAGACAAAAACGCCTGGTGCTTGCCGCTGTCCCCTGAGATCTCCACCGTGTAGTGGGCATGCCCCACATCCACGACCCGGCACCGGAAAATATCCACAATGCGCAAAATTTCCGCCCGTTTTTCCGGCTTGGCATGGACCTTGACCAGGGCCAGCTGCCGTTCCACATATTTTTTTTCGGTAAGGTCGTTCACCGTGATGACATTGATGAGCTTGTGGAGCTGTTTTTTGATCTGTTCGATGACCTGGGCATCACAGGTGGTGGCCATGGTGATCCGGGATACATCCGGATCATCTGTGGTGGCCACGCTCAACGAATCGATGTTAAAGCCCCTGCCGGAAAACAGGCCGGCAATCCTGGACAGGACCCCTGGCTCATCATCCACAAGAATTGAGAGTAAATATCTGCTGGTTTCCATTGTTGTGTCCTTAGGTTGTTGTATCAAAATATTTACACCAGAAGCATTTCGGTGAGGGCGCCGCCGGCCGGTACCATGGGATAGACCGATTCTTCGCGCTCCACCACAAAATCCATGATCACTGTGCCGGGTGTGTCAAGGCCTTTGCGCAGGGTATCCTCCACACAGGCCGGGTCTGTGCACCTGAACCCTGCAGCGCCGTATGCTTCTGCCAGTTTTACAAAATCCGGGGCATTTTCGATATTGGTGCAGGCATAGGCCCTGTTGTAGAAAAATTCCTGCCACTGCCGCACCATGCCCAGAAATCGGTTGTTCAGGATGACGATTTTGACATCCAGGCAGTTTTCCACCGCAGTCATCAGCTCCTGGATGTTCATCTGAATGGAGCCGTCTCCTGCCACATCCACCACGAGTTTGTCCGGACAGGCTGCCTTGGCGCCGATGGCAGCCGGCAGGCCGAATCCCATAACCCCCAGCCCCCCGGAGGTGATAAAATGGTTGGGAAGGTCAAAATGATAATACTGGGCCGCCCACATCTGGTTCTGGCCCACTTCCGTAGTGATGATGGCCTGTCCTCTGGTGACCTCCCACAGCTTTTCCACCACAAACTGGGGTTTGATGATATCTGCCTTCTGGTCGTACTTGAGGGGGGTGGTCTGTTTCCACTGGTCAATCTGTTCCAGCCACGGGTCCCGATCCACGGTCAATTGTGCAGGATTTTGTTTTTCCATGAGAGCCAGAATATGTTCCAGCGTGGTTTTGCAGTCCCCCACAATGGGGCACTGCACCGGGATGTTTTTGTGGATGGAGGTGGGGTCGATATCGATCTGAATGATGGATGCATGGGGGGCAAATTTTGCAATATTTCCCGTGACCCGGTCATCAAATCTAACCCCCACTGCAATGATCAGATCGCAGTGGCCGATGCTCATATTGGCCCGGAAGGTGCCGTGCATGCCCAGCATGCCCAGCCACAAAGGATCAGTGCCCGGAAACGCCCCCAGTCCCATAAGAGAGGCGGTCACCGGGATGCGCCCCATTTGTGCCAGTCCGGTAAGCTGTTCCGATGCCCGGGAAGAAATCACCCCGCCGCCGGCAAATATCACCGGTCTTCTGGCATCTTTGACCATCTGCACCACTTTGGCAATCTGTTTTTTATTGGGGGTATAGTTGGGCTTGTAGGATCGCAGGCGGGGTTCTTCAGGCATCTGAAACTCTATTTCAGCCTGGAGGATATCTTTTGGCAGGTCCACCAGTACCGGACCGGGCCTGCCGGACCGGGCAATATAAAAGGCCTCCTGGATGGTGGCTGCCAGTTTTTCCGGGTTTTTCACCAGATAATTGTGCTTGGTGCAGGGCCGGGTGATGCCCACAATATCCACTTCCTGGAAAGCATCATTGCCGATGAGTCCGGTGGGCACCTGGCCGCAGAAAACCACCATGGGAATGGAGTCTGCATGGGCGGATGCAATACCGGTGACGGTATTGGTGGCCCCCGGACCTGAGGTGACCAGGGCAACCCCTGTGGTTTTGTGTGCCCGGGAATAGGCATCAGCCGCATGCACCGCCCCCTGCTCGTGGCGCACCAGGATGTGGCGCAGATCATCATGGCGGACGATCTCATCATGGATGTCGATGGTGGCCCCGCCGGGATATCCGAATATGGTGTCAACCCCCTGGGCTTTTATCATTTTTACCAGAATCTGGGCCCCTGTCAGTTTCATTGCATTCTCCTGTTTCATTATTGAATAATGGCTCCCTGTCCGGCGGAAGATACCTGCCGGGCATACCGGGCCATATACCCTTTTGTTATTTTGGGTTCCGGTTTGACCCACCGGGCCAACCGCTCTTGAATTTGGTCTTGTGCAACCATCAGCGTAATGCTTTTGGCCGGGATGTCAATTTTGATGATGTCGTTTTCCATTACCGCTGCCATGGGACCGCCTGTGGCTGCTTCCGGAGACACATGGCCGATGCAGGCCCCTTTGGTGCCCCCGGAAAACCTGCCGTCGGTGATCAAAGCGCAGGAAGCTCCCAGGCCCATGCCGGCAATGGCGGACGTCGGGGTGAGCATCTCCCGCATGCCAGGCCCGCCTGAAGGGCCTTCATACCGGATCACCACCACATCTTTGGGATTGATTTTTCCCCCCAAAATTGCGGCAGTGGCTTCTTCTTCCGAGTCAAACACCCGGGCAGGTCCCTGGTGCACCAGCATATCATCTACCACAGCCGACTGTTTGACCACACACCCTTCCGGTGCCAGGTTGCCGAACAGAACCGCCAGTCCGCCCCGGGTATGATAAGGGTCGGCCACAGGCCGGATAACCGCCGGATCCAAAACGGTAATTCCGGAAAGGTTTTCAGCAACTGAGCGGCCGGTCGCAGTGAGGCAGGATGTATCCATCAGGTGGTGGTCTGCCAGTTCCTTCATCACCGACTGGATGCCGCCTGCCTGGTCCAGGTCCTGGATGTGGTCCGGTCCTCCCGGGCTCAAAGAACAGATATGCGGGGTTTTTTCACTGACCTGATTGATCATGGACAGGTCCAGGGGAATACCTGCTTCATGGGCTATGGCGGCAAGATGCAGCACGGTATTGGTGGAACATCCCAGGGCCATGTCCACGGTCAGGGCATTCATGAATGCCCTGGAGGTCATGATTTTGTCCGGGGTGATATTTTTTTCCAGCAGCGCCATGATCTGGAGACCGGTTTGTTTGGCCAGGCGGATGCGTTTGGACATGGGGGCCGGGATGGTGCCGTTGCCGGGCAGGGCCATGCCTATGGCCTCGGTAAGGCAGTTCATGGAGTTGGCCGTGAACATGCCGGCGCATGATCCGCAGCTAGGACAGGCACAGTCTTCCACAGCAGCCAGATCTTTTTCATCCATCCGGCCGGCCCGCACAGCACCCACTGCTTCAAACACCGACACCAGATCAATTTTTAGTTTCTGGTCAACCGGGTTGCGGCCGGCCAGCATGGGACCGCCGCTGATAAAAATAGCCGGAATATTGAGCCGTGCCGCAGCCATGAGCATACCCGGCACAATTTTGTCACAGTTGGGCACCATGACAATGGCATCGAACGGATGGGCCATGGCAGTTACTTCAATGGAGTCGGCAATCAATTCCCTGGAGGGCAGAGAATAGTGCATGCCCGCATGGTTCATGGCAATGCCGTCGCACACCCCGATGGTGGAAAACTCCATGGCCGTGCCCCCGGCCATGCTGATGCCGGTTTTTACGGCTGTAACCAGGGTATCCAGGTGCATATGACCGGGAATGAGTTCATTGGCAGCGTTGGCAATGCCGATCAGCGGCTGGCTGATTTCTCTGTCGGTCAGGCCCAACGCCTTCATCAGGCTCCTGTGGGGTGCTCTTTGCACCCCTTTTGTTGCAATGTGGCTTCGCATGTATCTCTCCTTAAAAGCAAAAAAGCCGTTATCCGCCCCCCTGGGGCTGATAACGGCTTTTAACGTCAAACTTGGGTTATGCCACTAGGAGCCCCTTCGTATGGAGGTGGTAATAAACACCTCCACGATAATAATGAGGACTAGTAGTATGGTCAAAAAACCGGGTATCATATTATATTCACTTTGGTTAAAATTAATTTATTATATATTAATTTTTTCTCTGTCAAGAAAAAAATACGGGGTGTGATAATTAAATTTGACAACCCGGTCAGGGATTGGCTATAGTTTTGGTAAAACACTATGAAAATACAATTACAACGCATTTATTTCAATATCTGTATCCTGCTCCTGATTCTGGCGGCCTCAGGCATGGTCCTCAGTGTAAATCCATTTTCTTTTGCGGTTTTCACTGCATCCCTTGTGGTCTTTTGCATATGCATAATTATTGTGGTCCATACCCGTAACCGGGACAAGGCTGTTCTGGATCAGGTGCAAAAAGCGTTGCGCCGGGAAAAAACAGACCGGAAAAAAGCGGAAAACGATCTGGTAAAGGTATCTGAAAACGCAGATCAGGCCATGAAAATAAAAGATGAATTTCTGGCCAATATGAGCCATGAAATCCGCAATCCCATGAATGGCATCATCGGGATGATGCATGTGCTCAAAGATTCGGATCTTACCGAAGACCAGCGCAAATATGCAGATATTGTCTACAACAGCGCCCAGGCCCTGCTGGTCATTGTGAACGATATTCTGGATCTGTCCAAAATCGAGGCAGGAAAACTGGAACTGGATATCCGGCCCTTTGATCTGGAGATCGGCATCAGGGATATGGTGTCTCTTCCGGAACTTCAGGCCAGGCAGAAAGGGATCGATTTTTCCTGTTATATCGACCCGCAGGTTCCCAGACTCCTGAAGGGAGATATCGGCCGCCTGCGGCAGATCATTTTGAATCTTATCGGCAATGCCGTTAAATTTACAGAATCCGGCAATGTTTCTTTTGCCGTAACCTTGAATTTTGAGGAAGACACCCGGGCAGGGCTGCATTTTTCCATTGAAGATACCGGCATCGGTATCAAGGATGAAAAAATCAATCATATTTTTGAATCTTTTAACCAGGCAGATATATCCACCACCAAGCGGTTTGGCGGCACCGGCCTGGGTTTGTCCATTTCCAGACTGCTGGTGGAAAAAATGGGCGGGCGCATGGGAGCGGAAAGCTTTGAACTGGTGGGCAGTACTTTCTGGTTTGACCTGGCATTTGAAAAAGCGCTTGGTCAAGGTATGTGGGTGGATCGCCGGGACCTGTCTGTGCCTGACTGCCGGCTGCTGCTGGTGAGTGAAGCACCCGGTCCGTCACAACATCTTATCAGCCAGATCAGCACCCTGGGAATTTTTCATGAAACTGCACTGGATGGCAAAGACGCCTTTGACCGATTGATATCAGCAAAAAAACAACACCATCCTTTTCATGTGGTGCTTATGGAAGTCCAGGAAACCGGCAGGTATGCCCGGAAATTGGGAGAACAGATCTGTCATGAAAAAATGCTTGCCGGACTGAAGCTGATCCTGATCACCGGTGTCGGCCAGAAAGGGGAAGCCAGAGAATTTGAAAAAATCGGATTTACCGCTTTTTTAAGCAAACCTGTGGACCAGGTGCTGTTAACCGACTGCGTCAAAACGGTGCTGGCGATGCCGCCGCTCAATCAAAAAGACCGTCTGCCCATCATTACCAGATACAGTATTGAGGAAAACAAAAAGCAGGCCCACCGGATCCTGGTGGTGGAAGATATTGAAACCAACCGGATCACCGCCCGGACACTGATCAGCAGGCTGGGATATGCCATTGATGAGGCGGTAGATGGAAAACAGGCTGTAAAAAAACATGATCAGGCATCCTATGACCTGATTCTCATGGACTGCCAGATGCCGGTGATGGACGGGTATGAGGCAACCAGAGAGATACGCAATAAGGAAAACCTGCAAAACCTGGACCGGACTCCCATCATTGCCATGACCGGCAATGCCTTTGCCCGGGACCGCGAAAAATGTTTTGCAGCAGGCATGGATGATTTTATCACCAAACCGGTACAGCCGGATATATTGGCCAAAAAAATCTGGATGCATCTTTTTGCAAAACCAGATGCTGATCCGGATACATTGGCTGAACCGGAACCTGCACCACCGCCCATTGAAAGCAGCATGCGGTTCAACAAAGAACAGTTACAGGAACGGTTTGGTCATGACCAGCACATGATCCAGGAGATCCTGACCGCATTTTTTCAGGAAACACCGGGCCTTCTGGCAGACCTGGCAGATGCTGTCGAAAGTAAGGATACCCAGGCAATTGCAGCATGTGCCCATGCCTTGAAAGGATCTGCTGCCAATGTGAATGCCGACCGACTGAAAAATCTTGTTCTGGAGCTGGAACAGAATGCCCGGAAAAAAGAGGGGCTTCAATTTGAAGAAATTTATGATAAAATTCAGACTGAATATGAATTGTTTGCAGGAGAACTTGCCCAATGATTGCATTTGAAAATATGTCCATTCTGGTAGTGGATGATATGAAAAGCATGCGTCTGACCATCAGAAAAATGCTGCGCAGTCTGAATATCGGAAAGAATCTGCTGTTTGCGGAAAATGGAAAACAAGGACTTTCCATACTCAGACAGACCCCCTGCGATCTGGCCATCATTGACTGGAACATGCCGGTGATGAATGGTTCGGAAATGCTCGATCACCTGAGAAACGACAAAAACCTCAGGGATATACCGGTGATTATGGTGACCGCGGAAAATGAACGCGATATTGTATCGGAAGTGGCGGAAATTGAAATTGATGCCTATCTGCTCAAGCCTTTGACCCTTGCCGCCCTGGATCAAAGAATCCGCCAGGTGGTACAAAATGCCAATAACCCGGATCCCACCACCCGGTATATGCTCGCAGCACGGGACTATGAAGAAGCCGGTGATCTGGACAAGGCTGTTGAGCAGGTCCGACTGGCTTTGGCCCACAAACCGTCGGCATCCAGAATCTTGAGAAAAATGGGGCTGCTCCATTTTAAAATGGATAAACCCGGTATCGGAGAAAAATGTCTGCAAAAGGCCATTGCTGTAAACCGACAGGATACAGCATCGCGTATCTGCCTGGCTGAATATCATCTTACAAAAAACCAATACCAGAAAGCAGCTGCTTTGTATCTGGAAATTTTATCTTTGAGCGACCGGCATTTTGATAAAGCCCTGGATCTGGGCAGAAAACTGCTGCTTCAGGGATTTTCCGAAGAAACTTTCCAGATTTTTTCAAAGATAGCTCACCGATCCGGCAAACGGTTACAGATAAAAGAAGAGATTATTGATATCTGTATTGCATTCAAAGAATTTGAATTTGCCAAAAATATGATGGCTGATATACTCAGGGATAATCCCTACAACAGCCAGATGGCGTTCAAGGCCGGAACCCTCCACCGTGACACCGGAGATATGGAAACAGCCCTTGCATATTATGAAACAGCAGATTCTCTGGAAAAAGGTCATATAGGGGCAAAGATGGAGATTGCGAAAATTCACTGGCGCAACAACCGCATTCTTCAGGCGGATGATTACCTGGCCCAGATTCTTCGCCTGGATCCGGGCAACAAGGATGCCCAGGGTCTCAGAAGGGAATTTTGAACCCCATATCAGGGGTTTGTCTGCTTTACATGGTTGATGGCAGAGGCCATGTAGCCGGCCCCGAAACCGTTGTCAATATTTACCACTGCGATATTGGACGCACATGAATTAAGCATGCCCAAAAGTGCGGTCATCCCCCCGAAGCTTGTGCCGTATCCGATACTGGTGGGAACGGCAATGACCGGGGCCCCCACCAGCCCTCCCACCACCGAGGGCAGAGCCCCTTCCATGCCGGCTGCCACAATGATCACACTGGCATCCTGGATCATCTGCCGGTGGGCAAAAAGGCGGTGAATCCCTGCCACCCCCACATCAAAAAGGGTTTTTACCCGGTTTCCCATGGCCCCGGCTGTCAGAGCGGCTTCCCGGGCCACAGGGATATCCGAGGTGCCGGCGGATATGATGAGAACCGTTCCAATTCCGGTTATTTCAGGTGGTTTTTTCTGGATGTACAGCAATCCGGCATCCGGGTGGTATCGGGCAGAGGGAAACCGCGCAAGAACGTCTTCGGCAATGGAAGGGTCAATGCGGGTTACAAGGATGATATTTTCTCTGGGTACCATTTTTTCCAGAATCCCGATTATCTGATCCCGGGTTTTTCCCTGGCCGAAGATGACTTCCGGAAACCCTTTTCTCAGGGTCCGGTGGTGGTCGATGCTGGCAAACCCAATGGATTCAAACGTCGGGCAGGTGAGCTGTTTTTGTGCCTCTGCCACACTGATGCGGCCGTCTGCCAGCAGGGATAAAAGCCGGGTCATGTCTTCGGGGGTCATGGTTTCTCCCAAAGGCTACCGCCGGAGCCAGGCAAGACCTTTGCCGGACTTGTCTGCCCTGTCAGGATCCGGATCGTTTTGTGTGGATGCCGGTGTTTCACTGTCTGTTTCAACTTTTTTTTTTGCAGCGGGTTGGGCAGAGGTGTCTGTTTTTCCGGGAGCGGTTCTGGCCGAATTCCATTTGTATTGTCCGAATTTGCAGTATCCCTGGACATTGTTGAACCTGGCATCAATGTCTTTGGGGATGGGAATGACGTTTCCTTCAATATTGGGGATTAGAAAATCAGCCAGTTCAACACTGCCGCCGCCGGACAGGATAATGGAATCAATATCCCAGTCATTTTCCCATAATCGGTTCAGGTCTGCGGCAATGGCTGCTGCTGCATGGCTATAAACCCGTTTTTTCAGGTTGCTGATATTGTATTCTTTGCCCCGGATTTTGATCATGCCGGATTCCATGAATTTGAAAATCCGGTAAAGTTCGATACTGATATTGCTTTCCTGGCGCAATTTGTTGGCCACGGCGGAAAAACATTTGGAAATCCCTGTTTCCATGGTGGAAGATCCGCGTTCAATGTACTGGAGATGGTCGAATATGGAAAAATCAGTGGTTTTGAATCCAATATCCACCACTCCCAGTTTCTGGACCGCAAGCTCCTTGTTTTTGATTTGGCCGTATTCGTCAAAAATCAGGTTGAAAATAGAGCCTATGGGCTGGGGTATCACATGGATTTTGTCAATGTGTATGCGCCGAAAAATATCTGCACCGTTCTGGTTGTGATAGGTGATTTCATGGACCCCCTGGATCATTTCCTTCAACCGTTTGGAATCACGGCGCAAATATCCCACAGGCAGTCCGGTGACCACATTCACGGGTCCGGTTGTGTCGGTACAGATGCCTGCAGCGGCAATGGCAAGGATTTTGACATAATTTTCCACCAGTTTTTCCTGGTCCAGGGTGAATTCCGGGATATTGGACTGCTGTTCTGCATAAGATCCGAGAAAATAGGCTTTGTCCTCAAGGGTGATATGCAGTTTTGCGGTGGAGGAGGTATCTCCCATAGAGGATTGAAACTGGATTTCGGCAGCATCTCCCATAAGGGATTTAAAAATTACTGTGTTTTTCCCGTTATAGGCTTTTGTAAATCCAAAACCAACATCAATGCCCAGTATTTCCATGAAAATTTTCTCCTCTGGAGTTTATACCATTTGCCCAGTAAATACCATTATGAAACAAAGATAGTCAAGGGCTAATGAAAGTACGACAGAACAGGTTCCTTGCACTATCTTGCCAAATCAGATATAAGGTTTGTGCAAATTTTTTAAAGGGAAACATGGTTCATGGAACGTGACCGGGTATTTGCCAGAAAACAACGCCGGATCAAACCTTTTGCCTTCAACCGGGAGGTGGCCAAAGTATTTGATGACATGCTGGTGCGCTCGGTTCCCCTTTACAGGGAAAGCATATACCGCCAGGCCGGGCTGGCCTGCCGTTTTTATCAGGCTGGCACCCGCATGTATGATCTGGGCTGTTCCCACGGCAACCTGGGACAGCTGATCTGTGAGCAGTTCCAGCACCAGCGCTTTACCCTGGTAGGAGTGGACACTTCCTGGCCCATGCTGGAAAAGTATCAGCAGCGCCTGTCACGATTTGTGTCTGAGGGGTCGATTGATCTGGTCTGCGGATCCATGGAAGATATCAAGATTGAGAATGCCTCGGTGGTGGTGGTTAACCTGACCCTGCAGTTTCTCGATGCAGCCCGCCGGGATGATCTTGTCTGCCGGATATTTTCAGGACTTCTGCCCGGCGGTATTCTGCTGCTCATGGAGAAAACCGTTCATCCTGATGCATTCGGCAATGCCCTTGAGCAGGAGTTTTACCGGCAGTTCAAGCGGGAAAACGGATATTCAGATCTGGAAATCAGCCAGAAACGGGATGCCCTGGAAAAGGTGCTGGTTCCCGACACCCTGGAAACCCACTTTCGGCGCCTGAAAAAGGCAGATTTTTCTTTTGTGGATGTCTGGCTTAAATGGTTTAATTTCAGTGCCATATTGGCAGTGAAAGCCCCCTGTGGCAAGGTTTTTTTAGACAAAAGTAAAAAATTTTGATAAATTACAGCATATTGTGTATGGAAACCTTTTTATCACAGTACAGACAATTTCTGCCGGATCCATATTACGGGGCTTTGGCTGATCTGGTTCGAGAAAGACAGCAGTTTCTGGATCATCCCACCGGCAATTTTCTGCGCTATAAAAATATCGTCAGTCAGATCCCTGATTTTGTTCCGTCGGTGAAAGATGTTGCTGCCCCTGCTGTCAAAGCAGGCAGGGCAGGAGATATTTCACAAAAAGACAGGCAGTTTCTCAAAGCACGGCTCCTGCAGCTGGGCCCTTGGCGCAAAGGTCCCTTTGACCTGTTTGGCATACATGTGGATGCTGAATGGCGCTCAGACATGAAATGGGACCGTGTGGCCCCCCACCTGCCGGATCTGACAGGCCTGCGGATTATGGATATCGGGTCCAGCAACGGATATTACATGTTCCGCATGGCAGCCCGAAACCCTTTGTTTGTCCTTGGTCTGGAACCCCAGAGTGCGTTTTATTACCAGTACCGGGTTGTCCAGAAATTTGTGGGCCGGGAAAATGTGTTCTGTCTGCCGGCGGCCCATGAACATCTGCCCCGGCTGGATGCTTGTTTTGACCTGGTATTCTGTATGGGTGTTCTCTATCACCGCAAATCTCCGGTGGACATGCTCAAAGATATTCACAAAACCCTGAAACCTTCCGGTCATATTGTCCTGGAAAACCTGGTACTCGAGGGGCGAAATAATCTTTGTCTGTTTCCAAAAGACCGGTATGCCAAGATGCGCAATGTCTATTTTATACCGGATCTGCTTGCCATGGAATCCTGGCTGATTCGGGCAGGGTTCCGGGATGTGCGGATTTTGGATGTCACCCGGACGACACCAGCGGAACAGCGCAAAACCGACTGGATACAGACCGAATCATTGACAGATTTTCTGGACCCAAATGAACTCGATAAAACCGTTGAAGGGTATCCCGGACCGGTGCGGGCGGTTTTCATGGCCCGAGCGAGCAAGTGATACAGCGGATAATACAGTTGATTCTTGATTCTTTTGTATGATCTAAACCAATTGGCCAGGAAAGGAAAATTGAAAGTGGAGGATACCATCCTCATTGACATGCAATTGCTCTTGATGCCGCGAATTTTGGTTGACAAACAAGGGTGTATTTTGTATGTTAATTTGTTTTGAATTTTGTGACAGGAGTTTTTTTAATGATAACCATGTATGTACCCAAATATTAACAGATCAATGACAAGGATGTGAAAATGGATGACGAAGGTGGTAGTTCTCACTTATCGATGTCTGTACTTTACAGAGAAACAAAACATTTTCATGATACCCCGCTGCTGATGACACGCACAGGCGCCATGACAGACCGCTGTAAACGCAGTATCTGCTGATTGCCCACCCCAGGGCCATGACCTCTGGTTCGCCTGTCCTTATGGCGGGCTGTTTAAAAGGAGGCAGGGCCGTGAATGATTTCCTCGAATTACCGGATAACCTCTTTGTCCCGGGACAGGACGATTCACCTGAATATATTGATGACAAGGTGCTGGCACATCTGTGCGAATCCGAGCACCCGGCCGATCTGGCGGCCCAGTTGTCTGATCTTGAGATGGACCAGCTGGTGGATGTGTTTTCCCACATGTCACCGGAATGCTGTGCAGATGTCCTGACCCACATGGATTACGATGACCAGCGGGAGATTGCAAAAGAACTTTCCAATGACGTACTGGCTCTGGCCATCACCCGAATGTCCTCGGACGACAGGGTAGACCTGCTCCAGTCCATGCCCAATGAGAGCAGTGAGATTCTTTTGCGCCTGCTGGCCAAAACCGAGCGGGAAGATATCCGCAGGCTTTCTTCGTATGAAGAGGACACAGCCGGGGCACTTATGACCAGCGAATATGCCACGCTGTCCCCCGGACTCACGGCCCGTCAGGCCATTGATAAGCTCCGCCTGGAAGCGCCGAACAAGGAAACCATATATTACTCCTATGTGATTGATTCACGGCGGCGGCTCATGGGCCTGGTGTCCCTCAGGGAGCTTATTCTGGCCCGGCCCACGGTAAAAATTGAAACAATCATGCGCCGGGATCCCATCTTTGCCCGGGTCCACGATGACCAGGAAGAGGCGGCCAGGCAGATGGCAAAATATGATCTTCTGGCAATGCCGGTCGTTAACGGCAACGACGCCCTTGTGGGTATTATTACCTTTGACGATGTCCATGACGTTATTGAAGAAGAAGCCACCGAAGACTTTCACCGCATGGGATCCATCAGCTCGGGTACCGGTCCCGATGACCTGGTGGATATCGGGCTGCGGGATGCCAGTCCCTGGCTGTTGATCCAGAAACGGCTTCCATGGCTTCTGGTCCTGGTGTTCATGAATATTTTCTCCGGGGCCGGGATTGCCTATTATGAAGATACCATCCAGGCCACTGTGGCCCTGGTGTTTTTTCTGCCGCTGCTCATCGGCAGCGGCGGTAATGCCGGTGCCCAGTCCGCCACCCTGATGGTGCGTGCCCTGGCCATCGGAGATGTCATGATGAAAGACTGGTTTCGACTGTTGGGAAAAGAAGTGGGTATCGCCTTGTGCATCGGTGTGTGCATGGGGGTTGCGGTGTCGTTTATCGGCATCTTCCGGGGAGGCGTTGATGTAGGGGTGATCGTGGCCCTGGCAATGGTGTGTGTGGTGTTGTTCGGCAGCCTCCTGGGCATGTCACTGCCATTTGTGCTCACCCGTTTCAAACTGGATCCGGCAACCGCCAGCGTACCTCTGGTAACCTCTGTGGCCGACATCGGCGGGGTTGTGATCTATTTTGGTATCGCCACCTGGTACCTGGGGTTGCATACCGCAGTGTAAACAACAGGAGTACACGACCAATCAGGCAGGCGCAAAAGCGTAATATCTCCGTAATATCCGGCTGTTTCGCCACTGTCCCGGGGAAAAATGAGATGACGTTGTCACAGGAGCAAAACATGACACCTCATCCGGGGTGATGCCCTGTTTCGTCATTTTCCGGATCCCGGGTGTTTTCAGTGGAGTCTGCATCTGTCGGTTTTCTGTTCATGGTATGGGCACTGTGTGCATTACCTCTGACAATTTGCCGCAAGATCCTCTATCATTTCTTTCAGATGGCTGATTCTACTATCCAGATCATAACCTTCCCCGTCGATGACAGGAATATTTTTTGCCTCTTCCAGAATTTTCAACCGTTCTTCAAGGGCCGAAATTTCATTATCCATTTTTCTGATCGAAACTGCCATATCCATTCCAATATAACCAACTGCTCTATCAGGATATTGGCGGATCAAGTCCGTCAGCATTTTTTCACCGGCATCCTGATTTCCGGACCGGCAGTATAACTCTCCAAGAGTCGACTTGAATTGATTGACAAAGTCAGTATCTTCATCGGCAAAACAGGTTACAAACTCATCGAGAAAGGAAACACCGAGTTCCGCGAATTCTTTTGCATCAATCGAAGCGTTGATCAGCTCCATTTCAAAATCCTGGCACCAGTTGAAAAAGGACTGTGATCCGTTGAAACGGGCATCGATCTGTTCTATGGACATCTCGGCCATATCGTAAATATCCTTGAATGTTTCCCACACCTGCATCCATATGCGGCATGCCTGAAAGCGGTCTTCATCCAACAGCATATATCCCTTTTCCATCCAGTCATCCAGCATTTCCAGGGAAACTCTGGTCAGTTTTTTTTCATCAAACAATCGTTCCCATAGAACACATGCACCCAGACCCGAAATATCTGAAACGTTCGGTTCAAGGGATTGCAATTGTTCAGGCCACAGCGTTTCAGCGACGTCCCAGGCGGAATTCATCTTTTCACACGTGGCAAGAAATTGTTCCTCGTCATAATGGGCACCATGGTTCATTATTTTTTCAATCAGCTGTTGGGTCGTCAGCGAACGAATCTGTGAAACGGTTATCATTTTTTTGGCATTTTTTTTCAGTTCAGGATATAGACGAAACATTTGTTGAACATGTTTCTTTTTTGGATCACACATTTTGGCCAGAGCATATGGCCGAATATTAATTCCGGACGTTGCCGGAGGTATATTCTGATCGGTTTTCCGGGAAGGCGGTTGGCCCACCCCCTCATGATCGAAATGCTTTTTCCTGGTTTGCTGATCCGTATTCAAACAGCATTTCTTATACTTTTTGCCGCTACCACAAGGGCACGGTGCATTACGGCCTGTTTTCATTTTTTTTCCCTCATATGGTCTAAATCAAAGCAAGTCATGTGAAACATTATAACGGGGTAGTGGGCATCATGTCAATTGCAGATGGCCGCAATCAAAGGTTCCAGGGGCTGGGAACACATCCTGTGCATAAATTGTAATTGTCGACTGCCGGCTGATGAAAAATAATACGGGGCACAGATTTCGGAACAAAATGTCATGCCATGCCGGCAGGTGATTGCATCATTTCGGGTTGGATGCATCAAGTACCTTACGGATTCCGGTTGCCAGATCTCTGAGTGAAAACGGTTTCTGGATAAAATTGATCCCCTCGTCCAGAACCCCCTGGTGGGCAATCACATCAGCTGTATATCCGGACATGAAAAGATATTTCATCCCGGGACGTAACACCATGAGACGGTCAGCCAGGTCCCGGCCATTCATTTCCGGCATGACCACATCGGTGATGAACATGTGGATATCACTGGGGTATTCCTTGACCAGGCGAATGGCTTCGCTGGGGGTGTCGGCAGATAACACATTGTAGTCAAGTTGCTTGAGCATCAAAATGCCCATTTTCAGAAGAGAGGTGTCATCCTCTATGATAAGAATGGTTTCTCCGCAGCTTTTGGGTATGGTTTCAATGTGCGGATTTGACACGTTTTTCAATTTGGATGTGTCCAGAGGAAAAAGGAGCGTGAAGGTTGTTCCGGTACCGGGTTCACTGGATACTTTTATCATGCCGTGATGTTGTTTGACTATACCGTAAACAGTGGATAACCCCATACCAGTACCATATCCGATGCCATTTGTGGTGATAAACGGTTCAAAGATATGGGGCAGGGTTTCCTTGTTCCTTCCAGATC
>JAABUB010000037.1 GCA_011389575.1 Desulfotignum sp. | reverse complement strand
TGTCAAGATTCAAATATGGCTTTAGCTTTTTCTCCGACTGTAGAGCAGGTGTAAAAAACGGCCAGCCAGACCGTGACTCTGTCCGGATCCGTCCATTTGAACCGGTGTCTGACATGGGCCGGGATGTTGAGACAGTCCCCCCTGCCCAGGGTGTCTTCCCTGCCGTCTTCAAAAGTGATGATACTGGATCCCTCCAGCACGGCCACCCATTCATGCTCGGCCTGGTCCTACCCCCCCCTGATAATGCGTATTGCGTTTTGCCAGGCAGACTGATACGCTCACGGCCCATGAAACGGTTTTTGGGCATATCCTCCTTCCAGATCCTGGCGATGTTCCGGCGGGGGCTGTTCTTCAGCTATCTGACCATCTACCTGCGGCATTATCTCGGGCTGTCCGTCACCGCCACCACCCTGTTCACCACCCTGCCCATGATCGTCAATGTCCTGGCCCAGCGCTATGTCTGGGGGGTACTCTCGGACCGGCTTCAGAAACGGCGGCTGCTCATTGTCTGGGGGGAGCTCCTGGCCGGGGTCGGGACCATCCTGCTGTTCTATGCCCATAAACTCCCCGCAGATGCCATTGCCTCGGGGTGGGTTATCATCGGCGGCCTGGCCGTGATTGAAATTTTCTGGTCCATGTCCAATATCGGATGGTCTGCCCTGATCTCCGACGTCTACCGCCAGGCGGAGCGCAGCCGGATCATGGGGCGGCTGGAAAGTATCGGGGGTTTAGGACGTATCGCTGGCGTGCTCTGCGGGGGGCTGCTCTACGACAGGATAGGCACGGCCTTCCCCGGATGGGGCTTTTACGAGGGCAGCCTGTTCTGGATTTCCGGGCTGATCATGTTTCTTTCCGTTTTTCCCATGCTCCTGGTGCCGGAAGGCGGGATTTCCCCCGAAGAAAAGCTGGCCGCCGGGACCGGTCAGGGACCAGGGTTTCTGCCGGCCGTATTTTCCACCTTCATTCTGGCCATGGCCCTCATTCACTTCGGCCGCAACGCAGTAACCATTATCATTCCCCAGTACCTGAGTCTGGGAACGGGGCTGGCACTGCCCGCCATCACCCTGAGCCATGTGCTCAACCTCAGGTCCGCAGGCCTGATTCTGGCAGGACTCTTTGCCGGAAGGCTCTGCCGGACCATAGGAGAGCGAAGATGCCTTGTCTTCTCCTCGGCCGTGGCGGTTCTGGCCCTTCTCATCGTAGGTGTCACCGTCAACCTGGCATGGATCTGCCTCTCCTCTTTACTCATGGGGATCTCAGAGGTTTTGGTCATTGCCTCTTCTTACGGGCTGGCCTCCTCCTATATCCCGCCTGAAAAACGGGGTACCTGTTTTGCGCTGTTCAACGCCACCCTGTTTTTATCATGGGGGGTGGGGGCCACCCTCATCTCAGGCCCTGTAACCGACGGTTTCATGGCATTTGGCGCTTCGGAAACACATGCCTATATGGCCTCCTTCATGGCCTGCGCTGCCGTGGCCCTGGCCGGCATCCTGGTACTTTTCCGTCTCTTCAGACTGGAAAAGAATACCAATTAAAAAAACTGCTGGAAAAACTTACCATTGAAGACATGCCGGTATCATCCAGAAATTATCCGTTTCTCCGGTTTGCCCCGGAACGGCCCTGCGGCAATATTATCCTTGAAGTGGAAGGGCTTTCAAAGACAATTGACGGAGAAACTATTCTTGATAATGTGAGCTTTACCGTAAATAATAAAGACAAAATCGCTTTCATGGGAAATAACAGCCTGACCAGCGTGCTGGGCCAAGCCCAACGTTAGTAAAAGCGGCATCCTGTCTCGACCGCCTGAATATTCATGTCTACATGCATTAATCCTGCGCGCAAATCAGCGATCCATTGACAATACGTTGTATTAATTTTAAAATTATCACCTAATGGTGTTTTTTTTGGTTCAGATATGCTTTTTTGTAAATTTTTCATTCTGAATGTAAGATGTTAAACCAGAGGTGAAATAAGGGATATTGTGGAAAATCATGTAACAGTTTTGGGGTGGAAGGAATGGATTGTGCTGCCAGGGTTGGGTATACCTGCCATAAAAACAAAGATAGACACAGGCGCGCGTACCTCAGCTCTCCATACTTTCGATATTGAACCCTACGCATCCGGGGATCAGTTAATGGTCAGGTTTCGAATTCATCCGTTAAGGAAACGCAAGGATATCGAAATCATATGTGAAGCTCCGGTTGTTGATCAGCGGATTGTGAAAAATTCCGGTGGACATGCCGAAGAGCGTTACATTATTGAAACCGAGGCTGCAGCTGGTAATAAAAAATGGTCCATAGAGATAAGTCTTACCAATCGTGACAACATGATTTTCCGGATGCTGCTCGGTCGTTCAGCCCTTGGAAAGGGCTTTATAATCGATCCTGGCAACAAATATATGACCGGGCGCTCTTTGTCCAGAACGTATGATCAATAAAATTTACAGGAAGGCTAAACATGAAAATTGGAATTCTGTCAAGAAAAGCGGAACTTTATTCGACAGCCCGCCTTGTAGACGCTGCAAAAAACAGGGGGCATAAGGTATTTGTTATAGATCCTTTGAGATGTTACATGGATATCACATCACATAAGCCTGCCATTTATTACAAGGGAGAAAAACTGGAGGGCTTTGACGCGATAATTCCCAGAATCGGCGCATCCATCACCTTTTACGGTACAGCTGTTGTGCGCCAGTTTGAGATGATGGGGGTTTACAGCATAAATGAATCTGTCTCAATAAGCCGCGCCCGTGACAAACTCAGAAGCCTTCAACTTCTGGCCAGAAAGGGCATTGGGCTGCCTGTCACAGGATTTGCCCACAGCACACAGTTTACGGACGATCTGATTTCAATGGTAGGCGGGACACCCCTTGTTGTGAAAATGATAGAAGGCACCCACGGGGCAGGTGTTGTCTTGGCTGAAACCCAAAAGACCGCCCAGAGTGTTATCCAGGCGTTTCGCAAACTGAAGGCCAATATTCTGATTCAGGAGTACATAAAAGAATCCAACAGCAGCGATATACGGTGCTGGGTCCTTGGACCCAAAGTGGTTGCATCTATGCTGAGACAAGGCCCTGAAGGGGAGTTCAGATCGAATCTCCACCAGGGCGGAACCGCCCGCAAAATTAAAATAACGCCGGAAGAGAGATCCACAGCCATCAGGGCCGCAAAAATAATGGGGCTCCATATGGCAGGGGTTGACATGCTGAGATCCAATCATGGACCTGTAGTGATGGAAGTGAACGCCTCCCCCGGACTCAAAGGGATCGAAAATATCACAGACATAGATGTGGCAGATCTTGTTATCAATTATATTGAAAAAAACGCATCTCCAGGCAAAAACAGAACAAAGGGAAAAGGGTAATCTAATTCTCCAGGAATCCATTCACATAGCAGGAAAAAAAATAGACCCGGGCAAAACCGTTTTTGTTAATGTTCCTGTTGCAAAGCTTTACACCAGTACGGCTATGGCCATGCCGGTTCATATCATTCACGGAAAGCAGCCAGGTCCCAGGATATTCATTTGCGGCGCTGTGCACGGGGATGAAATAATCGGTACTGAAATTATCCGCCGGCTCTTGAAGCTGAAGAAAGTCAATAATCTTAAAGGCACACTGATTGCTGTGCCTGTGGTGAATGTCTACGCCTTTGAAAGGCATTCAAGGTATTCCCCTGACAGGAGGGATCTGAACAGGTGCTTCCCCGGGTTAAAGACCGGTTCTCTGACATCCCAGCTCGCAGCAACTTTCATGTCCAGAATAATAAAAGGCTGCAAATACGGGTTTGATCTCCATGCCGGATCAAACCACCGGGCCAATTTGCCGCAGATCAGGGCTGATATCGAGGATCCTGACATTCTGGAACTTGCAAAAGCGTTCCGGGTTCCTGTTGTTATCAATTCAGCAGTCAGAGAAGGGTCTTTGAGACAGTCCGCCCTTGATCAGGGAATAAAAGCTTTGATTTACGAAGCCGGAGAATCCCTCCGGTTTGATGAAGAGGCGATCCGGGCTGGTGTAAGGGGGTTATTGTCTGTAATGACACACATCGGTATGATAGGTCCTCCTTCTGTCAGACGAAAATCCAAAGGTGATCCCTTAATTGCAGAATCAACTTCATGGATCAGGGCACCGGCGAGCGGTATCCTGGAAATGAAATATCCCCTGGGGGCAACGGTTTCAAAAAACAGCAAAATAGGCGTCATTGCCGATCCTTTCGGACGAAATGAGAAGGAGATCATTTCACCTGTATCCGGAATGGTTATCGGAAGACTGAATCTTCCACTTGTGCACAAGGGAGATGCCGTTATACATATTGCCCATGTCGATCGCCTCAAAAAAATCGCCCCGGCCATCGAGGAATTTAAAGGCTCCATAACAAAATATTTTTAAAGGCTGTGCTGGGTTGTAACGTTCATGCCGCAGGCATCAGCTTTTGCAGGAGGCCTGCTGCAGGCATCTGATCATTTCACCGGGGGTATCTGCCCGCAGTATGACGTCCCGATGAGGGGATTTCAGAAAGCCTTCCTTTTCTGCATTGTCCAGCAGTGCATCCAGGGGGGCAAAATAATTGTTTATATTGAGAAGTCCGAGCGGTTTGGAATGAAACCCTAAAATAGACAGGGTATATATTTCAAAAAATTCATCAAACGTGCCGATGCCCCCCGGCAGGACCACAAATCCGTCAGACAGTGCCACCATCCGGGTCTTTCTATCATGCATGGTAGGAACCACATGCAGGTGTGTCAGTCCGGGATGGAAAATTTCCTTGTCCCGCAGGGCCTGGACAGTCACACCGACCACCCGGCCCCCTGCCTTGAGCGTACTGTCTGCCAGCAGTTTCATCAGGCCGGTGTTGGATCCGCCATATACACATGTCAGATTGTGTGCAGCCAGCTCTCTGCCCATTTCTTCGGCTGCTCTGGCATACACGGGGTCAGCAGCAGGACTGGAGCCCAAAAAAATACAGATCGCATCCATTGTTGTTTCCACTATTTCCTGATATATATAAAAGGTTTAAGTGTTAAGCCAATATCTGACGGCTGACTGATCCCGAACGTCTTCATTTATACCCTTCCTGATATGAATAAGATTCAAAATTTTTGAAATAAAAATAGCATACCATTTTTGTTTCGGAAACCATCAATTTTCTGCGGCCTGCCGGCGGGGGGCCGGCATCAGGACAGAGGGGCCAAGTTTAATAACAGCCTTTACATATATTTTCAGAAAATATAGGTTGTTCCCTGGTAATTGCCCGGGCTGCTTTAATTTGACATATAAAGAAGGCCGTGTTTTTATCAGTTCATGGCAACATGGAACCCAAACAGCCGGATCATTCAGAACCGGTGTTGCAGGTATAAAGGATAAATGGAAAAAGACGAATTCAGAAACTGGTTTGACCAGTATGTGGCCGGATTCACGGCCCGGGGGGCCGCCCCCCCGGATGTGGTGAAAAATGTCCGGCTGAAAAAGGACCATTCAGAACGGGTGGTCCAGGAGATCCTGCTGATTGCAGAAGGCCTGGGCCTGGATGAAAAGGCCCGGCGACTGGCAGCCGTCATGGCCCTGTTTCACGATATCGGCCGCTTTGAGCAATATGCCCGGTACCGCACCTTTGTGGACAATAAGTCAGAAAACCATGCTGCGCTCGGGGTGAAAATTCTCCGGCAGCACCAGGTGCTGGACTGTCTGCCCGCTTCTGTGGCAGATCTGGTGTGCCGGGTTATTTCATATCACAACCGGGCAGCCCTTCCCGAAGATGAAACCGGGGAATGCCTGTTTTATGCCCGGCTGCTGCGGGATGCGGACAAGCTGGATATCTGGCGGGTGGTCATTGACCATTACCAGGGCCATAACAGGGAAGACAACCCGGCTATTGCACTGGGACTTCCTGATACACCGGGCATGTCAGACCGGGTGTGCGGCGATGTGGTAAATGGGAAAATCGTTGATGCACGCCATATAAAAAATCTGAATGATTTTAAACTGCTTCAGATCGGGTGGGTATTTGACATCAATTTTACACCGGCCCTGCAGCAGGTCAGAGACCGCGGTTATGTGGAATCGATCTGCCGCACCCTTCCTCCCTCTGACAGGCTGGCACAGATCAAAAAGGCTGTGGCAGACCGGTTTGATCAAGACCTCCAGGGTGGCAGCCACTCACTCCACGGGGCTTGTCCAGCATGCCATGTCAATTTACTGCATGGATTTTAAACGGTTTCGAATCTGTTCAATTCGTTTCCTGTTCACACCAAAATCCCAATATCCCGCCCGGGCGGCGGATCGGACATGGATGGTGGTTTTTGTTGATTTTGTGTCCGGAAAATAAAATTCTACATCATCAACAAATTTAAATATCTTGGAGAAAAACTTGGCTCTGATGTAATTGTCTTCAGCGGTGATAATTTTTGATCGGTTGAATTCTTTGAGGATTTTTAAAATATGATTTCGTGCCTCGGATGGTGTCCCTGAAATCTGTATGGGTTCAATAAAATGTTTTTTGTCTTTTGCCTGACTGTTCACACAATTCGGTGAAGCTGGGCATTGTGCAAGTTGGCCATTTTCAATTCCCAGTTTCGACACTTTTCCTGCACACCCGGTTAAAAGTAATAAAACCGTCAGAACCATGTGAATCTGCTTTTTCATTGTTTTTTCCTTTATTTTTTGCAGAACATTTACCATTCACGGATTACCTGTCATGTTTTTTGCCTGCTGCGCGGAGGAAATAGCTCCGTTTTGTCTGTTACAAGGAGTTGCAGACCAATGGAAAGCTGCTGCTCTATCCTTGTATAGTAAAAAGAGTTCAAAAATGCAATAGGGAAAACCCCTGATTTTTAAGGCTGTTTTGCGTTGAAACGAACGGTTTGGGCAGCCTCTTTAATGCAGGGCGGGTACCACATGCAGCTGAGTCAGTCCGGGATAAGGGATTTTGACAAGCCCTGCGGATTGTATTATAAAGCAGATTTTTTTCATGCAATATTTGGAGATATCATGCAGACAGGAAAAATCAGTCAGCGCATCAGAACATATATGGATAAACGCGGCATGGACCTGAAAGGTATGGCCGAACAGACGGTGAGGATATTCAAATGAAACGGTTTGGGTGCCTGGTTCTGATCCTGCTTTTGTGTAGTATTGCTTTGGACCGGGCCGGGGCACAAACAGCGATTTCTCCCGGGCAGCAGCTCCAGGAGACGGTTGAAAAGGTAACCGCCATTCTCACCCGGTTAACAGATGATTCCCGGAATGATGCCCGAAAACAGATGCGCCTTTTGTGTGATGCAGTCCATGAGCGTTTCAGCCTGGCAGAAACAGCCCGCTTGAGCCTGGCAGAGCACTGGGATAAACGCACAGATAAGGAAAAGACAGCATTCATCGCATTGTTCGGCCGGTTTCTGGAAAACGTCTACCTGCCCTGGGCAGACAGATATGACGGTGGGCAGGTGGTGTTTGTCCGGGAAAAAATTAAAGAAAACCGGGCTCTGGTGCATGTCAGGGTTCATCATGGCATGCTGCGCATCCCGGTCACTGTGCGGATGCATCACACCGGCGGCGGGCAGTGGATGGTTTATGATGTGGCTGCCCTTGGCATCAGCCTTGTGGGGAATTTAAGGGCCCAGTTCAACCACATCGTCAAACGCCATTCCTATGACAAGGTGATCCAGATCATGGAAGAAAAAACATCTGGCCACACAGGCTGCTCCGGCTTCCAGTAATCAACTTACCTCCGTAAACACCTTGCGGATTCGTTTCATGATCCAGGTGTGGATTTCCTTGCACAGAATGTCTTTTTCCGGGAGCCCTGGCACCACCCAATGTCACCCGATGTACCGGATAATTCAAATCCAAAATTAAACTTGACTTGCAAGTTATCCATGTTATTTTGTAAATATGTTTCAAAGATGGATATCTTTACCGGTGCATAAAAGCTGCCTGATCATTGGTCCCAGACGGTCGGGAAAAACGACCCTCCTCAAGCAGCGGTATCCAGCCATTCCCTATGCAACCCTGGATGATCTGGATCTGCTGGACTGGGCCAAACAGGATCCCAAGGGATTTATCAGCCGCCTTGGTGATCACGCAGTCATTGATGAAATCCAGCGACATCCCCTGCTCACCGTTGCAGTAAAATATGCGGTTGACAACCAGAATGCCTTTTTTCTCATGACCGGATCCAGCACCATCGGCCTGATGGATGCTGCCGCAGATACCCTTGCCGGCAGAATTGAGATCATCTCGCTGCCCACAGCGTGCTGGGGAGAAAACCAGGGAGAGCCGACCCATTCAATCTTTCATGAAACAGCGGGGCTGCCCCAGATCAGGGAAGCCAATCGATGCCTTGAAGATGCCATCACCTATGGACAGTTCCCGGAAGTTCTGTCAGTGACGGATTTGGAAGAAAAAAAGAACCTGTTGACCAATTATAAAAACACCTATTTTACCCGGGACCTGATGCAGCTGTCCAATATTGAAAACCTGGACGGGCTGCTGGCTGTTTTTCACCATATCAACCGGTCCATCGGTTCTCACCTGGAGATTTCGAATTTCGCCAGGGAGTCGGCCCTGAGCCATCCCACGGCAAAAAAATACCTTAATGCACTGCAACAGACACAGTTGACTTTCAGACTGTACGGATATCAGTATGGTCCGGCAAAAAGGTTTGTCAAAGCCGCCAAAATCTATGTGGCGGATACCGGCATTTTCTCCAGCTTCAACTCCCCGGTCAGCCAGGGTCAGCGCATTGAAAATTTCGTTATTGCCGAACTTGAAAAACGCAGAAAACTGGGGTTTATCAAAACAGATCAGTTTTATTACTATAAAAGTACGGGCGGGAGTGAAATCGATCTGGTGTTTGAAAAGGATCATACCCTGTACGCCATTGAAATCAAAAATACCAGGCGCCCGGGACCCAGAGATTTCAGAAATCTCAGACAGTTCATGCTTCAGTCAGAGCGGCCGGTCAAAGGGTTTTTGTTTTATTCAGGCGATGCATATGACCGGTATGGGGATATCTGTCTGATCCCCATCGGGGCGCTTTACAGGGGCTGTTGAACAGGCCGGCGGTATGGCCGGCGCGGGTCATCCCGAAAAATATCCGTCAATACAGGTCTGCAAACACCTGTCTGATCCGGTCCATGGCCCAGTCGATGTCCGGTTTTGTGATCACCAGGGGCGGTGCAAACCTGATGGTCCAGGTGTGGGTTTCCTTGCACAAAATCCCTTTTTCCTGGAGGGCTTCGCAGATAGCCCTGGCACCGCCAGAGGTACCGGGGTGCAGCTCAATGGCGATCATCAGGCCGATGCCCCTGACCTCTTTGATGGCCGGGTGCTGAATTTTTCGCAGCTGTTCCAGAAAATAGGCCCCCATATCGGCTGCGTTTTCAATCATGTTTTCTTCTTTCAGCACCTTGAGCGCAGCCCGGGCCACGGCGCAGGCCAGGGGGTTGCCGCCGAAGGTGGAGCCGTGCTGGCCCGGCTGGAGCAGGCCCAGTACCGCTTCATTGGACAGCACGGCCGATACCGGGTAAAACCCGCCGGACAGGGCCTTGCCGATAAGGGTGAGGTCTGCCTGGACCCCTTCATGCTCTTCAGCCAGCAGTTTGCCGGTGCGGCCCAGGCCGGTCTGGATCTCATCTAAAATCATGAGCACATTCTTTTGGGTACAGATTTCCCTGACCTTTTTCAGGTATCCTTTGGGGGGAATGATTACCCCTGCTTCCCCCTGGATGGGTTCCACCAGAAACGCCACAGTATCCGGGGTAAGGGCGGCCTCCAGAGCATTGGCATCTCCGAATGGAATGACAGTGAATCCCGGGGTGAAGGGTCCGAAGTTCTGGCGGGCATTCTCGTCGGTGCTGAACCCGATGATGGCCAGGGTTCTGCCATGGAAATTGTCCGAGCATACGATAATGTCTGCCCGACCCCGTGCCACGCCCTTGGATTCATATCCCCATTTTCTGGCGCATTTGATCACGGTTTCCACCGCCTCTGCCCCGGAGTTCATGGGCAGAACCTTGTGGGAGTCGGTAAGTTCGCACAGCTCTTCATATAAAAGGGCCAGCTGGTCATTGCGGAAAGCCCGGGAGGTGAGGGTGAGTTTTTGTGCCTGGTCCACCATGGCCTGGTAGATTTTCGGGTGGCAGTGCCCCTGGTTCACGGCGGAATAGGCAGACAGACAGTCCAGATATTTATTGCCTTCCACATCCCAGACCCAGATGCCGGATCCTTTGCTGAGTACTACATCCAGGGGTTTGTAGTTTTTTGCCCCGAAGTGGTTTTCTTTTTTTATCAGTTCTGTTGTTTTCATAGCGAATGTCCTTGTGTATATATTCCAAGTTGCCTGAAAAGGCTCAATCCATACCCATCCGGGCTTCCACGGCAGCGATTTCCGTGAGAAGCTGTTGTTTTTCCTCCGGGGTCAGGTCCGGGGCGGACAGTTTTTTCTGCAGCGCCAGAAGGATCATTTCCTCTCTGTATTCCCGGCAGGTGTATGGGCTGGTTTGGTTTTCGATTTCCATGGGCGGCTGTTGTTTTCCCTTTCTATATGGTTATTTTTTCTTCCTAACATATCTTTTCAGAAAAAACCAGGCCGGTTACAGAAGGCCTGCAGACGGCTGGTTTTTTTGTCCAACGGAGAACCATATGGATCTGCAGTCTCCCTGGATCTACTTGACGTAAGAAGTTTACCATGGTAAAAATACAATTACAAATGAAATTGAATCCTTGAAAGAGCCATTTTAAAAATCAGATGAGGCAATGCCATGTTGGATGTATCCAGAACCACTGATACTGTGCTCATGGTCCGGCCCTATGACTTCGGATTTAACGAGGAAACCGGGCAGGACAATGAATTCCAGCATCAACCGGAAATATCGGAAACAGAAATCAACCGGAAAGCCAATGCCGAGTTTCAGGCCATGGTGAATACCCTCAGAAAAGAAGGTGTCACTGTACTTATTCTGGAAAAACCGACCAGAGAATATTCCCGGACCCCGGATGCCATTTTTCCCAACAACTGGTTTTCCACTGAACATGACGGTACCCTGCTCACCTATCCCATGGCTGCAGTGAGCAGGCGCCACGAGCGGCGGCCTGAAGATGTTGAAAAACTGCTGGTGGCAAATGGCTACAAAATCCGGAATGTCATTCATGTGGGTGCCCTGGACGAGCGCAGCCGGTTTCTGGAAGGTACCGGAAGCATGGTGATCGATCACCGGGCCGAGGTGGTGTACGCGGCCCGCTCCCACCGCTGCCATGAAGCGCAGTTTGATAATTTTATCCGGCTGCGGTTCTACAAGGAAGGCATTCTGTTTGATACAAGAAGTTCCAGTGGCAGGCCCATTTATCATACCAACGTGATCATGAGCATCGGGGAACGGTTTGCCGTGATATGCCTGGAATGCATCCCGGATTCGGCCCAGCGGGAGCGGGTCCGGACATCCCTGGAACAATCGTTTGCGGTTATTGAAATCTCCATGGACCAGATGGAAAACCATTTTTGCGGCAATATCCTCCAGGTCAACTCAGCGGGTGGACGTCCCCTGATCGTCATGTCCCGGCGGGCCCAGCAGGGGTTTGAATTATCTCAGCTCGAGTGCCTGGAGCGGTTCGGCAAGATCCTGGCCGTGGAACTGGATACCATTGAACAGGTGGGGGGCGGCAGTGCCCGGTGCATGATGGCTGAGATTTTTTCTGAAAAAAAATAAGGGCCATGCCCTGCGTGATACAATAAAGCAGGCAAGAATCCGGTGGGTTGCCCGGTTCGTGCACATAACCGGCACGGCCGGAGCGAGATATGGCTCCCTGCCACAACGAATATAGAAACTTTTCTGATTGCAGTGCATCGGTAAGCGTTTCCTATAAAAAACGTCCGGTTTTCAGATTGTCCAGGTCCGGGCAGCCAGTTCCACCGGATGCACTGCCTGGATCCGGGAGTCTGAGATCCCCAAATGTGAACGGATCTGAAGCAGGCATCCCGGGCACGGAGTGGTCACCAGATCGCAATGGCTTTGCTGAACTGCCAAAGCTTTTTTGTGACCGAGCGTTCTGGAAAGATCCGGATTTTTCAGCGCGCAGAGCCCGCCGCCCCCGCAGCATTCGTCAGCGCCGTCAAGCAGTTGGACATCCAGACCGGGCAGCTGTTTGAGAAAGGCTTCAACCCCGGTGCCGGCATGCATGCCCCGGTTCAGGTGACAGGGCAGATGGATTGCGGCCCGCTGGTTCAAGGGGGTGGGACCGGATATGAAAGGATCCAGCCCCGCCAGGTATTCATCCATATCCTGAACCCGACGGGAAAGTTTTTCCGCCAGGATACCCAGGCGGGGATCCCGGCGAAACCTTGCCGGGTATTCGTTTTTTAATGTATTGCCGCAGGTGGCGCAGAGGGTAAGCACCGGCACCTGCCCGTCCAGAGCCGCCAGGTTCTGCCGGCAGCTTTTATCCAGAAGACCGGCATGGCCGCTCAGGGATGCCGGGGCGCCACAGCAGGCCTGGGACCGGGGTATCCGGATCCTTATGCCGTTTTTTCCCAGTACCCGGATTGCCGCAACCAGGGGCCGGGTATCAATAAATCCGAAAAAGCACCCGGTGAACAAAAACACTTCTCCTTTGACGGAACGATGGGCCGGCGGGTCGATCACTGCCGGCCATCCATCTGCCCAGTGGCCAGGAAAAAGGTCCGGGATGGGCCGGCCTGCCAGGGCCTGGGGCAGAAACAGGGGCAGATGCCGTATGACCGGGTCATTCCGGCTATCAGGGGGTGTTTTGGGTTTCAGACAGACAAGGCGCGGTATGCGCATGGCCCGGGCCAGAAAAAGCCGGTGTCCCAGTGCCAGCTTCAGGCCCAGTGCCTCCAGTTTCAGTGCAGTATCCTTTGATTGTGCCATCATTCGGGCTTTTTCCGTCCGGATCGATCCGGCGGCATCCACCCCTTTGGGGCACGCATCCGTACACCCCAGACATTGAAGGCAGGAATGAATGGCCGACTCATACCGTTGCCCCGGCTGGATCTCGTTTTGCACCACAGCCCGTATCAGGTCCAGCCGTCCTCTGGGGGACAGGGTTTCGATGCGCGCATCCCGGTAGACCGGGCATACGGACAGACACCGGCCGCACCGTTCACACGCAGGTTCGGGATCGTGGCAGGCCTGGATCACATCCATTTTTCTCCTACCAACCGCATTTTCCGGGATTGAGTATGCCCGCCGGATCCAGCAGCTGCTTCAGTTCCCTTCCCAGGGATATCTCCACAGGGGACAGCTCATCATCAAGATAACCCGACTTTTCAATGCCGATGCCGTGTTCTCCGGAAAGGGTTCCGCTGATGGAAAGAACAAACCGGCACATCTGTTTTTCCGCAGACGCAAAGGCCTGTTTCTGCAACGGGTCATTCGGATCATAGATGAACATGGGGTGGAGATTGCCATCTCCGGCATGGGCGATGAGCACCATTTCCAGTTCGTGGTCCGATGCAATCTCCTGAAGGCCCCGGATGCCCCGGGCAATGCAGGATACGGGCACGGCAAAATCCAGGGTTTGCAGAAATCCGGCATTTCTGACCAGGGCTGCGGTCCCCCCTTTTCTGGCCTGCCACAGCTGTGCCCGGTCCTGGTCGGTCCGGGCCGATTTCAGGTGGATGGCCCGGCTGCACGCAGACTTCAATCGCTTTTCCTGATCCGGCCAGCGGTCCGGCCCGTCATCGAATTCCACCAGCAGTGCGGCTTTGGCATCATCGGAAAAGGTCAGGCCATAGACCCTGGATACCGCTGCCAGGAACCGGTCGTCCATCAGTTCCATGGTGGATGGGGTCAGGCCGTTTTCAATAATGGCTGCAACCGCATCGGCAGCCGTTTCCATGGTGCTGAAATAGACCAGGTTGGTCCGGGGTACGGCCGGGGCCGGAATCAGCCTGAGGCAGGCTTCGGTGATCACACCCAAAAGCCCTTCACTGCCGCAGAAGGCCCGCTTGAAATCAAATCCGGAAACCGATTTGATACAGGAACCCCCGGTTTTCAATATGCGGCCGTCCGCCAGGACCACGGTCAATCCCAGAATATAATCTGCGATCACCCCGTATTTGACCCCGCTGGCACCGCCAGCGTTGGTGGCGATATTTCCGCCGATGGTGCAGTAGTCGGCCGAGGTGGGATTGGGTGGATAACAAAGCCCCCGGGCAGCCACCCGGGCCTGGAGGTCGGCTGTGACCACACCGGGCTGGGTGCGCACCAGCCGGTCCGTGACCGAGATCTCCAGAATTCGGTTCATGCGGGTCATGGCCATGACCATACCGCCTTTTACCGGAACAGGGCCGCCGGTCAGGCTGGTGCCCGCCCCCCTGGGGGTGACGGGAATCCGGTACTGGCCGGCCATGGCCAGTACCGATGAAACCTCCTGGGTATTTTCAGGCAGAACCACCAGATCCGGCAGGCCCCGGGCAAACATGTCATAGGAATAGGCCATCCGGTCTTCAGGGGCGGTCAGACACCGCTCCTCTCCCAGAATCGTCGTAAGATCGGCCATCAGGGCAGGAGTCATTCTATTTTCCGCCATGGTTCATCAGGTATCGCTGAAGCCGGTCCATAGCCTGATTCAACCGTCCCCGGGGAAGGGTACAGGCAATGCGGATGCATCCTTCGCAACTGTTGCCAAAGGCATAGCCCGGCACCACCACGACCTGCTCACTGTTAAGCAGGCTGATGGCAAATTTCCTGGAATCCGGGTGAATGCAGTCTATGTCGGCAAAGACATAAAAGCTGCCACTGGGCCGGACCAGGCGGATTCCGGGCATGGCTGTGAGGCGGTCGCAGACCAGGTTAACCCGCTGTTCAAAAGTGGTGGTCATCTGTTCGATAATCCGGCTGTCCAGATCCAAAGCAGCAATGGCCGCCCGCTGCCCCACACTCGAGGCACATGCCGTGGAATAATTGACCACCTTGAGCATCTGGCTGATGAGGGCCTCAGGTCCGTAACAGAACCCGACGCGCCAGCCGGTCATGGCAAAGGTTTTGGAAAACGACTTGACAACCAGGGTCTGCCGGTCCATGCCCGGCCGGGTATAGATGGATTCCGGGGAGCCGGTAAAGGTGATCCGGTCGTAGACTTCGTCGGATATCACCACCAGGTTGTGCCGGCGGGCAATATCCGCAATCTTGTCCAAAAGGTCTGCCGGCATGATCGAACCGGTCGGGTTGTTGGGTGAGTTGAGTAAAATGATCCGGGTTCGGGGGGTGACGGCCACTTCAATGGCGTTGGGGTCCGGGATAAATCCCTGATCAAACCGGGTCTCAACCGGAACTGCACAGCCCCGGGCAAAGGCGATATGGGCCAGATAATCCGGAAAATGGGGTTCCATCAACAACACCTCATCCCCGGGTTCCAGCAGGGTTCTGAAGGCTGCGGTAAGTGCCCCCATGGCACCGTGGGTAATGAGTATCATGGGTGGGGTCACGGACAGACCGGTTTTGCTGCTCAAAATGTCCGCCAGTTTTTTCACCAGTTCCGGGTCTCCCTGGGACGGGGTGTAATGGGTGCAGCCGTTTTGTGCATCATCAAACGCTCTGGTTGTAATTTGAGGCGGTGTGGGGAAATCCGGTTCACCAATGCTCAGATTGATCACATCGGGCATGCCCTGTGCCAGCTGCCCCATTTCCCGAATCACCGAATATTTCAGATTCTGGACGGTTTTTGACAGCCGAATTGCGTTCATTTTATTTCCTTATAAAAAGACCTGTATGGTCATCTATTCATTCTTGTGTTGTTGTGCCCGGTTGCACCACCGCTATAGATAGCCCAGAAGTCCGGGAATCCAGAGTATGACAGCAGGGATGTATGTCACCAGTATGAGGACAGCCATCTCCAGGGCCAGAAAAGGCAGCACCGACCGGATGATCCGGCTCAGACTGATACCGGTCACCCCGCAGACCACGAAGAGACAGACCCCCAGCGGCGGGGTCAGCAATCCCACAGCGATGTTCAGTACCATGACCAGCCCGAAATGGAGCGGATCGATACCCAAAGCACTGGTTACACTCAGCAAGGTGGGGGCCAGGATGATAATGGCAGCACCGCCCTCCAGAAACATGCCGATGAACAGCAAAAAAAGATTGATGATCATCAAAATGACATAAGGGTTGTCAGTCAATGCGGTCATGGCCCCGGCTATCCGGGTGGGTATCTGCTCGGATGTCAGAATCCAGGCAAAGATGTTGGCCATGCCGATGATCAGCAGCAGGACCGCCGTGGTGGTGCCGCTTTCCACAAAAATCTGGACCAAATCTCTGAACGACAGCTCCTTGTATATGAACCGGCCCAGGAGAAAGGCATAAAACACAGCGACGGCTGCTGATTCCGTGGGGGTAAAAATGCCGCCCAGAATGCCTCCCAGAATGATGATCGGTGCCAGCAGGGCGGGGACGGCTGATATGAACTCTTTAAAAATGATCCCCGGGCTCAGGGGAAAGGATTCCCTGGGAAACCCATACCGGATTGCCATGAAAAAACTCAATCCCATCATGGAAAGACCCAGTATCAGGCCCGGGATAATGCCGGCAGCAAACAGGCCGCCAATGGAAAGACCGGTGGTCACCCCCATCAGAACCATGAGGATGGATGGCGGGATAATTGGTCCCATGGTGGCGGAGGCAGCCGTGACAGCGGCGGAAAATCCGGCCGGAAACCCTTTCCGGGTCATGCCCGGCACCATTATGGTGCCCATGGCGGCGGCATCAGCCACGGCAGAGCCTGAAATGCCCCCAAAGAACATGGAGGCCAGAATATTGGTATGGGCGAGCCCGCCGGGAACCCGCCCCACCAGTACATTGGCGAAATCGATGAGGCGCCGGGTGGTCCCGCCCCGGTTCATCAATTCTCCGGCCAGCACAAAAAAGGGAACCGCCATCAACGGAAACGAGTCAATTCCCGTGAACATGCGCTGGGCAATGAGCAGCAGCGGCACATCGCCGACGATGAGGGCGGCCAGGGAGGTAATGCCCAGGCTAAAAGCCACGGGAAATCCCAGAATCATGGTTCCCAAAAATACCAATGTCAGGGTCAGAATCACTGCCGCATTTTCCTAATCCCGGCTGCAGCCGGCAGCAAGGTTTTCTGATTTGTTACAGGTTGTCGCCGGTGAAACAAACCGGTTCAGCAGGCCATCCAGAATGACCAGGATCATCATGGCGCTGCCGGCCGGGATCGCTGAAAATGGGATCAGCATGGATATTTCCAAGGCCGGCGAGGCCTGGTCTGCATTGAAACCGGCAAACCGGATCCCCTGCCAGCAAAGCACGGACAAAAATACGGCCATACCGGCCTGGACCACTACATGGGCCGCTGATTCCAAACCAGGCGGCAGCCTTTCAACCAGGAAGGTAACCCCGATATGGCGCTGTTTTTCCAAAGCGATCACACTGCCCAGCATGCCCATCCAGATCATCAGATAGCGGGCGCACTCTTCGCTCCAGGGAAAAGGAACATATACCACAAACCGGAAAAACACCTGGAACAGGATCAATACTGTCATGGAAAGGCCGAGAATCAAAAGCATCCATCGGCAAAACCGGATTTGAAAACTGACCAGCCGGTTGATGATAAAAGAGAACCTGTTCATCACAACCTTCTATGGGAGTTCCTTGAGCATGTCATTGGCAGCCTCAATGGTATCGGCAATGATCTGATCTGCCCGGTTCCCGATTTTTTTCTCAGCTGCGGCAGCATCTGCCAGGGCTTCTTCCACCCAGTCTTCTCCAATTTTTTCAGTGATGAAATCCAGGGCAGCCGGTTGCGCCAACGATCTGAACTGACCCAGCTCTTCGGCATTCGGTTTATGGATTTCCATGCCTTTGGCTTTTAAGGCTTCTACTCCCTTTATGTTGGCTTCCTGGCTGAACCCGTTGTGGTTGGCTGCCAATACTTTGGCGGCTTCAGCCACCACCTTCTGATGGTCCGGGGTCAGTTTTTTGGTAAAGAACTGATCATTGATAAAAATGAACAGGGGGTTGTACAGGTGACCGTCCAGAATCATGTATTTCTGCACTTCATAGAATTTCATGTCATGAATCAGTACAACGGGGCATTCCATCCCGTCCACGACATTCTGCTGCAGGGCCATGTACAGTTCCCCGAAAGGCAGGGGGGTCGGATCGGCGCCCAGGGCCTTGACCAAAGACATATGCGCCGGATTCTGCATGGTGCGAACCTTGAGGCCCGCCATGTCCGCCGGTTCTTTCACCAGACGAACGTTGTTGGTGAAATGACGGTATCCGTTTTCTGTGGTGCCCAGAATCCGGACCCCGGTTTTTTCCAGAAAGGCCTGGCTGAACCGGGATGCGGTTTCCCCTTCAAAAAATTCCCAGGCAGCCGGAGCGCTGGAAAACAGAAACGGAATATCATAGAGCATGACCGCATTCAAAAATCCGGGCACCGGACCGGAAGTAAGGGTTCCCATTTGAATGGTTCCCATGCGGATACCTTCCAGTGCTTCTCTTTCGTCGCCCAGTTTCCGGGCGTGAAACACCTGAACATCCACCGCACCATCCGTGCCTTTTTCAACCTGGTGTTCAAAAATTTTCAAGGCTTTGACCGTCCGGTTGTCCGGATTATCCGGTCCGGCATTGGCCACTTTCAAGACGATTTTGGCATTTGCATGGGAAGACGGCATTACCAGAAAAGCAATGGCCATGCAGCATAAAATAATTTTTTTCATGGCAACAAAACTCCTTTCAATTTTTTTGTTAAATCTCTAAAAAACCATTGTACAAGATACAATTACAAATGTAATTACAGATTCGATATCAAAAAAGATATATTTTGTCAAGAAATTAATTTGCTTGTTTGAAATCCATCCTAAAGTGCAAAACGGTCAGATATGCGCCGGAGTCTGAATTACCAGTTTAAGTCAAGGTCTTGGTCTTTCTGTGATTCCATGCTTGAAAGGACTGCATTCCGGACTGTGGCCAGGTGATAACGCAAAGTTGTCTGGGCTGCTTCGATGTTGCCTTTTTTCAGATGGTCCAGGATAACCTGGTGGTGGGTGCCGAACTGCTGTTTAGGGGAAATATAGAGAACGACGCCGCGATTTTTCAGATAGAGCATTTCAAACAGGTTGCGCATCAGTCTCTCTCCGGCCGAACCGCTGGAAATCCCTGCCAGGGCGGTGTGAAATGTCATATCTGCCAGAAGAACATGCCTGGCGGAATCCTTTTCCAGGGCATCCAGGTGGGTGGTTACGGCTTTTTCCAGTTCCTGCCAGCCTTTTGCTGTGATCCGGCTGAGGATGGTTTCAAAACCTGCAGATTCCAACGCCATGCGCAGGTTAAAGATATCCTGAATCATCTGTGGGGTATTGGTTTCCAGAAAATACCCTTTGTTGGGCACATGCCCCAGGATTCCCTGAAAGTGGAGCAGTTTCAGAGCCTGGATCACCGGGGTGGGACTCATTTCTAGTCTTTTAGACAGATCTCTCGCGTTAAGCCTTAGGGCCGAGGTGATCTCGTTGCTGAACAGCAGATTTTTTATACCATTTATCGCCCGAAGGGTCAAATCTTCATTCCCTGCTCTGGGCTGTGCATTTTTCTCCATCCATCGTTTCCGGTTCAGATAGGGTTCGAATCGCCCAAATGAGCTACCATGATCTGTCATTCCTGTCAACAGAAACATGCATTTTACCAGGGCAATCCAGAGAGCAACTCAATAGTATCTGTTTTGCATGCAGCTGTTCAGCCGGAATGGTTTGCGACAGTACCAATGCTTCTCTGGCAGCAGCCAACAACTCCAGCCCTGGCACCGGAATAGGCTCATCTGCGCAGCATTGGCACCAGGAACACAAAGCAGGCCACAAAGAAAAACAGGGCCCCCCAGAATCCCATCCAGTCTTTTGCCCGGACCGCGGCTGTCAAAAAAAAGACCGCTGAGATGATGAACAGCCCCCACCCCCATATCTGGCATTTTTTTTCAAATCCGGTCACAATGTCTTCCTTTATTCATGTCGCTGCTTTGATTTGATTTTCGGCAGGATGGCCTGATGCGGCATCGCCAAAAGTCGGGTTGAATACTGACAGCCGCTCCGGCCAGGGGCTGGAACGGCTATCAAGTGATCCACCGGGTTATTTTTGTATAGTCATCAGACTTCTACCGGATGCCGGCAGGAGTCCCGATAACCGAGCCCGGGACCGGGGCTGCAGGTCTGATCCTACTGCTTGATCCATCTGGGGACCTGGAACTGGTAATCTTTATAGGGTTTGGTGGGGGGATCCGTGAAGATGGCCACCATTACCCCGTCCTGCACCTGGTAATGGGCAATGGGGACATCCCCGCCGGCCCGCATGACATGGTCCTCATCCCATTTCCACCAACCGGTTTCTCCTTTGTAGCCGTTCGTGGCGATGTAGTCGGACACGGCATCGTGGTTTTTCTCATCTCCCACTGCCTCGACGGCAGTGGCCCATGCCTTGACACCGGAATAGGCTGCCCAGGACCCGGCCTGGGGCAGATGTCCCCAGATGGTTTCAAATTTTTCCAGCCACGCCTGGGCCTCGGGGGTGGGGGCTTCCGGTGTGGGCATGGCTGTGGGAACCTCGCCCAGCAGGCCGTCTGCTTCCTTTCCCATGGTTTCCACAACTTCTCTGGGCACCAGGGAGTAGCCATAGCTCAAAATGGAATTGGTGGGCCGTTTCATGAACTGCCGGAAAAAGGTGATCACTTCCTGGGCAGATACAATTTCCACATGGATGATGGCCGGCTTGATTCTGCGGATTTTGGTGAGCAAAGGGCCCCACTGGTTGGTGCCGTAAGGTACCAGCTCATGCATGGCCACATCCCAGCCTTTTTCCTTGAAATTTTTTTCCAGAGTGTCTCCCACTTCCGTGCCCCAGGCATCATCTGCTGTAATGATCACTGCTTTTTTGTTGGGGTATTCATAGGGCAGGGCCATGAGCACGTTGAACATGGACTGGGCCTGGTTGATGCCGGTGTCGGTGAGCTGGAAGATGTTTTTGTATTCTTCTTTGTTCTGTTTGAACACATCCACGGCAGACTGGGATCCGTCATCTGCAAAAAACGGGGCCGTATATTTGCCGTAGGCCCGGACATCCTGTCCCCAGCCGGCCCAGCCGGCATGCACCGAATCCACCCCGATCTGGCCGCACAGGTAATCAGCCCCCTGCATGACCCGTTCCGGTGCAAATTCCTGGGTGTCGAACCGGATGGGTTCCAGCTGTTTGCCCAGAAGCCCTCCGGCAGTGTTGATCTCATCAATGGCCATCTTGATGCCTTTCCAGTAGTTATCCCCGGTGTCGGTGTAGGGGCCGGTCATGGCCAGGGGTACGCCCACCTTGATGGTGTCTTTGGCCCACAGGCCGGTGGCAGGCATCAGGGCCAGTACCAGAATCAATAAAATACCAAGTGCTTTTTTCATGTTCATCCTCCTGAAGTGTTATTTTAGATTGCCGGGGGTTCAGGGCCGAACCCTGTCCCCGTATGTTAATGGGTCATGCCATGCTGCTTTTTGGAAAACAACCGCTCGAACAATCCCACAATGCCGTCGGGCAGTACCAGGACCAGGATTACCACCATGGCCCCCATGGTGATGGGTCTGTAAGGACCTAATGGGGAGAGCAGTTCGTTGACGGCAATGGTGATAAAGGCCCCGATGATGGCGCCGGGAAATTTGCCCACCCCGCCGATGACCAGGATCACCATGAGGGTGACAAACAGGTCGATACCCAGCATCCTTGTGGACAGCATGCCCACGTAATGGGCGTAAAACCCGCCCATCATGCCGGTGAGAAAAGAGGTCAAAGCAAACACCCTGAGTTTGTACTTGAAGGCAGACACCCCCAGGCAGGTGGCAAATTCCTGGGAATCTTTCAATGCCAGAAACGCAGTGCCCCAGTGGGATTTGATCACCACAAGGATGATAACCGAGCAGAGCACTGCCACCAGCAGCATCAGGTAAAAATAGGGCACCGGGCTGGCCGTGGTAAAGGTGTATCCGAAAATATGCATGGGTTCTATGGTTAAAAGCCCTCTGGAGCCCCCTGTGCCCATTGCCCGGCCGATATCCCCTTTCAGGACCGGTTCCAGGATCATGTGCACGGCAAAGGTGACCAAAGCAATGTAGGCCCCTTTGAGCTTGAGGCAGGGCAGTCCCACCAGGATGCCGATGGCGGCAGTGATGCCGCCGGCAACGAAAACCGCAAATATGGGCGGGATGCTAAACTGTGCCGAAATAATGGCCGAGGCATAGGCCCCCATGACAAAAAAGGCCACCTGGCCGAATGAAAAAATGCCGGCAAATCCCATGATCAGGTCCCAGCAAGAAGCCACCACCGACCAGATCAGGCACATGATCAGAATGTGCATGATAAAATTGGTGCCCCCGAAAAACAGGGGCAGCACTGCCACAATTGTCCAGATAAGTGCCAGCAGAAATGTAATGCGCTTGTGATCCATTAATTTATCCCCATTTTCCCAGCAGTCCCTGGGGACGGACCGCCAGGGTGGTCAATAATACGGCAAACAACACAATCAGGGTCCAGGTCATGCCGAAATACCATCCCACAAACGCCTCGAGCATGCCCACGATAAACGCTGCATACAGCCCGCCCCTGATGGAGCCCATCCCGCCGAAAGCCGTGATCACCCAGGCCTTGACCAGGATATCCCAGCCCCCCATGGGGGTGATGAAATATTTCTGGGCCAGCAGGATTCCGCCCATACCCACCATGACCGTGGAAATGGCAAAGGTGGCGGCAAAGACAAACTCTTTGGGAATACCCACGATCTGGGCTCCGGCCGGGTTCTGGGCCACGGCCCGCACCGACATGCCCGTACGGGTGTTGTTGAGAAACCAGCGGAACAGCAGAATGCCGCCGATGGACAGAAAAAAGATTCCCACATCCTGGTGGGACAGATAAAAATCTCCTGCCTCAAACCCGCCTTCCAGAAACGGGGGCAGCGATTTCATGCGGGACCCGAATATCACCTGAAATGAGTTATCCAGAAACAACGCCAGGCCCAGGGTGATCATCATTACCTTGATTTCCCAGTCATCTCTTTTGCGCAGCGGCGCCACCAGGGTTTTTTCCACAAAAAATCCAAAGACCAGCAGAATGGGAACAGCCAGCACAAACACCAGAAAATAGTTGTTGATAAAGGAAAGGCCGAACAAAAGAAACGCGATGTATCCGCCCAGGCTGTAAAAAGAGCCATAGGCAAAATTGAATGCTTTGGAAACCCCGTAAATCAGGGTCAGGCCCACGGCCATGAGGGCATAGACAGACCCGTTGATCAGGCCGCTGATAATGACATCCGTAATTTCGATGACCATGGGGGTTCCTCCTACATGCCCAGGAAAATTTCTTTTAAATGGTCATTGCCCCGGGCATCCTCTTTTGAGCCTTCAAAGCTGATGCTGCCTTCTTCCAGCACATAGAGCGTGTCAGCCAGCTCTGTAATCTGGGGAATGTTCTGCTCCACTACCAGCAACGTGATGCCCTGACCGTTGATCTGTTTGATGATCTTTGCCACCTCGTCTCTCAGGTTGGGCTGAAGCCCCAGGGAGGGCTCGTCTATGGCCAGAAATCGTGCATTGGACATGAGCCCCCTGGCAATGGCCAGCATCCTGGCTTCTCCTCCGCTCATGGTGGCCGCCAGCTGGGACTGCCGATCCCGCAGCCGGGGAAACAGGTCAAACACCTTTTCCAGGTTCTCTTTTTCAAAGGCCCGGGCAGATCGGGAATAGGCGCCGAGCTTGAGGTTTTCCAGCACGCTCATCTGGGGAAACAATTCGCGGTTTTCCGCAATATAGGTGATCCCCATGCCCACCAGTTTTTCAGACCCAAGCCCAGTGATGGTTTCACCTTCAAACCGGATCAGTCCGCTGACCTTTTCCACCAGGCCGCAGATGGATTTGAGCACTGTGCTTTTGCCGTGTCCGTTGGGACCCAGCATGACCACGATCTGTCCTTTTTTCACGGCCAGGGACACGTTTTTGAGCACATGAAAATCCTGGTAACAGGCATTTACATCCACAAGCTCAATCATCACAGTCCCCCAGATAGCATTCAATGACGCGGGGATCCGAGGTGACCTTTTGGGGATCTCCGCAGCAGATTTCCGTGCCGGTTTCAAGGATCAGCAGTGTCTCGGTCAGTTCCGTGAGCACCTTCATGAAATGTTCGATAAGGATGATGGTTATGCCCAAATCCTGGTTGATGCGCCGGATCAGGTCCATGAGCTGGATGATCTCTTTGGCATTGGAACCGGCCATGGGTTCGTCCAGCATGAGAATTTCAGGCCGGGTGGCCAGGGCCGCGCCGATCATGAGCATTTTTTTTTGCAGCAGGTTCAGGCTGCCCGTGGGGGCACCGCGCATGTCTGACAGGTTCACAAAGGTGAGCACCTGGTCCACGTGGTTTTGGTCAAACCCTTTCCGGCTGCCGAAATAACTGCCTACTTCAATGGATTTTTCCACGGTGAGGCTGGGAAATGTCTGGGGGATCTGAAAGGTTCTGGCAATGCCCAGTTTGGCAATGCGGTGGGGGGGCAGCCCGGAAATGTCCTGGTCTTTAAAGGAAATTGTTCCTTTAAAATCATACAACCCTGTGATAAGATTGTACACGGTTGACTTTCCCGCCCCGTTGGGACCGGCAATGCCGAACACCTGACCCTGGCGGACCTCAAAGCTGAGGTTGTTGACAGCTGTCAAAGCCCCGAATTTTTTGGTGACATTGGTCACGCGCAGCATTTGCTCCCCCCCCATACTTTTCCCCTTGCATTACCCCGGGCACGGAATTTATGTATCACATAGTATGTGATATGTGATTTCCGCTGCATCCATACCACGACTGGGTTTTCAAATCAAGTTTTAATTTTTTGCCCTGAAATATATTGAACATTAAAATTTTCTTTGCTATTAGAAACCCACATGGTGCTGTTATAATACAAAACAAAAAATTAAGGGAGAAACAACCCATGAAAAATCGCTCCAGACTGATATCTTTGCTGGCTGCCTTGTTGATCGGCCTGTGCATCCATGCTTCATCCGCCCTGGCTGAGGAGGGCGACAGCCCTGAAAGCGTGGTAAAAGCATTTGCCGGGGCGTATTTTATGCTGGATGAAACCATGGCTGTCTACATGAGTGAAAAAGCCCTTTATAATGAAAATGATGTCAACCGGGTGGATATGTACTTTCGGGTCAAAAAACAGGAGGCTGCCCGCCGGGGGTATGAACTTTCCTATCTGAAAATGCGGCCCATTCTCATGAAAACCCATGTGCTGTCCATAGATGAAGATACTGCCGTTATAGGGTTTAAAGCTGTCATGATCCGCAGCATCAATCCGCTTTACCGGATAGTGGGGTATGTGTTCGGCATTCTCGAAGAACATGAATTTCGAACCACGGTAACGGTGGTCAGGGAAAACGGGCTCTGGAAGGTTGGTCTGCCCGGTTTTGCTTTTCCTGTATAGCCGGGTGTGATTTTCCGGCGGGATACTGCTTAACCCAAGCGCTGTAAAACCCCTTCCTTCAGGTGGGGGAGGATGTCAATCCAGGGTTTGTGCATCTTTTAAAAAATCTGATATAATGCGGGCAAGACAGTGGTTCCAGCCCTGCACCAGAGCTGCGGGGCCGGCCTGGGTCGTGGGCTGGGAAGCCCTGTAGACCCGGTTGATCACCGGTACAAACCCGGAGCCGGTATGCTGCTCCAGGGTCAGGCGCAGGGCCATGACAGCCCGGGGTTTTTCCGGGTGCCGGATATCTGCATACAGCGAAATTATTTTTCCCCCCAGTCGGAAACGGATATCAGAAGGGGTACTGGCCGGTGCAGACCGGAAAACGACAGAATTGTATACCGCCTCTTTAAAGGCATCTGATATCATCCGGGCCGGCGATACCATGAATTTGTTGTAATAATCACCTGTGTACCGGTTGTCAGACACCTTATAAATAAAAAAACTGCTCTCGAATTCAGGGGATATGTCAAACTGACGAACCAGAAGGCCTTTTCCGGTGCTGCGGATCCCGACTTCCCCGGACAGCCGTGGCGGGGCAATGGTAAACTGGTTTTGTTCCGGAAAATCTCTGATGATGCCGGAACAGCCTGCCATGCACAGACCCATGATAACCGCGAGCCCGCCGATAAAAATGCCGGGTATGCTGATCTGCTTCATTTTTCCGAAAGAGGCGCATCCTGATGCCCCTGGTCGTGATACGTCCCTGTATGTATTCTGGTTCATCATTATTCCTTCTCAAATGTTTCTTCAGGCAGTTTTCTGGGGGGCCGTTCCATGAGCAGACGGCCGGGATACTGCTTGATTTCCAGGCTCAATTGTTTGAGGTTTTCCGAGGTATGTTCAAAGTTGTCAATGGTCCGGTTGACGGTGTCGGTATTGAGCCATACCATTGTTTCCAGCATTTTAACGGTGGTGTTAAGGCTTTCCAGCAGGGTATCGATCTGCCCGGATACCTGTTTGAGCCTGGTGTCTGTGCGCGTTTCAAGTTCGCGGGTAAAGGTTCTTGCATTGGCTGCCGTATGCTGCAGATCATTCAGGGTCTGGTTTACAGGTTCCCCTGCTTTGTCCACAATGTCTCTGATGCCTGCAAATGATCCCTGGGCATCCTGGATCATCTCATGGAATTCCGGAGAACCAAGGGTATCGGACAACTGTCGGTTGGTCTCCCGTATTTCTGCCAGCAGGGTGGATGTCTGGGTTGATATGCCTGCCAGGTCAAAGTTGGCGGTTTTGGTGTTCAGGGTTTCCAGCAGTTCCTCCAGATTGGTGGTGATTGCCACGATATTCATCTCGGTGAGGTTTTCCAGAATCAGGTTCAGTGCGTCCCCCAGGCGTTTTATACTGCTTTTCCGGGAAGGCACATACAGGTGCCGGGGTTCCCATGTGATGTCAAGGCCTGAGGTTTTGTCCGGAAAATAATCGGTTTCCAGAAAAGCCGCCCCGGTCAGTCCTTTAAAGCTTAGATATACCTTTAGCCCTTTCTCGATGGCATCGGTAAAAGCCTGCTCAGGGTCTTTGTTCCGGCCCTCGACAAAAACATTTTCATCCAAAGAAAAAACCACCAATACATATGTTGACGCTGCGTTATAGACTTTGGCAGGGGTGGTAATGGTTTTGACCGTGCCGATACTTACCCCTTTGTATTTGACTTCAGAACCCACATCCAGGCCCTGGACCGATTCATTGAAACAGGTTTCCGCCAGCATTTCTTTTTTTAAAAATGCGCCGGCCCCGAAAACAATGAGAAACCCGACACCAAGGCAAAACGAGATGATGACAAACAGGCCGAGTTTAAAATAATTTGCATTCCGGTTCATGGTTTTTTGTCTCTTTTGGGTTTCCGATTGAAAAATTGATATGCATAATCATTGGCAGGATCTGCCTTCAGGTCTCTGGGGTTTCCTCTGGCAATGATTCCTTTGGTATCCTTTTCCAGCATGATGACGGTATCGGCTATGGTAAAAATGCTTTCCAGTTCATGGGTGACGATCACAAAGGTGATACCCAGGGTACGGGCCAGGTCCATGATGAGCAGGTCTATCTCAGCAGAAGTCAGAGGATCCAGGCCTGCAGATGGTTCATCCAGAAAAACAATGGCAGGATCCAGGGCAATGGCCCGGGCAATGGCAGCGCGTTTTTTCATACCGCCGCTCAGTTCTCCCGGCGGCAGATGCCCCTTGCCGGAAAGATTCACCAGACCGAGCTTGGCCCGGGCAATGGTGGTGACGGCCTCCTTTGGGAGAAGGGTGTATTCTTTTAAAGGCAGTGTGATATTTTCCAGCACGGTCATGGACCCGAAAAGGGCGCTGTTCTGAAATGCCACCCCGATCTGCCGGAGCAGCCGGCTTCTGCTTTTTCCTCTGGCTGTGACCATGTCCTGTCCATTGATCAGCACCCGGCCGGAAACAGGTGGCAGAAGACCGATCATGTGCTTGAGTACAGTGCTCTTGCCGCAGCCGGATCCCCCCAAAATCACAAAGATTTCCCCTTTCTGGATGTCAAAGGTAAGGTCTTCCATGATGGCCTGGCCATGATACCCGGCATACAGGTTTTCCACTTGTATAATAGTTTGTTTCACACGCCCAACGCATAGTAAAGGATTGAAAATATACCGTCAAATACAGCTATGAGAATAATGGAAGATACCACGGCCCGGGTGGCTGCATCTCCCACTGCTGACGGCCCCTGGCTTGTCTGGTATCCCCGGATACAGCCGGTGGCGGCAATAAGGATGCCGAACACAAAACATTTGATGATCCCGCCGACAAAATCCTCCCAGGAAACAAAACCCACCACCTGGTTGTAGTATGCCACAAAAGGGTGGCCCAGGGAAAGGACCACCACGGCTCCGCCCAGAATGCCCACCAGGATGGCAAATATCGTGAGCAGCGGGGTCATGAGGGTAGAGGCGATCACCCGGGGCAGAATAAGAAAGCGCACCGGTTCCAGGCCCATGACAGTGAGGGCATCAATTTCCTCATTGATTTTCATGGTACCGATTTCTGCGGCAAAAGCGGAAGCAGATCGGCCTGCAAGGACGATGGCGGTCATCAGCGGCCCCAGCTCCCGCACCATGGCCAGGCCGATAAGGTTGGCCACGTAAATCTCCGCTCCGAACATCTTCATGGGAATGGCGGACTGAAACGCCATGACCAGTCCCACAATAAAGCTGATAAGGGCCACTATGGGCAGGGCATTTGCCCCGGCCCGTTCCGCCACCCGCAGGGTTTCTGTCCACCGGATCCGGCCCGGGTGCAGCAGGCTTGACACAAATGCCCAGAAAATTTCACCGAGAAAAGCAATAAAGGTCTGTGCATCATATAAGAAATCACCCAGAAACATGCCTTTGTTTTCCACAAAAGTGCGGAAAGCGCCACCGGAGGGAGCAGTGTCTTGATCCGGTTCTGAATGTTTTTCCCGGATCCGTTCCAGCAGGGAAAAAGAATCTGGATCAAGTCCGGTAATATCGGTTTTCTCCCAGTTGCGGCCTTGGGCCATCCGGTCCAGATGGGCAATGAAGGCAGCCCCAGCCGTGTCAAAATAGGAGATGCCGGAAAGATCAATGGCCAGGGCAGGCCCGTCTGCCTTTCCAATTCTTTTGCAGGCTGTTTCCCATACACCGACTATGCCTTTGGCATCCAGGTGTCCGGAAAAGGCAAATACCAGGGCGCTGTCGGTCTGGTCTATGGTCAGGGCTGCAGGTTCTGTCATTGATCCTTTGCTTGTTTCAGTCTGTGGGTTTCAGGGGCAGATGTCATGGCATCTGTTCAGGGATCCCGGTCTGTCAGAACCGGCATTAGTTTTTGTGAACCACCGTAAGGGTCACCCATTCCCCGCTGGTATCCTGGTGCATGATTTCCAGGCCATGGCAAAAAAGGGCTTGTGTTACCTCGGGCAGGCGTTCCTGGATAATGCCCGAAAGTATGGCACAACCATGGGGAGCCATGCATTTTTTGATGTCTTTCATAATGGCTGCAATGGTCTGGGCAATGATGTTGGCGACAACCAGGTCATACTGGACTGCTGGGATCTGGTCCAGGGTGCCGGTAAACAGAAAACAGTTATCCAGAGGGATATGGTTTTTTGCAAGGTTTTCTTTGGTGATGTCCACGGCAGTCTGGTCTGTATCGATGCCTGTGAGCTTTGCTGCACCGAGTTTTGCTGCCGCGATCATGAGAATGCCCGAACCGCACCCCACATCCAGAAAGGTCTGGCCGGGGACAAGGTTTTTTTCGATCTGCCGGATGCACATGCAGGTGGACGGATGGGTGCCCGTGCCGAATGCCATGCCCGGATCCAGGTGGATCACAATGTCGTCAGGAGCCGGGTCAAATGCTTTCCATGCCGGTTTCACAACGATGCGGTCTGTGATGCGCACCACATGAAAATGTTTTTTCCAGGCCTCTGCCCACTGCTGATCATCCACGGTTTCAAACCGGAGTGCAACCTGTATGCCTGCGTGTTTCAAGCCCTGGAACCGGTGCCGGAGATCATCCAGCACCGCATCTGAGAGCTGTGTTTCGGCCATATACCCCACAATGGCGTTTTCAGACGGCAGCGCAAGGGTGCGGGTGCCGAAACCTTCATCCGGTTCATCCAGAGGAACGCTGCACTCCACCCCTGTGAGACCTGCGGAAAAAAACACATCACAGATACGGTCTTCAGCCATGGCCAGGTTATCAGAGGTAAAAGCAGCCGTGATTTTTTGAAATTTCATGTATGCCCGGGTTTTTCTTTTATATAAACTTTCCTTGAATTTTCCATTGGTAAAGATTATTTTGCAAATTTTTGGTATTGTCAAATTTTATTTTATTATAAAGGCTGCCAGGCTTATGAAAAACCCGTACCAGAACCTGGTCATCTATTACTTTGAGGGCTTCATCAACCCGGACAAGGTTGTGATCGCTGACCCGCGGTTTCTGGGAAACTGGCAGGAAGCAGATACATCTTTTGTGTTTTTTTGTGCTCCTGTGCCGTTTCTGGCAAAGCAGATGGATGACTGCCATCCTGATGCCAGGCTTGTGGATGTGTATGAGATGACCTTTGCCCAGTGGCA
>JAABUB010000036.1 GCA_011389575.1 Desulfotignum sp. | reverse complement strand
GGCATCTATCCGGGACCATTGCTCCTGGTCAAGGAACCGGTCCTCATTTCCACCCTGTATTTTTCCATGCTGCTCATCAATGTGGCAGCCTTTGCCATGCTCATGATCTGGCTGCGGCCTTTTGCCATGATCGTGAAGGTGCCGGGGCGGCTGCTGGCGGTGGTGATCATGGTGATCTCCATGGTGGGGATCTATGCGGTGAACACCCGGTTGTTCGATGCCGGAGTTGCCATTGCCATGGGGGTGCTGGGGTATATCCTGCTGCGCATGGGCTGGCCCGTGGTGACCCTGGTCATGGGGGTGGTGCTCGGGGAGATCATGGAAAACCGCCTGCGGGAAACCCTCAGTCTGGGGGACGGCAGCTTCATGATCCTGTTTCAGCGCCCCATCTGCCTGGTACTGCTTGCCCTCACCCTGCTCACCATTGCCGTGCCGGTGATCCGGGATATGCAAAAAACACGGTACCAGGATCCCGGGGCATCTTCTGAAAACAGGTGATCACCCGGGCATTGAACTCCCTGTTAAAAACCCGAATAATATGTAACCAAGTAATAGAAAAAAGCTGTCTAACAAAATATCTGCAAGGAGAAAACAATGAGCTATCCCACCATCTATCCCACCGGCACCACGGTGTACAATCCTGAAAAGGCCTTTAACGGATACACCCTGTTCCAGGCCAAGGAACTGGGGGCATTGCTGATTGACATGAACGGCGGAGAGGTCAAGCTGTGGAAGGGCCTGCACGGGTTTCCCAACAAGCTGCTCAAAGGGGGATATGTGATCGGCCATACCGGGGAGCGGTCCACCCGTTTCAGCATGCAGGATTACCGGGATTTGATCCAGGTGGACTGGGACGGCAATATTGCCTGGCAGTTCAACCAGTATGAATTTATTGAAGACCCGGGCGAAGAGCCCCAGTGGATGGCCCGGGCCCACCATGATTACCAGCGCCAGGGCAATCCGGTGGGCTATTATGTGCCGGAAATGGCTGCAGCCGCAGACAATGGCAATACCATGGTCCTGGGCCACAAAAATCTGCAATGCCCGCAGATTTCAGACAAATTACTGCTGGATGATGTGATTTATGAAGTGTCCTGGGACGGTGATATTCTCTGGGAATGGGTGTGCAGCGACCATTTTGATGAATTCGGTTTCCGGGAGGATGCAAAAAATATCCTGTGCCGGGATCCCAACCTGCGGCCCTGCGGCGGGGGCATGGGAGACTGGATGCATTTGAACAGCATGTCCCTGCTGGGGCCCAACAAATGGTATGACAAGGGCGATACCCGGTTTCATCCGGACAATATCATTGCCGACGGCCGGGAAACCAACATCATCTTTATTATCAGCAAAGAAACCGGTGAGGTGGTATGGAAGGTGGGGCCCTATTATGACTTTACCCCGGAAAGCAGGCTGGGGTGGATCATCGGCCAGCACCATGCCCATATGGTCCCCAGGGGCCTGCCCGGCGAAGGCAATATCCTGGTGTTTGACAACGGCGGGTGGGCCGGTTACGGGGCCTGCAACCCGGGCAGCCCCACCGGCACCAAGAACGCCCTGCGCGATTACTCCCGGGTGCTGGAATTTGATCCGGTCACCCTGGACATCGTGTGGCAGTACACCCCCCATGAAGCCGGACTGGTCCACCCCACGGACAGCAGCCGGTTTTACAGCCCGTTCATCAGTTCTGCCCAGCGCCTTCCCAACGGCAACACCCTGATCACCGAAGGCAGCGGGGGCCGGATCATCGAAGTCACCGCCGGCCATGAACTGGTGTGGGAATATATCTCTCCCTACTGGGGCCGGCATTTTAAAATGAACATGGTATACCGGGCCTACCGGTATCCCTATGACTACGTGCCCCAGGTGGATCCCCCTGAACAAAAAGCCATTGCACCGGTGGATGTCACGACATTCCGGATGCCCAATGCCAGCCCCAAAGGTCCCCGATCCCAGGTGTCGGTGGAAGGGGTGCTGCCGTTCCAGAGTTCTTCGGCTTTGTGCGTGGTCTCTGATACCGATAAATAGGTACCAGTTGGGTAAGGAACCTGCGGCCCGGGGACAGGGATCTGCCGGGAAAAATGAAAACTACAACATCATAGGAATTCAGGAACAGCACCATGGGTAACACCTTATATACAGCCACCGGCTGCGCACGCTGCCGCATAGTTGCTTCTTTTATGGATGACAGGGATATTGCTTATGAAAAGAGTGATATCCTTGCCGAGGGCAAAGAGCGGTTTAAAACCTTTTACAAAGAACACCGGCCAGACATCACACGGGGACCGGAGGGCATTGAATTTCCCATCCTGTTCACCGGTGATGCCGTTGTCCAGGGTCTTGCCAGAATCCTGGCCCGGCTGCAGGCAGAACATGGCCTGGATGCTTTTGTAAACCCGGTGGCATCCCCTCCAGGGTGGGTCTGCGGCCTGGATCTGTCTGCGCAGCACCTGCCTGACGGAAGTGATTTTGTGGCGGTCGTCAGGTTCATCAAAGCAAAGGGGCTCAAGGTTCAGCTGGATACCAACGGCAGAAATCCCCATGTCCTGGCAGCCCTGGTAAAAGAGTATCTGTACGATAAAATCGTGTTCACCCTCCATGGTCCGGCAGCGCGCTATAAGGATCTCACCGGCCTGCCCCTGGAGGAATCAGACCTGGTCCAGAGTCTGTCTCTGATCACCTCTGCAAAGGATTACACCATCATTTTGCCGGTACAGCCGGTGACAACCGCACAGGGCCCAGGGATTTCCATTACCCCGGAAGAGGCGGCTGAAGCCGCCGCTCTGGTGGAAAAAGCAACAGGCAGCAAAAATCACCCGTTTTTCATCCAGCCCCTGTTACCGGCCGCCGAAAGCGGCCTGGATACACTGACCTCCCCCCAGCTGTTCAAATACCGCACCCAGTGTCGGCGGTTCATGGTGCGGGCGGAAATACTCAAAACAGAATAACAGACGCTTCGGATTCTAAAGAAAACACCAAAAAACCTGCAGGAGTAATGGTTTGCTTCCCGTCCGGCGCCAGCCGGCTGGATTATCTGGCAGATCATGCCATCCTGCCGGGAATGCTGCTGTTCAGCCGGTTCGGGTACGCGCTGGCCCGGCGGTTCTGGACAGAACCGGCCGGGACCCTTTACGGCAGAAAAGTGGTGCTGACAGGGGGCACCTCCGGTATTGGAAAGGCTGCTGCTTTTAGGAGCAACCCTCCTGATCATAACCCTTTGGTGTGGCTGGTGATAATACCCAGGTATCCGTCAACGGTTATCCGGGTGCCGTCCTAAATCAGCTGCATGGCATGCCGCCCCCCTGGTCCTTTCGGGCTGTTGAAAATTCTTTGCTTTGCAACATTGTTTTCATGGGGTAATCTCCAGCTCCACCACATTCTGGAACCGGCTGACCAAATAATACCGATGCATGGCAACGCAGATAAGTGCTGTTGTCGGTGCCCTGGAAAACGCTTTGAGATGGGGGTGTTTTTTCAGGAACAGTTCCAGGGCATCCTTTTCTTTTACCTTGTCAACCACTGCTGCCCTGCCCGTACCGGTCACTGACACGGCCCTGTAAATGTCATCCGCCTGGTTCCGGCTGTCGTTCACCAGAATGGCAACAGGCGGATTGGCTGTCAGGTGGTCGTATTTACGGGTGGTAGTGGGCGTTAAAAAATACAGGTGTGCAAGATCGGGACTTGCGGCAAACGCCACCAGGCTGGCATACGGCTGGTTATCTTTCTGGGTGGACAGCACTGCAAGGTCCTGGGAGGCAAACAATGCCGCTATCTGCTCCAGGGTTTGTTTTCTGTTTTTTTCCATACTATATATCCTTTCTTACTCAGACTGAACCAATTATTCAGCGGGTAAGTGTGTTATTTATATTGTTCAGTGAGAGGTGATCTGTATAACGGCTTTTTCCCGGGCCTTGTTGAATTCGACAGGCCGGGGCATCATCAGGAAATGGTCGGCAGTCCGCCTGAAAATCATTTTCCATCGGCGCAGTCATCTTTTCAAGAGCTTCTCTGGTCACCCGGCCAGCACTTCAGGGTTGACAATGTGCGGGACCTGGCCGGTTTTATAGAACATGATGATATTTTCCGCCGCCAGGACAGACATCCGGTCCCGGGCCTCCATGGTGCCGGAGCCTGTATGGGGGAGCACACAGACATTTTCCATGGACAGCAGAGGATTGTCCGGTGCCATGGGCTCCGGATCAGTGACATCCAGGCCGGCCCCCCAGATCTGTTTCTGATGCAGGGCCGCGATCAGGTCGGGTTCGTGGTGAATGGGACCTCTGGCCGTGTTGATGAACACAGCCGAGGGTTTCATCTTTTGGAAGGCCTTGGCATTGAAAATATGCCGGGTCTCCGGGGTCAGGACGCAGTGGACCGACAGGATATCGCTTTGTTTCAGCAGCCGGTCAAAGGAAACAAGCCGGGCATCCAGCTGCTTTTCAGCCGCAGGGTTCGGGCTCCGGTTGTGATAGATGACCGGCATGTCATAGGCGGCTTTGCAGCGTTCAGCCATTTTCACGCCGATGCGGCCGAGCCCGAAAATCCCCAGGGTTTTGCCCTTGAGTTCACATCCCAGATGGCCGGTGGGGTTGAAATACCCCCACTCTCCGGTGAGAATGGTTTTGTGCAGAAAAAAGAACTTGCGGGCTGCAGCGATCATCAGGCCGAAGGCGATGTCGGCGGTGGCCTCGCTCATGGCATCCGGGGTAAAGCCCACAGGAATGTTTTTCCGGGTGGCTTCAGGAATGTCGATGTTGTCAAATCCCACGGCAAACTGGGAAATGATCTCCAGGTGGGAACACCGGTCCAGAAAAGGTTTATCGATGCGGTCGGTGAGAGTGCACAGCAGGGCATGGTGATCCTTTGCCTGTGCTGCAAGTTCCGCCGGTGTCATTGGCCGCTCCTTTTCCCAGAAGGTGAGCTGGAACGGTTCCTTTTTGAGCAGATCCATGCCTGCGGCCGGATATTGCCGGGTGATGAGTATTTTCTGTCCGTTAATCATGATAGAAATCAAATTATGCAAGTATGGACCGTGTGTCAATACCGAGTTGTTTTTTCTGGCATGCCGGGCATTGAAATGGTTGTTGTGTCAACGGGGTTTTACTTTCATCACCCGCTTTATGAGCCAGATCAGGGGCCGGGTGAACCTGCCTTCCATATCCGCTTCCACATCTTTGAGCAGGTCTGGAATGGGCAGATGCTGGGGACACTTGTCCAGGCATTTTTCACACTGTACGCAACTGGAAGCCATGGCCGGGTTTTCCGTGGCAACCACCCCGTTATGAAATAAATACATCAGTTTTGCGCTTTTATCCTTAAAGGCATGACGAGAATTATACATGTCAAAGCAGCCCGGGATATTCACGCCGGCCGGACAGGGCATGCAGTACTGGCAGCCAGTGCATCCCACCCTCATCACCCCTCGGAATGCATCAGCAGCCTCGCCCACCAGGGCGGTCTCATCCGCGGTCAGGGAACCCGGCATTGCCCGGGAAGCAATCTTCAGGTTTTCAGCAATATGCGCATCATCATTCATTCCGGAAAGCACCACCGTGACTTCCGGCCAGTTCCAGATCCAGGACAGGGCCCAGTCCACCGGGGTCCTGTCCTGGTCTGCTTTTGCCCAGATTTTTTTGACCTCCGGAGGAGCGGTCCTTGCAAGGTTGCCGCCCCGCAACGGTTCCATAACGACCACAGCCAGTTTCCTGGATGCCGCATATTTGAGGCCTGCCGTTCCTGCCTGATTCTGTGTATCAAGAAAGTTGTACTGAATCTGGCAGAAGTGCCAGTCATAGTCATCAACGATACCGGTAAAATCTTCGGCCAGCCCGTGATAGGAGAATCCGGCGTTGAGAATTTTTCCCTGCGCCAGGGCATCTTCGATAAATTCAATCACCCCGTGTTGTTTTGCGGTTTCCCAGAGGGCCCCGTTCAGGGCATGGATCAGGTAATAATCAATGCGGTCGGTCTGCAGCCTTTTCAGCTGCTCATCCAAAACCCTGTCCATCTCGTTTTTGGTTCGGGTCATCCAGTGGGGCAGCTTGGTGGCGATCTTTACCCGGTCCCGACACCTGTTTTTTGACAGCACCCTGCCCAGAAACGGTTCGCTTTTCCGGTTGTGGTAATGGTAGGCTGTATCAAAATAATTGACACCCTGTTCCAGGGCGTGCATCATCTGCTGTTCAGCCGGTTTCTCGTTAATGGTTCCCATTCTTGTGGGAAAGCGCATACATCCATACCCCAGAATGGACAGCTTATCTCCTGTTTTGGGCACTTCCCGGTATAACATGGCAATTCTCCTTCTGGGCAGTCATTTACGCTGTCTGTCAAGGATAAAGTCAAATTATTAATCATACCTCTACAAAAGACCGTAATTCGCTTCCCTCACTCCATCATTATTCGTTATCTCAATTTTTCCAGATTATTTCTTGCTTCTGGTGAATTTGTTAATTCAAACTCTAATTCTTTACATGGAAAATCAGAACATTCGATACAGGAATTGTAGTTTTTATCAAGACAGCACTGCCGCATTTTACATTTATTTGAACAGAAGAATGAATGCCTTTTATTGACTTTACAACCATCACAGATAACATATTCTGGTTTTACGTCAGCATGATATATTTTTTCCAGTCTTTTAGCGACTTTGGTTAATTCATCTGGCTTCCCTGATTGCGTTGCAATATAACTTCGACACTTTGAACAATCTATTCCGCAATAAGCAATCATTTAACTTTTTCCTTTGTCGGTCAGCGCTGCAGCGCATACTGCACCGCTTTTGTGCATGAATGGCTGTGGTGTCAAAGAGCTTTACAGAGGTGTCCTTCTGCTCTATCAGCATCCCGATTTCCGTGCAGCCCAGAATGACGGCCTCAGCCCCCTGTTTTGCCACTTGATCGATGATCCGAAGATATGTTTCCCTGGTGCCGGGTTTTGCGATTCCCAGGCACAGTTCCTGAAAAATAATGCAGTCCGCCAAGGGCCTGTTTCACCCCCTCGTTAATCATCCGGTAGTATCCGGCTGTACTTTCCCAGCTCATGCCGCCCAGAAGGCCGATTGTTTTCATCTTGCCTCTCATCTGTTTTACGCCCAGACAATGTCACGATACACATCCGGATCAGTATCTCCTTCGGTTGAAAACAGCAATACTCTGGAACCGCTGTTCAGGCCGATATCCTTTCTGATTTTCCGGTTATCTTTGTCAGACATTATTTCAAACAATGCGCCGAGTGTCACAGCACCGGATTCTCCGGAAATGATACGTTGATCTCCTGCCACCGGATTTCCCAGCACCTTCATCCCTCTTCGGGCGACCCCATCGGAACACATCAAAAATGCACCGGCAGCCGATTTCAGTATCTTCCAGCCCATCCGGCTCGGCTCCCCGCAGGAAAGACCCGCCATGATAGTGGCCAAATCGCCTTTAATTCTGACCCGTTTCCCTTTTTTTATTGATGCAAACAGACATGGGGCCCCTTCCGGTTCCACAACTATGAATTTTGGTGCAGCCCCACCGGTAAGGCTGAAAAGAGATGCAAGAATGGCGGCTGCAAACGAGCCGACACCCGCCTGGACAAAGACATGGGTCGGAAGTTTCTTTTCCTGACCCTGGCCCATGGACTCCGTTATCAGTGTTGTATAGCCCTGCATGATATGGCGCGGCACTTTTTCGTATCCTTCCCAGGATGTGTCCTGAAGCAGTGTCCAGCCGTTCTCCTGTGCTTTCTGACTCGCATGGATCACGCTGTCATCAAAGTTCAGTCCTGTGATCGATGCCTCGGCCCCATATTTTCTGATGGCTTTTAATCTGATCGGAGAAGAACCTTTTGGCATATACACCACAGATTTGCACCCGAACAGTTTCGCAGCCCATGCAACCGCTCTTCCATGATTGCCGTCAGTGGCCGTAACAAAAGTGAGGTGATCATATGCGGATTTGTGAGCAATGATATTATTGCAGGTTAATGCATCATCTTTTAATCCGATCACCTCACCCAGGCATTTTGCCATGGCATAGCTTGCCCCCAGGACCTTGAACGCCTGTAAATCAAAGCGAAGGTTTTCATCTTTAATCAACAGCTGCTGTATTCCCAGATAACCGGCCAACCCTGACAGCCTGACCAGGGGGGTGGGCCTGTAACCCGGCAGGCTGCGATGAAAATTATGGACATCACGGACTTTTTCTTCATTTACAAAATCAAACAAAGCGGCCTTGGGCGCTGCGGATAGATCATTTACCTGACAGGAAATTACAGTTTTATTCATGGGTACATTCCCGGAAAGTTCTCAGACATGTGTACTCCTCTCTGCTGGTTCGTCACTGCAGGGGTCAGGTTATTCTGCCCCGTCATTGACAGGTTCACCTGCTGCCTCTCTGATGGTATGGTATTCTTCTATTGGTTTCTCAGCTCCCACTGCCCCCGGCTGTTCCGGCAGGCAGTGGTATGGGTTGTCTGGGTCTTTCCGTCAATAACGGCTATGATCTCCGCTTCCCTGCAGGGCTGCCGGGGATTGCCCGGGCTGGCATAGGCCTGATGGGGGGTTACCCGGTACCTGTTGCCGGTGTCAGGGTTATGCCACGTATTGGTATGACCCGACGGCGTATTTTCATAGGTCCGATTCAACCGCTGCTTGTCGTACTTGTCCATCTCATTGCCGACAATGTACCCCAAAAGACTTCCCACAGCCGCGCCGATCAGGGTTGCTTCGGTATCTCTGCCCACTGCCTGACCGACGGCTGCTCCACCGGCGGCACCGCCCAGAGCGCCCTGCTGTCCTTTGTTCAAACCCATATTGGAACACGCTGTCATTGTCAATGTCAGAAGTACGATCATGGGGATCACTATATATCTCATTTTTTTCCTCCGCTCTGTGTTGTTGGCATTACGCTGCAGACGCCTGCGCTCTGACTGACAGTATAGAGAATCAGAACATCTGGGCAATGATGTGTTTCATGTATTTTTTTTCATCAGATCATGTATTAGTGACAGGATATCAATCGGTGCAGCGTGGCCCGGCCCGATGCCGTTACATCAGTACCCCGCTTTTTTACATACAGTTCGGGCAAAATTATTTTTATTTCCTTTTGCGCACCTTCTTTCCGCCAGTAGACGATGTAATTGACAACAGCACGGACAGGCTTATATCCGGCCTGGCCGTATTTCTCCAGTGTGTTTGAAAACGATCTTGAAAATGTTACTACAGGAACACCGTGTTTGTCCAGACAGCGGTTTTCACGCACGATTAATTCATCACCGCTTTTCAGCCGGGAAATCTGATGCTGCCTGCCCATAAAATAATCAAGCCAGATATCCTTATGGCTTAAATGCATGACCAGCTGATCCGGAGGGAACTGGTTTTCATTATTGGTGATCCATTCCATTTCCTGAACAGACATATCATCTAAAAAGCGGGCGTTCATATGGATGGTCAAATTCTGTTTCGCTCTTGTCATGGCCACATACAGCAGACGTTTCTTTTCATCATTTATCAGATCGAAATTGTCGAGCAGGATAAACACATGATCAAACTCTCTTCCTTTGGCTTTGTGCATGGTGGATACAAAAACCGCATCACCCGGGTCATCTGCAAAATCCTCCAGTTTGGATTCCCGGATATATACTTCCAGATCGGACCGGTATTTTTTGCGGGGATTGGCCGCCTCAAACCCCTTGATAATCTTCATGCAGATATCTATTTTCGGGCTGTTTTTAAATGCGTTCACTAATTGGCGTCTGGCAGCTTTCCACAACGCCTCATTGATGATAAATGTGTCGTCACGCAGAAGGAGCAGGTCCAGAAAAAACCTGACTTCCAGCAGCTGATACAGACTGAACCCCTCATTGGTCTGGACCAGCTTTGCCGGCATGTTGTTTTCCAGCAGAAGGCCTGCTGCCTGAAAGGCCTCTTCATTGGTGTGGGTCAATACGCAGGTGGTTCCCGTAAGCCTGGTGGAAACAAGGTCCTGAACCAGAGGGGAAACAAGATTCCGGCTGTGATAGCGGACGATTCTGATTTTCCCGCAGCCGGCCTGCCTGGCGATAACAGGGGTTTGTTTTAAACGGCGGCGGATCTTTGTTGCAAACTGGTTGGTCAATGCAACCAGATTACTTTTGCTTCGGAAGTTTTCCACGAGCTGGTGCATGACAGCGTTTTTTTCAGCAATGAGCTGTTCCAGATATTTCGGGCTGGATCCCCTGAATGCATAAATATTCTGGTCGTCATCTCCCACCGCAATGATGCGCATGTCAGGATTCCGATCTGCCAGAACAGTGATCAGGGCGTATTCGTCTTGGTCCATATCCTGGGCTTCGTCGATCACCAGTACGGCTTTGGCAATCCTGGCAGGCTCCACCTCGCCGCTCCTGATTTTAGAAATGGTTTTCCGGATAATATCCCCCGACTTTTCAAGGGTGCCAATCTGGCCGAGCAGATCAAAACAATAGGAATGAAAGGTCTTTATCTCGATAAAACCGGCTGCATTGCCGATGAGCGCGATCAGCCGTTTCTTGAATTCTGTGGCGGCCGCCCGTGAAAATGTCACCATGAGCAGCTGTTCATGTTTGACATCTTCCATTAACAGAAGAGAGGCCAGCTTATGAACCAGCACCCTTGTCTTGCCGCTTCCCGGCCCGGCTGCCACCACCATGTACTGCGTCTTGTTATCGTTGATGATGTGTAGCTGGGCCGGGGAAAGCGTCCCGAAAAGCTGCCTGAATTTTGCAGGCGTTATATTTCTTTTGATCTCATTTCCCCGGCTGCCTTTGAAGTACCGCCGGAGAAAAGAGGTATAATTCAACTGGAAATAATCCTCCACAAACTGCAGGGCCGCCTTGTAATCCTTGATCATTTTTCTGGCATATTCCCCCACGATATGGATCTGGGCCACCTTGTTTTCGTAAAACTGCCCCAGTTGTTTATAGTCCTCGATTTTGTAGCGTTTTTTGTTGTCCTTTTCCAGTCTTTCAATTGTCAGCCGGTTGTAGACAACCAGGAAACCGCCCTCCATCCGTACCGCACCGATTCTGGAAAGATAAAACAGGGTATCTTCCACTTCCTCCGCCGAGATATTCTGCCGGAACAAAGATCCATGGTTTTCATACGCCGCCTTTAATTCCAGCACTGAAAAAGAAACGTGTGCCAGATCCTCTCCAATGGCGGGTTCCCCCTCACCGGACACTGCCGTGATATTTTCAGCGGCCTGTTTTCTGCTTCTTTCATACAGCAGCGCAACAATAAACCGGGCCAGTTCATGCCGTTTTTCAAGTTTTTGTTTAAACACCTCCCAAGGCTCGGTCAAGGCGGCGGCAAAGGTGTGTTTCGCATAATCCGCATGGGGTCTTTTTATCCAGTTTTTGATGGCCCAGAAATTAATGATGGTCTTAATCTTTGCGGGATCGGCATTGGCGCACCCGCTTTCTTCTGCCTGTTCATTGAGTTCCTTGATATGAAAAACGGTTTCCTGCCGCCCCATGCGTGTCAATAGAAAGGTTTCAAGCTCTGTAAAGGCCTGCAGAATACTCAGGGAGCGGTTTGTTTTTTCCCCTTTTTTGATAAAGGCGGTCAGGTCCCTGGCATCTGCCAGTATTTTTTCTTCTCTGAGCAGGGTGATGATACGGATGACCTCTTCTTTGACGATGCCCAGATGGTCGCTGATATAATCCACTCTGGATTCCGCTGCCTCATCATTGGCCTGTTTTCTGGTTTTGCTTGAAAACAGCTTTTTGATAATCCGGACCGCCTGCTGCTTCTGTCTTTCATCAAACCTTTCCGAAGCGGTTATCCGGTCAATGGCTTCCTGGGCATTTTTGGCCAGGATACTGCTGGCGTAAATCCTGGGCATATTCTGCCCCCGCTTCAGGTATCCCGCATTTTCCAGGGCTGCGATGGCGGTTTTGACCCGTGTTTCTATCTCGGCAATATTATCGTCCCACCCGGCTTTTCTGGCTATTTCCAGTGCTGAATTGGATGCTTTTGCACGGAAACGGGTAAGATCCTTTATGGCTTTCCAGACCTGCTGGATCTCCCTGACATTGAGCCTGGTCTGATTCAAAAGGACAAAATGTTTGCCAAGATCCTCTTCATTATACAAAACAAAACAGTCTGCCGTGATATTTTCATCCCTGCCTGCCCGGCCGGCCTCCTGGACATAGTTTTCAAGAGAATCAGAGATGTCAAAATGCACCACCATGCCGACATCTTTTTTATCCACCCCCATGCCAAAAGCAGAGGTTGCCACCATGATATCGACATCCCCTTTTATGAAGGCATCCTGGTTTTCCATTTTCTCATGCTTGTCCATTTTGCCGTGATAGGGTTTTGCAGGGTATCCGTCCGCCGTCAGCCGCTGTGCCAGTTCATAGGCCCTGTAGGTTCTTGACACATACACAATGGTGGGGCATTGTTTCTGATCAAACAGATCCCTGAGCGTGTGGTATTTTTCCTCTGGACTGTCCCTGAAAAACACCTTGTACTGCAGGTTGGTCCTGGAAGCACGGGAACTGAAAACTGCAAGATCCAGGTGCAGGCAGTCTTTAAAATAGGTTTTGATATCCTGGATAACCTTCTGTTTGGCTGTTGCCGTAAAACAGGACACAGGGATCGGGTCCTCCAGCTGCTTTTTTTCCTGGACGGCTTTGATAAACTCACCGATATACAGATAATCCACCCGGAAGTCCTGTCCCCAGGCGGAAAAACAATGGGCTTCGTCAATCACAAAACGGACAATATGCCTTTTCAGGATCAGGTGTTCAATGGTTCTCGAACGTAAAGATTCCGGAGAAAGATAGAGAATCGCAGCCGTGCCGTTTTCCACCCGCTCAAAGGATTTGGCCCTTTCAATGGGATCCAGCAGTCCGTTTATAGTGACAGCATCGGTAATCCCCACCTTTTCCAGGTTGTCCACCTGGTCTTTCATCAGGGACTGCAGGGGAGATATGACTATGGTCAGTCCCCTGGCGTTTTCTCCGCTCATCAGGGCCGGCACCTGGAATGCGAGGGATTTGCCTCCCCCGGTGGGAAATACCGCTACAAGGGACTTCCCGTCGATGGCGGCCTGAACCGCCTGTTCCTGCAGTGCTTCCCCGCCATAGGTCCTGTAGGAATCAAACCTGAAAAATTTTTTCAGGCCCCTGTGGATATCCAGGGCCTGGCTGCAGTAATCACAGCCGGTCAGGCAGGGATTGTTCCTTAACAGATACATCACCTGTTCAATTTCAGGACAGGTTTTCAACACCCAGGGCGGGGTGATGGCATACCGGTCATCCGCATGAACCAGGGACAGGCAGTAGGCCAGGGCCACGGGAACGTCTGTGATCATTTTTTTCAGGCCGGCCTGGCTGCAGATCATTAAATGAAACTTTTTCCGGATCAGGGATGCAATGCCGGCGGTGTCTTCTTCCTGGAATCCAATATACCTGAAAAACCCCTGAAATCCCGGCTTGTCATGCAGAAGAAAAAAGAATATCTGCTGTAAATCCTTGTCTGCCTGTTCAAATGCGGCAACCTCGTCAAAAAAAAGATCCCTGGCCTTGACGGCATCATTTACAGGATTGCTGATATCCTGGGTCTGTAATTTATCGTCTTTGAAAAGGGCGTGGTAGGGTCTGGCAGGGAAAAGCAGGGGAGACAGAAACAGGGTATCAATCATATCGGCCCGGTCAATACCCGCTTTTTCCACGGCATGGCTGATATATTTTAAGTCGTGACGGATGATATTGTGGCCGCATAAAAACCGCGCGCCCCGGAGAAATTCTGCAAACCTGTCAGCAGAACCGGAATGGAAAGTGTTCCGGTCGTTTTTGATGCCGCCCAGATCAAGTATCCTCCCGTTTTGAGGATCAATTTCCGTGTCAACAAACGCTATGGCATTCTGTGTTCTCAATGGTCTTCTTCAGATCCTGTTCAATTTGTCAGGAAAGCGCGTGCTGAAATATCTTCGCAGTGTCATTACAGGTGTCTGCCAGCAGTCTGCCGATCAGCATTTTTTTGGCTTCCCTGGTGATCCCTTCAAGCGCCTGTTTGTCGTTCACATCCAGCATGGACCCCGTGCCAAAGGCTTCCAGCGGCACTTTCTGCCTAAGTTCCGCTATTTTGTCATCCATACCGTCTACACCATGATCTGTCAGAATGGTTAGGCATAATGTTTCAAAATAGAGTCTGTCTGTCAACATAAGTCAGCTGGCCGGGTACGAAACACCAAGCGCTGTCGCTGCGTCATTGAGACGTCGATCATAAGTCCAAAGAGCAACATTACCGATAATGGCAGAAGCTAATAAATGCATATCCACGTATCCAAGGCCCTGTCCCATTAGTGAATTATTTTCAATAAACTGTAAGATTTCTGTGGCCTCAACAACAGGTGATGATGGAAGTGCCTGGAGAAGTATCAGAATTTCTGCCCGATTGTCCAGGTTACCGCAGGCCAACTCTCCGATAATAAATGGATGGCATGCAACAAAGCCGACATTCAATTGAGAAATGAGTTCAGCATTCGGATTTTTTTCTCGCTTCCACCAAGCGCAGCCAGACTTTTACTGCTCTCCAGGCTGATCAGGGTTTCAAGCCTTTACGAACAAGAGCTGTTTTTTCTTTTATGCCAGTAAGTCTGGATGCTCTCTCAACAAGATCATTTTCGATATTTAATGTGGTTATCATTAGTTTTCCTTCCTCCTGATACATGTACAAATGATACATATTAATATGTATTTTTTTAATGTATAATACAAGGGGTTTTTTGGTCCATGAACGACCTGCCCAAGGACTCACTGGCTGCGGCGACCCGGTTCACAGTTTCACCATTTTTTTGAGAATGGACAGCGTCTCCCAGCAGGTCCCGGCTGATGGTCTGCCCGGGCATTGCCACTGCCGTTTTTTAATATTTATGGCATGGGAATAAGGAGGAAGTATCAAACCGTTGATTTTAAGCGGCTCCAATGACTTGCATTAAGGTGCGAAAAATTATAAAATAATACTTTTTTTAATATTACTGAATGAATAAAGAACGTCTATGAAAAAAATTGTCCTGGCACTTGCCTGTGTTTTTTTTGTATCGGGTGTGTATGCTTATGATGTAGAATTTGAGTATAGTGGGGGAAAAATCGTGGCGCTGTGATATTTGACCATGAGCTTCATATGTTGGACTTTGACTGTCTGGAGTGCCATCATGTGATGGAAAATGGAGAAAATATCCTTGATTATGCCGATCTTGAAGAGGGTAATCCAGATATTTTGTGTTCTTCGTGTCATGATTCCCAGTCTGAAATCGACAAGACACAAGCCTTTCATTATCAGTGTATGGGGTGCCATAATAATTACAGTCTGACTTCAGAACCTACCGGGCCAGTCCTTTGCGGAGAATGCCATATTCTTGATAAATAGTTGCGCAATTATCTGAAAGGTACTGATCCCGGCATGAGGAATAGATGATACTACAAAACGTGGAGACAAGACGTGATCAAAGCAAAAAAAAAGCCCGTTCAGGAAATTCTTGATGCCATTAGCAGGTATGAAAAAATTTTAAATGTGGGATGTGGCGGATGCGTTTCAGTTTGCCTTGTGGGGGGGCAAAAAGAAGTAAATGCATTAAACGCAGAGCTTAAGGTTCATTTGAAAAAAGCGGGCATCCGGAAGCAGATTGACGGGTATACGGTTGAGCGCCAATGTAATGAATCCTATTTAAAGGAGCTTGACAACAAAGTACCTGCATATGACTGCATTGTTTCCATGGCGTGTGGTGCCGGTGTGCAGCACATGGCCCGGCGGTTTTCAAAGATACCTGTACATCCGGTTGTGAATACGGCTGCAATCGGTGTTGATAAGGATCTGGGCATGTATGAAGAAAACTGCCGTGCCTGTGGTCATTGCGTTTTGGGGTATACGGGCGGCATTTGCCCTGTGACCAGATGCGCCAAAGGGCTTTTCAACGGACCCTGCGGCGGGACCAATGGAGACAACTGTGAAATCAGTAATGAAATCCCCTGTGCCTGGCTTGATATCTATAAACGGCTGAAGGACCAGGGCCGTCTGGATGATATTGTAAAAGTTCGCCCCCACATGGAATGGCAGAACCAGTCCCCCCGGACGATTATCCAGGAACCCTATGAGAGAAGGTATCTCGTCTGAGGATAGAGGTAACATAATTATGGCATTATCACATATTTTTTCCTGGACATTTGTGTATGATTTTATAAGAGGCCCTGGTGTGGATCTCTTTTGGCATATTTTTTTGTGGTGTGGCTTTTCAGGTGCTGCGGATTATGTCTTTGCTCAAAGAACAGCCGATAGAAAAGCTTAAACCCGGACCGGGTAATTTTATATCTCGTCATACGGCCAGTCATTTTGCGATGGATCAGGGTAAGACGCGCTGGTTTAAAAAAAGCTGGTTTAAAAAGGGTCCGGATAAAAAAGCCCCGGATAAAAAAGACTTGATAGTGTGGTTCAAGGTTTCCATTGCCGGTGTGAAACCTTTCATGACGATTGTTACAACAATTTTCCATGTCCTTCTTATAGGTGTGCCTGTATTTGTGCTGGGCCACAATATATTGCTGGACAATGCCTTTGGGATCAGCATGGTTTCTTTACCTGAAAATGTGTCTGATTTTTTAACCGGGGTTGTTATTTTCTGCATCTTGATTTTTTTCTTCCGAAGGCTTTTTCTTGACCGGGTAAAAATCATTACAAACTATGCGGATTATGTATTTCTAAGCCTTGCAGCAGCACCCTTTGTCACTGGATATCTGGCATATCACCAGGTGTTTTCCAATTATAAGCTCTTGATCTCTTTGCATATTTTATCCGGCGAACTCATGCTGATGGCTGTGCCGTTTACAAAATTTATTCATATGATTTACATGATTATTGTCCGTTTTAATGTTGCGGGCGAGTATAGTTTCGGCAATGCCAGGAAAAGCTGGTAACTTTGCAGGAACCGGAGAACCAAAATGTTCAGAAAAAAAAAAATACAGCGGGTGTCAACAGTGATGAAATACGGGCAATCTTAGACGAAAAAAAGACAAAAATGAAATTGTCTTTAAAGGCGTGTGCACATTGCTCTTTTTGTGCGGAAAGCTGCTTTTTGTTTATGGGACATAATAAAGACCCCAAATACATGCCGTCATATAAGTTTTTAAATTCAGTGGGTGTTTTATACAAAAAAAAAGGAAATGTTGATAAACTGGATCTGGGGGAGATGAGGGATCTTGTATGGGAACGGTGTGTGCTTTGTACCAGATGTTATTGCCCTTAAGTTGAATAATAGATGTTGTGAGAATATAAAATCAGGGATTTTCTATCCAGTCACTCATGGCTGAAGGATAAACAGCATATGCGGACAGAAAATGAAAAAGATCTGTTGATACATGCCATTGATGCACTTAATGGAAGAAAGACTTCATCAGTCCAATGCTTTTTTAAACAATTTGATTAAAAGTGCCGTGGATGGAATCATTGCCGCGGATATGACCGGTGAGATTCTGATTTTCAATGATGCTGCATGTGAAATTTCAGGATATGAGGTTGGTGAGGTTATCGGCAAACTCGATATCCGGAAAATTTATCCCGATGACGGCGCAAAGAATATCATGAAAATGCTCAGAAGCGATGCGTATGGTGAAAGCGGAGCTTGAGCGGACAAACGTCCAGTTACTCCAGGCGGAAAAAATGGCTTCCATTGGAGAATTAGCTGCAGGGGTTGCCCACCAGTTAAACAACCCTTTGGGCGGCATCACCCTTTTTACACAACTGGTTATGGAAGAGTACACTTTGCCTAAAGGTGCTGTAAAAGGTCTCAACCGAATTCTTGACAATGCTAAACGATGCAGATCTATCGTAAAAGAATTACTGACATTCGCAAGAAAAACAGACAATGAAATACACCCCCAGGATATCAAGGTGATATTGTCACAAACGATTTCTCTTGTTGAAGATCAGGCATTGTTTCAAAACATTGCGGTTCATAAGGATTTTGATGAACCCGTTCCCCTTGTACCGGTTGACGTTCAAAAGATGAAACATGTGTTTATGAATATCATTTTAAATGCTGCGGATGCCATGGATGGAACAGGCAATTTATCTCTATCCTGCTGGGTGTCACCGAAAAAAGATAAGGTTTTTGTTGAGATTGCAGACACAGGGCCCGGCATACCGGATGACATGCTTTTGAAAATCTTTGATCCGTTTTTCACCACCAAGGAGCCGGGAAAAGGAACCGGCCTGGGATTGAGTCTGGCCTACCGGATTGTTGAGGACCATGGAGGAAAGATTTATGTTGAGAGCACAGTGGGTTTAGGCACGGCATTTGTCATTGAATTGTTATTGTCACCACCGGATATGGAAGGACCGGGTCATGGCAGGTAAAGAAAGTATACCCAAAATACTGGTAATTGATGATGAAACGGATATAAGGGATGGGTGTAAATGGATTCTTTCCCGGATGGGGTATGATGTACTCTGTGCAGAAAATGGACAAGACGGGTTACAGATTCTTGAAAACGAAGATATTTACATTGTCCTCTGTGATATTAAAATGCCCGGCATGGATGGTTTTGAAGTCCTGGCAAAGATCAAAGAACATTATAAATCTGTTCTGGTTATCATGATTACAGGATTCAGCACCGTTGAAATCGCGATTGAAGCCATGAAAAAAGGGGCATATGATTTTATCTCAAAACCGTTTACACCGGACGAACTGAGAATTGTAGTTAAAAGGGCATTTGAAACCCTGCACCTTACGCTGGAGGCAAACGCCCTTAAACTGGAACAGCAGAAAAATCTCATTGCCCTTCAAACAGAACAAAGCCGTATCCGTACGATTATAGAAACCCTGCCACACGGCCTTATGGTGACCAATATCCTGGGTCAGATTGTTTTGATGAACCCTGTGGCTCAAAACTATCTGGACCTGGGCCCGGATAATTGTCTGGGTAAAAATATAGAACTGTGCATTGAAGATAAAGGGTTGTGCGATTATATAATGGAAATCTCAAGAGGCCATTACAAGGCTGATAAGGATACTTCCTATGAACTTGTTTTATCCGATGAGCGGTTTATCCTTGCCGAGGGCCGGCCGGTTTTAAACGAGGATGCCCAATGCATGGGGGCTGTGGTGACGCTCTCTGATATTTCGGATTTGAAAATATTTGACCGGTTGAAATCCGAGTTTGTGGCCCAGGTCTCACATGAGCTTCGATCCCCTCTGTCTGTCATTCATGATCAACTTGCCATGGTTATCAAGGCGAGTGATTCAGAAAAATCAGGAAAATCGGTTACATCTGAAAACAACCAGTATCTGCTTGGCCGTGCCAGGGACAAAACCAAAAGCCTGATCTCTCTTATCAGTGACCTTCTTGATATTTCAAGAATTGAAGCCGGTAATGACTGCCTGGAGCCGGTCAAGGTGCATGTGGAAGATATTATAAAAAAAATCGTCGAATTTCAGGCAGTCCAGGCCAAAAAGAAGAACCAGTCCATTGCGTTGAAACTGCCGGATACAAAAACGCCCTCACTGGTCTGCGACCCCTTAACGCTTGAAAGCATTTTTGGCAATCTGATCACAAATGCCATAAAATATACCCTGGAGGGGGGTAAGATATCCATAAAAATGGATATCAGAGATGAGAATGTTCGGGTAAAAATAAAAGACAACGGGTTCGGCATTGAACAGAAACATCTGACCAGGCTTTTTGACAAATTCTACAGGGTTAAAGATGACAACACCCGTTTCATTAATGGAACAGGCCTGGGGCTTACGATAGTTAAATCACTTGTCGACTCTTTGAAAGGCAGTATTCATGTAGAAAGTGAGCCCGGCCGCGGCAGCCGGTTTACGGTAATTTTACCCTGCAATGCCCAAACCGGACAAACTGAATAAGTAACTTTACTCTAAAAGCGATCTGATGCTTTCCAGGATCTCCTCGTGTGATGCCGGTTTGAACAGATAATCATCTGCCTCCATATCCAGCCCCTGGGAATGGGAATACTGTGTTGAGCTGACATGGTCTGAAACGGCAGTGAGTAAAATGATGGGAATATCCGCATACCGGTCATCGTTTTTAAGCTCGGAGCATACTTCGTAGCCATTTTTTTCCGGCATCATGACATCCAGTACAATGGCATCCGGCGGGCTTTTCTTTACTTTTTGAATTGCTTCGACCCCGTTGTAAGCAACTGCAACGATATATCCTTCACTTTGAAGTGTTTGTTTAAGCATTGTCACAAAATCAGGCTCGTCATCAACGATTAAAATTGTTTGTTTGCCCATAATTCATCCCTTTTTGTGATTATCCTTTAAAATATATTTTTATTAATACCATGCTGAAAATAATTTGTCGATATTATCATCCATTTGTACCCCGGTTACAGAAGTGGCCCTGTGCGGTCATGCCACACCGGCCAGCGCGTGCTGAAAAATCCTGTCGGTTTCATTACAGGTGTCTGCCAGCTCCAGCACCCGTCTGTGGTGCGTAAAAAGCAGGACCTGGATGCGCCTTGACAGTTGTGCCAGCACCTCCAGGCAGACACGGGTGCGGTGATCATCAAACCCGATAAGGATATCATCCACGACAAAGGGCATGGGTTCACCCTTTTTCAGATGCTGCTCCAGCGTGGCCATGCGCAGGGCCAGATAGAGCTGGTCCCGGGATCCGTCACTCATGCCGTCGATGGCAACCTCCTGATCGTTTGGCCGGACACCCAGCAGTAGCGGCTTTCCCGAAGCATCCAGTTCATCCCGCAGACCTGCGTAAGAGCCCAGTGTCAGCGTTGAAAACAATTCCCCCGCCCTGCCTAAAACAGGGGCCTGGTTTTCTTTTCTGTAGGCTTCTATCTGCTGCTCCAGGATAAGGGAGGCGATCTGGAAGCGCAGATACTGCTCGGCATTTTCGGTGATGCTGGAAAGGTGTGCTTCTGCTTCTTCAGACGCGTTGGCTGCCATGGCTTTGCCATCATTCTGCCGGATCTCATGCTGAAGGGTCTGCCGCTGGTCCCGCAGCGTGTCTCTTTCGGACTGCAGCTCTTTGAGTTCACTGGATATTCTGTCAATGTCACCTTCGATACCGTCAATGTCTGAACTGTTCACCTCTGCTTCCAGCGCTTCGATGCCAAAGCCGTCCCCGTTGCGGTTCAGTTCCTGTTCCAGCGTTTCAATCTGTTTCAGCAGGTCCCGTTTATGGTTTGATTTTTCACCGGCCTTGATCAGTGCCTCAACCGTATCCACCCCGGCCCGGGTTTTCAGTTCACTGATTTTTTCCTGGGACTGGCGGATGGTGATGGTGACATCTCTGATTTCCTGGTTTTTTTCATCCAGCTGATCTGTGATTTTGATCAAACTTGCCCGGGCTTCCCGGGCCGCATTCAGGTCCCGATGGAGCTGTCCGGCAATTGTCAATGTGTCCTGGTCCTCTGTCTTCATTTCCATACTGCCGGCAAATGCGTGAACTTTTCTGTCAAATTCCTCTTTGACCTTGTCCATGCCGTAAATTCTTTTCCGCAGCTCTTCAGACTGATCAAACTTTTTAAAGAATAACACCAGGTGATCAAAGGTTTCCATGGCGGTTTCCGGGTGGGCATCCGGCTTCAGACCCAGCCCGGATATTGCTTTTTCCCACTCACCAGACCAGGTGATCAAATCGGTTTCAACCGCTTTCAAGTCATCTTGGGTCCGCTTCAGCCGGATGTACAGCTCATTGCGTGAATGCGCAATTTTGTAACGGTTGTCCCGGGCTTCCTGCTCTTTTTCGATGCGCTGTTCACACAGGGAAATCAGTGCTTCCAGGCTCTTTCCCTGTATTTTGGCCGAAGCATCAAACCCGGCGATCTGATGTGCCATCGATCTCTTCAGATGATCACATTCTTCCCGCAGTTTTTTTTCCCTGGCTGAAACCCCCTTTGCCGCATGCATTTTTTCGATCAGTCTTTCTGCTTTCACCACCCACTGCTTCATTTCCCTGGGGGTGCCGGCAGCAATATGCAGCGGTTTCCAGATGGCGGCCCATCGGCTGTCCAGATCGGCCCGGGCCTGTTTTATCTCTTCTAAAGCCTTTGACAGGTCAGCGATGCGGGAGGTCAGGTGATCAATTTTTGCTTCCAGGTCTGCCCGTTTCACCACCTGGTCCGCATCAAGTCTCAGGCGGTCTGATATACGGTCTGCCAGCGCAACCTTTTTTTCATACACCGCCGGCAAATCAGATCCGGATGTATATGCCTGAACACGGCCGCCGATATCCTGCTGCCGGATATATGTCTGTTTGATCAATGACCATCCCTGGTCACGTTCCTTTCGGGATGCCTCCAGGTCGGCAATTTTGGGCACATCTTCTTTTAACAGCAGCGCTTTTAACTCCTGTTCCGCCTGCCTTTTTTCCGCTTCTATCTCCTGTTTTTTTTGGGATGCGGTCCTGGATTTTTCCATGAGATCATCAATTTCTTTTTCAAACCGGTCCAGGGTTTCAGCAACCGGCAGCCCCATGGATAACAGGGCGTCTGCATCCCCGTGAAAGTTCCCCAGTCCTGCAAATGCATTTTGACAGGCTGCTTTTTCCTGTACCGCCTGTGTTGTCATGTCATTCAGGCGCTGCTCGATGTCGCCGGCTTTGCGTGCTGAGGCCACGGCGGCTTTCAGCTCCGTCAAATCAATGTCTTTTTGCGGCAGATTTTCCAGCTTGCTTTCAAGCGACTTTATTTCGTCCTGGAGATCCTTTAATGCGGCGTTGTATCCGTCTTGTTTCTGGATCAGCAAACTTTTTTTCCGGGCCAGATCCGAGATCCATTTTTTATTGTTGAGATGCGGCCTGAGATGATCGGCCTCGTCCAGGCCCATGTCAGGCCGGATACCCTTCAGCAGTGTCTGGGCTTCATTTCGCAGCAGCCGCCGTTTTCCATCCTGACCGGGCCGGTCCGCCAGGGTCTTTTCAACCGCACCGAGATCTTTGTAGAGCCGTAAAATGGCATCTTCATTTTTCAGTAAATCCTCCCGCACCCGCAAAGATCCGGACTCCTTATTCAGGGCATCCCGTTTGGCCTCCAGGCGTTCTTTTGCATCCAGTGCGTTTTGAAGGGTTTGTCCGGCTGTTTTCAGTTGATCTGAAAAATCTTCCGGCAGCAGCAGTACCGTGCCCAGAGCCTCCATTTTCGCCAGACAGTTCCGCCGCTGGGCCAGGGCCCCTTTGACACGGTTGATGCGTTCCAGACCGCTTTTCTGTTTGTTCTTTTCATCGATCTTCTGTTCCACCTCTTCGATAGCGGCACTGGTTTTGGATAAATCATTCTGCAGCGCTTTCCAGGTAGAAACCGGCAGGGTGGCTTCCCGCATTCTTTTCAGCGCATCTTTATAATCGGAGATAGCCCTGTTCAGGACCGCTTTGGACCCCCGGGGCTTGAAGATGTCAACAGCACTGTTCTGCATTTCCATCAATATATCCCGAAGGTTTGCCGTCCCGGCCGCGGCACTGAACAATGCCTGGCCCAGGTCTCCGGACTGTTCCAGCAGCTCCTGGCCGCCGGCAATCAGTCTCTCATGGTCAATCCCCCAGAGTTTGGTGAAAATGGTTTCATCGATACCCGATGGAAGAAACCGCCTGAACCGGGTTTCATCCAGGAGGTCATCACTTCCATATGCAAGCAGGGTGTCTTTGTTCCCTTTTCTCCGGACAAATTCCAGTGTTTCTCCGGTGGACAGCTGCAATTCCCCGCCGATCCTGAGCTGGGGATTTGCATGAACAAAATTATCGCAGGTTCTGGCGGGAATGCCGAACAGCAAGCCGATAAGCGCCCGCAGGGAGGTGCTTTTCCCGGCTTCGTTATCCCCGTAAATCACATGCAGTCCCAGATCACCACCCGACAGGTCCAGCGATGTGTCTGTAAAGCGGCCGAAAGCAATAAGGTCCAGGCGGTTGATTCTCATTTTTTCCCCCCTGTTGCCAGCAATCTGCCGATGAGCATTTTTTTGGCTTCCCCGGTGATCCGTTCAAGCGCCTGATTGTCGTTCAAGTCCAAAATGGAACCCGTGCCAAAGGCTTCCGGCGGCACTTTCTGCCGGAGTTCCGCAATTTTGTCATCCATACCGTCTATCCGGCCCGGATCCTCAGGGGTTGCGACAATGGCCCTGAGCAGCTGCCCCAGTGACGTGTCATCGGCCAGGGCGGTTTCCAGGTCATATTTTCCCAGGGTCCTGTTTTCAACCCGTTCAATCCAGACGTCATCGCCGGCGGTTTCAGCCCCCAGCGCCTTGATCTGTTGTTCCAGTTTTTCCGGAAAAGCGGCCAGGTCATCTGACAGCTTTGTGGCACCTGTCAGTCTTATTCTCATTGCCAGGGGCCTGTCTTCTGCCAGTGCCCGTTCCTGTTCAATGGCTTCCCGAACGTTTTCCAGGACATCCCGGGGGTCTTCCATATCGGTCAGATCAATGTCCGTCAGGGTCCACCGCAGCACATCCAGAGACACCGGCTCCATCTGTGTGACGGCGTCTTCCTCAACCGTGACCACCACACAGCCTTTGGGGCCGCTTTCCCGGATATGGCGGCCCTGTATGCATCCCGGGAACACCACAAAGGGATCTTTGGAAACGATTTCCTGCTTGTGGACATGCCCCAGGGCCCAGTACTGGTAATTTTTTGTACGCAGATCATCCAGGGTGCACGGCGCATAGGCCGCATGCCCCTCCCGGCCGTCAAGGCTGGTATGCAGCAGCCCGATATTGCACATGCCTTTGATACCCCGGCAGAATCCCGCTGCCAGGTTTTCATCAACATGCCGGGTTTTAAAACTGCGGCCATGAATGGCCACAGAATATTCTTCCAGTATGACGGTTTCCGCTTTCCCGGCGGAAAACATCTTCATGCTGGCAGGCGTATCCAGCGCTCTGGTCATCCGGTTGGCGGCATCATGGTTTCCTGCGACCGCAAATACCCGTATGCCGTGCTGATGCAGTCTCCCCATCTGCCGGCTCAAAAATATTCCCGTGCTGTAATCTTTCCAGTCCCCGTCATAGAGATCCCCGGCCAGCAGCACAAAAGCGGCTTTTTCTTCTATGGCCAGATCCACCAGGTTCTTAAACGCCCTTCTGCAGGCGTCTCTAATGGCATCAACCGGCGCGGACTCATATCTGGACAAACCCCGCAGCGGGCTGTCCAGATGGATATCCGCCGCATGAATGAATTTCAACATTATTACTCCTTATTGTGCATAAACCACTGGCGGCCCATATCTGTCAAGCGGTATTTCTCCAGGCGCCTGTTGGGTTTGCCGGGCATAGATTGCCGTGATCAGGCCCATGGTGCCGCCGCCGAATATCAGGAGCCGCTTTCCGGGAGCCAGGGGCATTTTTTCAAAGGCGTTTATGACACAGCCCACAGGCTCGGCAAAGCAGGCGGTGTAAAGGTCCAGGCCGGCGTTGATGGCCACCGCATCTTTCCGGGGGCTGTTCTCTTTATTGTTCATCAGCCGGACGAACCGCAGGGTTTCTTTGTCCCGGTCCGGTTCCGGCCGCAGATCGTCACCGCCGGTGCAGGAAAGCCCCAGGGATACCGGGTCAATGGTAAACTGGTCAATGGTTCCCCTGCCGGTTTTTGCATCCGTCCGGATACGGGCGCAGTGGGTGGTGCCGCAGACGGATGCTTCGTCCATGCCCGTACCCGAATTTTCAGCCACAGCCAGGTCCAGCTTCACCTTGGCGGTATCAAGTTCGTAAATGGCTTCCCAGGCCCCTGCAACCTCTTCTGCCGTCTCCCCCTTGGCGGTGAGGGCGGCCAAAAAAGCCCCCTGCTGCAGGTCGGAGGTGGCGTTGTTGAGAACGGTGGAAAAGGCGGCAAAGGCCTCCTGCCGGGTGAGATTTTCCCTGTTGATCAGGCGGGTGATTACAGCGCCGAAGGCCCTGTCATTTTTTAAGATCATAGGTTTGCTCCTGAAATAAGTATTCAACAGGATCTTATTCCAGCAGCAATCCTTTTATTGGTTTTTGCGCAAGGCAGGCTTTCCGGCTGGCGGATCATCCTGAAACCTGCGCCTTCCCCTCCAATATAGTCTTGAAGAGTGGCATTGTGCAGGCGTCGTCCCCGGTCACGGCATCGGCTGGCATGCAACGGAATTCCACCGTTTTTCCTTTTACCTCAGGCCTGATTTTCAGTCACCTGAGCACCCTGGCGGCATGCCGGACAATATAAAGGGTGAGGGATTGCATTGTCAACTGAAAAATGGGAACCTCCGCCCCGGCACAGAAATCATTGCCTGCCAGGACCTCCTGAAGCAGCGCATCTTTTTTTTCTTCAGCCACAGGGTATCTGCGAAGAAACAGATTTTCCCTGCTGACTGCAAATTTTTCACACATGTCATCAATGACCGCCGGTGTTACTGACGAAATCACAACCCATTTAAAACGGCCATAATAACGGTACCAGTAAAAGTATTACAGCAAATGCGATCAGATTGAGACCGATCCCGAATTTGAGGTAGTTGCCTTCGGTATAGCCGCCGGGTTCCTGTACAAGATAGGTCGCCGGATGACCATACGGCATCAGAAATGCGGTCGAGCATGCCACCACCACGGCAACACAGAATCCCCGTGGGCTGACCCCCAGAAGATTGGCCGCATTGATTGCGATGGGTGTCATGATAATGGCCACTGCAGCATTGTGGATCGGCTGGGTAAGGACCATACACAGCAGAACCAGCCCTGCGAGAACGGCAATCGAGCCGAATCCGCCCAGGGCCGCAATCAATGCACCCCCGATAAAATCTGCCGCCCCGGTTGTATTCAGGGCCTGGCCGAGCGGATACATGGCGCCGACCAGCACAAGGGTCCGTCCGTCAATGGCATCATATACCCCCTGGGGCGAAAGGACCCCGGTAAGGACCATCAGCAGGGCGCCAGCCACGGCTGTCACGGCAATGGGCAATATGCCGACCGCGGCGGGAGCAATTACCAGCAGGAGAATAAGCGCGGCCAGGGGCGCCAGTCTTTTCTTCTTCTGTGACACACTGGGATCTCCGGGCTTATAATATATCAGCAGCTCTTTTTCAGGGTTGAAATCCCTCATTTTTTCCCTCGGCCCGTAAACCAGAAGACCGTCTCCTTCACGCACTTTGACCCGAAGGAGATCGGTTCTGTGTGGCTGGTCCTCCCGGTAATAGGCAATAGGCGTCATTCCCGATTTTTTGAGTATGTCAAGATCTCCCACAGCCTGCCCGATAATCGGGGACCTCGGCGGAATTACCGCTTCTGCGAGTTCACCGGTACTTATGGGATATTTTTCCTGGCTTTTTGGATGCCCGACAAACGTCAGCAGGGGGTGTTCTTCGGCAAAGGCCTTGACCGCTTGTTCCTGTCCCTGCAGAAGAATCATATCCCCTTGTTCAATGGACTGAACCGCCCCCGGAATGATCAGCTGTTCACTCCGGCGGACAATGGCGATGGGGATCAGACCGAATGACTGGAGGTCAAACGTATCCAGGTCGATATCTTCTTCCTGGATGTCTTCAGACACCCAGATTTCGAACAGCCGGTCCTGGAGCCCGTAAGTTTCTATCAGATTGGGCGTTATGGTAACTTCCTCCGGGGCAGGCGCCTCTTTTTTGCCCGGCAGCAGATGCTGACCCAAAAAAAATATATATATCAAACCCGCAGCCAGTATGGCGGCACCGAGAAGGGTGAATTCAAAAAAGGCAAACCCTTCTCCTGTTGCTTCCTTCAAAAGGCTGTTGACGATAAGGTTGTGGGAAGCACCGATCAGGGAAAGGTTGGCGCCGATCAGAGCTGTACAGGCCATGGGAAGAAGAATTTTTGACTGGGCGACCTTCATCTGTTTGCACAGACGCAGAATGACCGGTATAAAAAATGAGGCGGCAGCAACAATATTGATAAAACCGGACAGAAGCCCGGGGATGCCCGTGTTCAAGAGGAGAAGCCGATTGTACCTGCGGTTTATCAACCCTTCCAGCCGCATGGCCACCCATTTGACCACCCCTGTTTGTTCCAGTCCTGAACCGATGACCATCAGACCGGCTATGGTTATCACAGCAAAACTGCTGAATCCTGAAAAAACTTCGGACGGAGGCACGATACCGCTCAATACCAGGGTGACCAGTACCAGTGCCGCTATGACATCGGGCCGCATCCGGCCGGCAATAAAAAGGATGAAGGCACACACAAGAACACCGATTACAAATACCGCCTGGAATGTCATATTAACCTCTTGTATTTAAAATTTTATCTATAATCTATAGATCAGGCCTTGTGCACCTGTGAATACAAGAATCTATGAAAATCCACCCTGAAAAACATGTATTTTTAATGTCAGTGCATATTGGCTGGTGCAGCTGCTGTATTTTTTCTTCGGCCGGGCAAAAATCAGGATGGTGTATCCCCGGATCTCAAGTCCGCCAGCAGAGAATCGCACCGGTCCCCGTCCACATACGACACATACGCGGCTGATGATGGCACAGGTGGCGTGGAGGTGGGTTTTGTTCATGTCAGTTTTTCATAACGACAAGTTCATTTGCCGGGAACCCTCTACGGAATTATTTTTAAGATATGTTGATAGCTGAAGACCCAATGAAAAAAGGCTGCTCAGGTTCCCGGTCAATGTGAAACGGCAGGTTCGAATGCTATGCGGCATCGGATTTATTTAATCTTTCAGCAAGCCAGATTTTAATAATCGATTGCCGGGGAACACCAAGGCGTTTGGCTTCTTTGTCTAATGATTGAATCATCCAAATAGGAAAATCAACATTAACCCGTCTTTGCTCATGGTTAGGACGTCTTGCCTTTGAAAGGTCAAAATGTTCCATAACACTTTTACCCTCATCAAACTTCTTGTCTAATTCTTTAGCTTTCATAAATCTCAATCTCCTCATTTCTGGCACGCCTCACTGAGATGATACGTATATTATCATTTCGATATGTAATAATCCCAGTCCAGTGTTTGTCGTCTATTTTGCCAATCACCAGAAATCTCGCCTCATCGCTTGTTTTTGCTGGAATTTCTAACAAATCAGCATCGTTCCAAAGCTCTTGGGCCTCAATAAAATCAACTCCATGCTTATATTTATTACTTTCCGATTTTATAGGGTCAAATTCAAATTCCATGGTATATCTAATATACCTATAAGGTATTTTTTGTCAACCCCGAGATCTTTGAGCATCCCGGCGTATTCAACAGCCAGTTCAGTGGTGATCCCCGGTTTAGGGGTGAAATCATGGGTGTTCAGCTTGACGGTAATGCAGCACTCATCCGGCACTTTTTCCTTTATGGACGTAATCACCTGTTTCAGGAACCGGAAACCGTTCTTACCTCGGTCACCTTGTCATTATCATCAAATTCCCAGGCACACATGGCACATAGATTAACCGGCCGGCCCTCCACCACAGCATTGATTTCATGCTCATAAAACGCTTTTTTATCAGATATAATAATATCATTACCCGCTTTTTCGGCCTTCCATGACATGGTCCTGTTCTGCCAGTCAAGAAAATGCTTGATCTCTTCTTTCCCGACAAACTTTCCAAATGGTGTCACCCAGACACCATTGTCAGTGAAATACTCAGCAGCATCCTCTTTTCTGCCCTCCTGCATCGCTGTTAAACAACCCCTCATCGCTTCTTCAATTTTTGACATGGTGATTCTCCTTTTTTGAATTAATTAAACGGGTTCATCCCGCCGCATAAAAATGTTTGAATAATTTATGTTTTTTGCGCATAGAAAGAACCGGATGGCACTCTGATCTATTCAAAAAATAAAAAATCCAAAGCAAAGATGCCGGGTTTCCCAATCGTTGGTTTCCAGCCGTGTTTTTCCACCAGCGTTTTCAGTGCCGGAGGCCGGTACCCGGAATCTGCCTCATACCGGATTCTGACACTGGGGTGAATGGTGGTGGGTTTGTCTTTGACAACGATCGGCCGGTGGAGCGGTTTTTTGAACCGATACACATGCCGGCGGGATCTGTGCAGTGTCCCCTGACTGCCATCGGTCAGAGAGGCCGGAAGATGCGGTTCGATCTTCAGGCCGGAGTTCCGGGCTTCATCCAGCATCCACCTGAGAGGGGTGTCAGATGCCCGGATGCCGGTTTCCCTGTCAGGGGGATAAGAGCCGCCCACATCCGTGTGCACCCCTGCGAACCAGACCTGTTTCAGATCAACACCCGGCCTGGAAAGCCAGATCGTGGGTTCAAAATCTTCCCGCTGCTCATCAATGGCCAATGCGTGGGGGGCCAACGATACATTTGACCCCATTTTGGTATCATAGAACTCATCATGGCTCTCCAGCAGTCCCATCAGACTGAACGGGATACCCAGCGCCCCGACCGTATCCCAGACGCCGACAAAATGGACCTGGCGCGTGGGATGGCTGTGCGCCTCCCTGGTTCATCTTTTCATTCCATCGGTGGCGAACTCGATTCCTGAGCAAAACCAAATTATTTACCGACAATTCACCTTTTTTTTCAGCAAATCGAGATCACCTTCAACCGTGTTTTGTTGCGCCATAACCATTTCCGCTTCCGGTTGAGGGTATAGCCCTGAATTAAATAGTCCCGTAACCGCTGAGTGGCCCAGATGCGGAACTGTACCCCCCGTCTGGAGTTCAAACGATACCCGACCGAAATCACTGCATCCAGATTATAATGTTTGAGGTTTCGTTTAACCCGCCTTTTGCCTGGATATCATCGCCCGTGTACACCTTTCGATGTCAGAGGCGATTGATGATGCTTATTGCTCAACCGAATAGGGGTTCAGGAACTGCCGTCTCCAAAGAAGCTGTTTATCCACTTTGTTTAACCCGGCTTCTTCACAGACCGTTTCCCAATGTTCCTCGATCGTGGTGATCAGTTTATCAAATATGTTACGGGCTTCTTCTTCAGAAAGAAGGAAATTGTGTGCGGTCTTAAGGCATGTCTTGAGTCTGCTCAGATTGTTGCTTCCATATATGCGCATGGCGACATATTCGGCTTTAACGACGTTGTACAGATCCGTGCTGGATGAAAACTTGGCAATATATTTTTTCCCGTGGTCTTGAACCAGGGCTTTTGGACGGGCACCCCCAATAGAAGTCCCATGAAACAACGCCTGATCAAGCTCAGGGGTAAGGGGTACCCCTTTTTCCACCCGTTCAGCAGATGCCATCAGCTCTTCTAAGCTGACATTACCTGCAGCACGCGGTATGTATTCTGTAGAGGATTGCTGAAAATCCAGCGCACCGATCCTGTCTGATCCAGACTCCAGCAGATAGGTCAGCTCATCTATCTCCGCAGTATCTGAAACAGCGCCTTTACGTCCAAATTTTTTATTGAGAATCACACGTCTGCCCCATGCATCAGGGGCGGCATCCCTGATACAGCCAGGCATGGTCAACCCCTCGGGCAGGGGAAGCACCCCGGCTCTCAGCGGCAGCTCAGGCTCGTAAACTGGAATTGCAGGGGGGATGTCATGGATGCGGTCCAGATAGCTCTTGCCATAATTGAACTGAATCGTACCGTTATCCGCTTCAAGCCTTCCAGCCACAACAGGCTCGGTTTCGCCCGGCAGCCATATCCAGACAAAAGCCTGTTTTTCTGTTTCAGAAATCATCGCGTACCGTTTTGTTCTTTTTGCGAACAGATTTTGGCAGAAGCGCCAGCTTTTCCCTGGTGTGATGCAGGTGTTTGGCTAATGCGTTTTCATCGGCATCAAACAGCTTGACGCCGACAATGGCTGCTGCTTCAAATACAGCGCCGATTTCACATCTGGGATTGCCCTTTTCAATACGCTGCAGCATGCCTCTGGAAATTCCGGCACGGTCGGCCAGTTCCTGAGCCGTGATCTTTCGCTGATTGCGGGCTTCACGGATCAACCCTCCGAGTAACATTACCGCATCGCGGCAATAGTGTGAGTAGGTACGTACTATAGATTTTGGCATCTGCCCTCTTGGTTTGTATATAGATCCTAAAATAGCTTAATGGTCTTTATATGGTTCACGATACTGATAAAAATGACGCTGCTTGTCAAGACAAAAGATTCATATATGGATCTTATATGCGTCTTATGAACTATATAGAAAGCTTTTTAGTTGTTATTGAAGATTTGAATTCGGAATTATCACCCGCCCCGCCTGTTCTCCTCAAACAGCTCCACTGGCATGAATTTGAGCTTTATAGAGTTATGGTCTGAATTTTTTAATTTGAAGATCCGTCAGAACCCGGTAGTGCCTGTCATTAGCTGTAAGAACAGGCTCTCCACAAAAAACTGCCGTTGCAGCGATAAGGGCATCGGCTAATTGCATTGAATGGCTTAGAAAATGTTGTTCTACAAAGAACATTGCTTTTGCGGAAATATCCTCCGAAATATAGATGATTTTGGTATTCCAAATTTTAAGGGCTTGACGTAATCTGTTTAATTCATTTTTGTTTCTCATTCCTTGAACGAGTTCCATGTAGGTCACGACTGAAATGGAGAATTTATTTAACGCCTCAATGGCCTCAAATGCGTTTTCGTTCCCTTTTAGATACCAGATCAAAACATCAGTATCTACAATCATTTAAAATCTTCCCTTTCTTATATCTCGGACATAACTATCAACATCATCAATAATATCGTTGTCTTTCCACATCCCGAATAAATTAGATTTGATGTTTTTATCCTTTTCAAACTCATCATAAGGAACTAATTTAGCACAGGGTTTGCCCCGGTAGGTAATTATGACTTCTTCCCCTCGATTTACAGTGCTCAAAAGTTCTTTTGAATGAAACCGAAGATCTTTTGCTGTGGCTTTCATAAAAAACTCCAACCATTTAAGTTTATATTTCAAAGTATAAACTTTTAAATATGATTGGTCAAGAAGGTGTTATAAAATCCATTTTTCATTGTTATTGGGTGTTGGGCAGTTGTTGTGTTTTTTCTTCGGCCGGGCAAACACCAGGGATGTCATGTTCTCTTTTGCCAACGTTTGGGATGACGGCTACCATGCATAACGGCTACCACTATAATGGAATTTAGGCAGCTTCCTCAAGGTCAGTCTCGGCTTCCGGCCTG
>JAABUB010000035.1 GCA_011389575.1 Desulfotignum sp. | reverse complement strand
GGTCAAAATCAAGGCCCACCCCGACCACCCCCAAAAATTTGCCGTTATCAAGGGTGAGGCGGTGATTGATGAATATGGTCAAATGGTTTTGTTCCGCTTCATTGGTGTCCACATCCAGGTCATATTCCACATTTTTATTTTTGAAGTTGTAGTACCAGACATCATGGCTGTCATCCGGATGGATCTGTTTGAGAATACCTTTGTAGTGATAATAATTTCGGGAGATATCGGAAACAAAAAATGAAGAGAAAAATCCGTATTTTTCCTGAATTTCGTTCAGATACCGGATAATCTGCCGGACCTGTTTTTCTCCGCCGGTCACCCAGTCCTTGAGAAAGGTATCATTGGCCATGAGGGACGACACAAAGATCGGACGGGTCAAATCCCGCTGAATCTCGGAATATACATTGTCCCGGGCAAGGGGAAGGCTGTTTTCAACAATGGATGAATGAATCTGTTTTTTGGATGCCCGGTAGGAAATCACGTTGGTGACAAAAAAACCGGACAAAAGAATCAGGCTGAGAATAAATATTAATTTGGTTCTGGTGGAAAAAAAATGCATGGCCCTGCTTTAAAATGAATTTTTGCCAAAGGTGTTTCTCATATTCATCAGTATCTTTACTGCAATGTTAACACCTGTCCCTGAAAATTACAATTGCCGGGAGGCAGCCCTGATCAAAAATTCCCTTCCGGCCGGCACAGGCGTATCAAAAGACCCGTGCCGGGGGGTTCCTGTGGGTCTCACCCGTCTGCCGCATTTGACAGTGTGTAGGGCATGCTGCGCTGAACGCCAAAAACTGCGGGCAGGTATGTCCTCAGACAGTTTGTCGTTTTTACCGCTTCGCATGCCCAACACACTGTAACAACCGCGTCAGAATGGGATTCAACCCGCAGGAACCCCCCGGCACTAGGCGCTGATGGCAGTGGTAAGCGGGGATGAAATCCCGGCCATACATGCAATTGCCCTGCTGTTAATTATAATTATAATTGATAGAATCAGGTGAAAAATGCTATTAACAGCAATGAACACCAATTATGGAGAATGACAGACATATGGGCCTGAACAAGATCACAAAACCGGAATCTCTGGCAAAACAAGTTACAAAAGCTTTGCGGCAGTCCATTTTAAACAATGAACTCACACCCAATGTCATTTACAATGAAAAAAGCATTGCCCAGGATCTGGGAATCTCCCGGACCCCTGTCAGAGAGGCCCTGCTGGAGTTGTCTGCAAAACGGCTGGTGAAATTTCTTCCCCAGAAAGGGGTGGTCATCAATACCTTCAGTCTTCAGGACATTGATGATGCATTCGAGATCCGCACAGCACTGGAGGTTTTTTCCGTTCAGAAACTGTGCCTGAATGCCAATGATCTGGACACCACATCCCTGGAAAAATGTCTGACAGACCAGAAAAATGCCGTCACTTCAAAAGATGAAATAAAATTCATGGAAGCAGACAGAAATTTTCATATCGGATTTACCCGGCTGACAAAAAATGATTATCTGATCGATATGATGGAGGATATCCGGGATATCATGCATCTGATGGGGTTCAAGGCCCTGGCCATCACCGGCAGAATGGAGGCAGTGGTCAAAGAACACGAAAAAATTCTGGCTGCTGTGCAGCAGAAAAATGTGTCACTGGCCATGGACCAGATGCGGGTGCATCTGGAAAACAGCCGGGATGGGGTCAAGACAGTCTGTGACGGGGCACAGATTCCTGTCTGATCTCTTCCATCATTTCCCTGATTTTTTGTAATAGCGGCCATCCCCTGCCCCGAAAAACAAATTATGAAAATAGATGATCAAGTTTTTGTGGAAAACGGGGTCGGGTGTTATTTCAAAGATTGCTCTATGAGTTGAACGGGATGTATCACTTGAAGAGATTCTGGATTTTTCAGATTTCCGGATAAATTGACCCGGCACTCCGGACAGCCTGTAACCCAGAGGCTGGCACCTGTTCCAGTGGCATTTTTGATTTTTCTGTCCACGATTTTCTTTGATATGTCGGGATGATCGTAGAAGAAAGTGCCGCCGCCGCCGCAGCATGCATCTGTATCAGGAGCCCGGATGTAATCCACCCCGGGAATTTTTTCCAGAAGCTGTTCAATAAGATCCGTTCCCACTGCCTGGCTGTTTCTCAGGTGACATGGCGCATGATATGTCACCGTTGTTTTTGGTTTTTCCTGATCAAGGAAGGGTTCTAATTTGTCAAAATGCTGCCAGATGAATTCGGAAATGTCTTTGACCTTTGAAGACAAGCGCCGGGCTGCGGAAGAATCGGCTTGTAATTCTTCCAATATGTCCACATACCCCTTGCGCAGCGCATATCCGCATGTGGCGCAGTCTACGATGACCGCAGTATCATCCGGACGGTCCAGAAGTTTTGTGTTTTTAAGTATATTGCTTTTTGCGGTTTCAAAACCCCCTTGAGAGAACATGGGCAGACCGCAGCAGACCTGTTCCCCGGGAATTTCTACCCTGTAGCCCATTGTGGTAAGGACCCTTACCAGGGCGCGGCCTATATCATCGTACACATAATTTGTAGCGCATCCGGTAAAGTAAAGAACAGTTCCCCGGGGTTTTGCCTCAGGCTCGACAACGCCCGGGACCTGCTGTCTGAATGGCACCTTATTCAGCCTGGGCATGTTTTTTATCTGTATGTTTCCAAGCTTTGTATCCCGGGCCAGTTTTTCAAGTATGGTATTTCTGCCGAATTTTACGAATCCTGCGGCCAGTTGCAACTGGTGCTCGTGGGAAAGGAAATGATACAGGACCCGCTTTTTCCAGTCTCTTCCAAAATCGTGGACTATCTGCGAGCGCATCCGCATAAAAAGCATATCATGCCTGACGCCGCTGGGACAGTTCTGTGTACAGGTCCCGCACATCAGGCACTGGGAAAAAATATTTTCCAGGTTTCTGGAGATGGACAGATTCTGCCGGTTGCTGGCCGCGACAAGCTGCACTTTTCCCCGAGGGCTTACAGGTTCCCGGCAGATTTCATAATAAACAGGACATGAGGTCAGGCACAGGCCGCATTTTACACATTTATCTATATCATTGACATCCATATTAGGCCAAATTCCTTATACAAACTTTCCCGGATTCAAAATGCCCTTGGGGTCCAGGGTTTTTTTAATATCCGCCATAAGATCCAGGGTGTCCTGGTTCATCACAAGAGGCAGAAATTCAGCCTTGGCAAGACCGATGCCGTGTTCCCCCGAAAGGGTGCCGCCAAGAGAGACCCCTGTTTCAAATATTTCTTTTGCCGCCTGTTCTATGCGTTTCAGCTCATCCTTGTCATTTGGATCATGGGCGATAAGCGGGTGCATATTTCCGTCACCGGCATGGGCCAGTATGCCCAAATGCAGCTTGTACCTGTCTGCAATCTCTCTTGTGGCCTTGATCATTTTCGGCACATTGCTCACCGGAACCGTTACATCCTCTACAATGCAGTTGGGGGCAAGCCGTGCAAATGCCCCGTATGCAAGCCGGCGTGCGGCCCACAGATCGTCACTTTCCTTTTGGGTGTGGGCCACCGTTACATCACGGGCGCCGTTGTCGCGGGCTTTTTCAGCAATCCTGTTCATCTCTTTTTCCACGGCTTCTTCCACGCCGTCGATCTCGATCAGAAGCATGCCTGCGGCCTCCCGGGGCAGCGACATGCCGGAAGCATCTGCAACAACGTTTATAACCGTCTTGTCCATCAGCTCCATTGCTGCCGGAAGAATGCCGGAACCGATAATATCGGCCACAGTATTTGCAGTATCTTCAAGGTCGTCATAAGTGGCAAGTATGGTCCGGTGGGATTCAGCAATCGACACGACCCGGAGGGTGGCCTCGGTGACAATTCCCAGGGTGCCCTCTGAACCGCAAAAAAGGCTGGAAAGTTTATATCCGGTCACATCCTTTACGTTTCTGCTGCCGACGCGCACAATTTTGCCCGAAACCAGAACCACCTCCATTGCCAGGACATAGTCGCTGGTAACTCCGTATTTCAGGCATCTGGGTCCCCCTGCATTCTGGGCGATATTCCCCCCGATGGTTGAAACATTAATGCTTCCCGGATCCGGGGGATAGAAAAACCCCTCTTGGGCAAGAACTTTCTGGAGTTCGCCGTTTATAAGTCCGGGCTCGACTATTACATAACGGTCCTGGGTGTTGACCTCTATGACCCTGTTCATCTTTGTGAAGCAAAGTGCAATTCCCTTTTTCACCGGAAGCGAGGCAGCACTGATATTTGTTCCGCTTCCCCTGCAGGTGACAGGAATATTTTCCCTGTCAGCGATCTTCATAATACCGGAGACTTCTTCGGTTGTTATGGGATAAATAACCACATCCGGTTCACTTGTAAGGATAAACGCATCATAGGAAAAACTCAGGATCTCTTCCGGGTCATCAAAGAATCTTTCTTCACCCACGACCTGCTTTAATTGCGACTTGCTTTCTTCATTAATCATTTTATTCTCCTCAAACGGCAGGGCAGTGCCGCGGTGGTTTCAAAAATTGCAGCCTGACAGGGTTTTGCATCTACATCAGACTCGGCAGCCACAAGGTGAGCCCGGGGATCAGAATACAGAGCATAAGGCCTATGATCATGAGGAAGATAAACGGCATAATACCGCGGTAAATCTCCATCATGCTGATTTTATCGGTGGCCCCGCCGGCACCCTTGTAATAGAAAAATGAATATCCGAGCGGCGGAGTCAGAAAGGAGGCCTGCAGATTGATGGCAATCATCATTACAAACCATACTGGATTGAAGCCCAGATCAGCGGCTATGGGTACAAACAGAGGCAGACATATCATTGTAATGCCGATCCAGTCGATAAACATGCCCAAAACCAGAACGATGATCATCATAAGTGCAAACGATGCCCATTTGCTGCCCATGCCCAGTATCATGGAAGAGACCAGTTCATCTCCCCCAAGGCCAATAAACACGCCGGTAAAACAGGTGCCGCCCACAACGATCATAAGAACCATAGAGGTTACCGTGGTTGTTGAAACAATAGACTGCCACAGGGCCTTCCAGGAAAAACGGCCGTAGAAAATCATCATCAAAAAAGCAACAAAGGCACCCATTCCCGCAGCTTCCGTAGGGGTAGCAACGCCGGCAAAAATTGAGCCCAGAACAGAGAGGATAAGCAAAACCGGGGGGATTAAATTTTTCAGACAGTCTATCAGAATCTGCTTTGTTGTTATATCCTGTCTTTCTTTTTTACTCAGGGCCGGGCCCCAGTCCGGATTTATCCAGCATTTGGCAATAACATATATGAGATAGAGGGATGAAAGAAGCATTCCCGGGATTATGGCAGCCATAAAAAGCTTTCCCACGGGTATGCCGCTGTAGGAACCCATCAGAACGAGCATTATGCTCGGAGGAATAAGTATCCCGAGAGTGCCGCCTGCACAGATAGTGCCTGCGATAAGCTCTTTGCGGTAGCCGTACTGCAGAAGCGGGGGCGTGGCAAGCAAAGCCATTGTTACAACGGATGCGCCTATTACACCGGTGCATGCGGCAAAAATCACACCCAGCACGATAACTGCTATGGCAACACCGCCGCGCACCGGACCGAAAAGGTAACGCATGGAATTAAAAAGACCTTCCATTATTCTTGACTGGTCCAGGAAGTTGGCCATCAGGACAAACAGCGGCACGGCAATAAGAACATAATTGTTCATGGCCGAGGAATATATGCGGTTTATAAACATGCCGAAAGCTTCCGGTCCCCAGCCCACGTATCCGAAGATAACCGCCAGTCCGCCCAGCGTGAAGGCCAGAGGGTGCCCCATCAACAATCCTATGATGAGCAGAACGAACATGAGAATTGGAAGAATCGTTTCTGGTGACATCATCTACCTCGCAGTTTTTAAAAATATAATTTTTTTGATAACAATAGAGATTCCCTGCAGAAAAAGCAGAAAAGCTGTGACAGGAATCACGGTTTTAAGGGGATATATGGGCATGGCAAAGCCGGCCGAGTGTTTTTTCTCCAATAATTCCCAGGACAGCATCGCATATTCATAGCCCTCGTTAAACAGAATCAGTACAAAAGGGAAAAAGAAGATAAGATAAGTTAAAATATCAATAACCGCCCGTTTTTTCGGAGACAGTTTCGAGGCAAAAATATCAACAGAGACATGCTTGTTGTACAGCAGGGTAAGCGGGGCCGCCATCATGAAAAGCGCAGCATATAACTGAATGATTACTTCAAAGGTCCAGACTGTGGGATTGCCCAGAATACGTCTTGTGAATACTTCGAAAACAATCAGAAACATCAGCGGAATAATCAGGCAGGCAAAGATTCTTCCTATCCACTCATTTGTCGTATCTATGAGTGAAAGCAGTTTGTTAACCATGGTCATACGAGTTATCCTTCCAGTCTTCTATATCTTTAAATAAATATGGATTCCCGGACAAATACTTCCAGGAATCCATATCATCACCGAGAAATTTGCAGATACTAAGGAAGTTCCGGATAGCTTTCAGGGTTGAAACCGAAAGTATAAGGTTTTTCATAAGCACGCACAGGTGCAAAGTCTTTCATATACTGGATCTGGGATTTCAAAACTTTTGCGAAATCAGGATTTTTTTTGGCTTCTTCGGCAAGGACTTCGTTGATAATTCCCTGGAGTTTCTGCATGGCTGAATCATCCAGGCTGGTTATCTTGATTCCTTTTTCCAAAAATTTTTGGGTCGCCTCTATATTCTGATACTCAAACCATGAGCTCATATAAGCCGTACTGGCACGGCTTGCCTGTATGACGACTTCTTTAAGGTCATCAGGCAGGGCTTCCCATGCATCCTTGTTTATCATGATGCCCAGAACAATTGCCGTCTGATACCAGGCCGGAGCGCACCAGTAGTCAGCAATTTCCTGAAAGCCTGCCGACCAGTCCACCGCCGGAACGCTGAATTCCGCTCCATCCACTACCCCTCTGGATACAGCTTCGTATATCTCACTGCCGTCCATCATTATGGGTGAAGCTCCTAATTTTTCGAGTATCCTCTGGCCGAAAAGACTCCCCATACGAAGCTTCAGTCCTTCAAAATCCTCTAAGCTTTTGATCGGAACATTGGTGCGGAAGCCTGATTCCACCGGGGTCATTGATTCAAGCAGCCATTTGATGTTGTGTTCCCCGTAAAGTTCATCATAAATTTTCTGGCCACCTCCATGATAAATCCACAGTATGTAATCAATCCATGTCATTCCCATGGGGGTTGTGCCCAGAAGATCGAACGCAGTATTTTTGCCCGCCCAGTAAGGTCCAAAGTCCCCAGCCAATTCCATGGTCCCTTTTTTGACGGCATCAAAATTCTGGTGGCCCGCTATCATTTGTCCGGCCGGATAAAGCTTGATTTGCAGACGTCCGTCGCTTAATTTGTTAACCGTTTCAACAAAATACTTATCAGCCTCATACAGAGCAAAGCCCGAGGGCCACAAGGAGTTATATTTCCACTTGATAACATCCTTGGCCGCATGGCTGTCTGCCGCTGAAAAAATCAGGCCGACCGCAAAAATCGCACACAGGAAACTTGAAATGGTTTTAATGGTATGTTTCATTGTTCTTTCCCCTTTTTCAGTTTTCAGATTTTAATTTTATATCCACTGATTTTCGCCAAATTGCCTTTGCCTCCAACCGCTTCCACAAAAGCCTCTGGTCTCCCCCCCTTAATTGCCAGTGTAATTTTTTTTCAAGGTACACCAGCCTTACATTTTTCGACGTCATTTCAACTTAGGATAGGACAACGCTTTTTGTCAATCAAAATGTGAAATGGGGTGAGGTCACCTTCAAGGGAAATAACGCCGATAACATAAGCCATCGCATTCGGAGTATTATACACTTCCTTCATGTAAATCATGTTATTTTCCGAAACAATCCTGGTTCCTGCATCCCTAAAAAAGGTTTTTAGCTCATGCGACAATTATTCTGACAAAGGGGTCTGCACACCACACGAAAAAATTTGATTTTTGGGCTTGACTTCATGTTTTATGTAATATATCACATGCACAATACGTAATTACACATATCATAGAGTATTGAACATTTTGGGGAGCATATGCGCATGGGGTTGACCAAAATCAGAAAATCTGAGCCACTGGCAAAAACCGCCCTCAAGGTATTGCGCCGTTCCATTCTCACCAATGAACTCACCGCAGATGTAGTGTACAATGAAAAAAGTCTGGCAAAAGATCTGGGGATCTCCCGGACCCCGGTGAGAGAAGCCCTGCTGGAACTTTCCTCAAAGCGTCTGATTAAATTTTTGCCCCAGAAAGGGGTGATCATCAACACCTTTTCTGACAAAGAGATCGAGGATGTGTTTGAGATCCGGACAGCGCTGGAGGTTTTTTCCATTAAAAAAGCCTGCATCAACCATAAAACCCTGGATATCTCCGGGCTGAACAATTTCTTACAGGCCCAGAAAGATGCGGCGCAGAAAAAAAATGCAGTGGCATTCATGGAAGCGGACCGCAATTTTCATATCATGTTTACCCGGCTGACAGAAAATGCATATCTTATGGAGATGATGCAGGATATCAGAGATATCATGCACCTGATGGGGTTCAAGGCGTTAGGGATCGCCGGGCGGATGCAGACGGTTGTCTCAGAGCATGATGCCATACTGGCTGCAGTAATAAAAGGACAGGTCGCAGAGGCTATGCAGTTGATGGAAACCCATCTGGAATACAGCAAACTGGCTGTCAAACAAAGCAAACAGGAGGAAAAAACCAATGGCAAAACCGGAAATTGAATTTACAGACTATGATACCCACTATGAATGGAAAGATGTGGAAGGCGATACCTTAGGCATCAAAGAGAAAATATTGAGTTATGACCCGGATACCGGGGATTACACCCGTATGCTTAAGTTTCCCCCGGGCATTGAGACCGCTGATACCCTGGTGCATGATTTCTGGGAAGAGGTGCTCCTGGTGGAAGGATCGCTTCACGATATCGCCAAAAAAGAAACCTATCTGCCGGGCTATTATGCCTGCCGCCCGCCGGGAATGACCCATGGTCCCTACAGTATCCCCCAGGGATGTGTCACGTTTGAAATCAGATATCACAAAAAATAAACAAGGGTGCAATGTGGATATACAGCTATTTCTTGAAAAGGATAAAAAACAGACCCCGCTGCATTTTCATGTGGACCGCATGGTCAATGCCGGGTTCACCGGCAGGGACCAGGAAGAGGTGCGGCATCATCTGGATGAACTGTCTGCTAAAGGTATTGGTGTGCCTGATGAAACCCCGTTGATCTATCCGGTCATACCCGCGACTCTGACCACGGATGAAAGAATCGTTGTTTACGGGCAGCAGACATCCGGAGAGATCGAGTTTGTTTTGTTTGTGAAAAATGAGAATGAGGTCTACGTGGGCATCGGCAGTGACCACACAGACAGAAAACTGGAGGAAACCGACATTCCCCGGGCCAAGCAGATTTGCCCCAATATTGTTTCCCCGGTTGTCTGGGATTTACAGGATGTGTCAGACCACTGGGACGATCTGGTCATGGCATGTACGGTGGAACAAGGGGGAGGAGATATCGTTTATCAGAAAGGCGCCGTCGGTCTGTTGATGTCCCCGGCTGAACTGCTGGACTTTGTCGGAAAAAAAGTGACCGGGCCGTTGACAGACATGGCCATTTTTTCAGGCACCGTGAAAATGCAAACCCCGGAGTTTGTATTTGCGGACCGGTTTTCAGGCAGCTTGAGCGACCCGGTTCTGGACAGAAAACTGTCTTTTGCCTACAGCATCCATCCCATGAACTATATGGTCTGATGGGTGAGTGAGGTTTGACAAAGATAATGACAAGGAGATATTTTTCATGAAAATTGCCGCAATCCAGCTTAGTGTGATTGAAAACGATCCTGCAGCCACCTTTGACAAAGCACAACAAGCCATTGATCAGTGCCGGGAGGCAGATCTGGTGATGCTGCCGGAAATCTGGCAGACTGGTTTCATGAGTTTTGACCGGTATGTGCCTGATGGCCAGACCATGGACGGTCCGTTTGTGGGTAATATGGGCAAACTGGCCGGAAAATATCAGATTTATCTGCACACCGGCAGTTTTGTGGAAAAAGACGGGGACAATTACTACAACACCAGTGTGCTGTTTTCTCCGGATGGGACTATTCTGGCCACATACAGGAAAATCCATTTGTTCGGTTACAATTCAAAGGAAACACAGATTCTGACCCCCGGGGACACCCCGGTAGTGGTGGAGACCCGGTTCGGCAATATGGGCATGGCCACCTGCTTTGACCTGCGGTTTCCGGAGCTGTTCCGGGCCATGGTGGACCAGGGGGCAACCATGTTTCTCGTATGTTCGGCTTGGCCCTATCCCCGGCTGCCGGCCTGGACCATGCTCAACCGGGTCCGGGCCCTGGAGAACCAGTGCTACCTGGTCTGTGCCAACAGCTGCGGTATGAACAACGGTATTCAGTTTGCGGGACACAGCATGGTGGTGGATCCCTGGGGCACGATTGTGGCCGGGGCCGGGGATGAGGAAGCAATTGTTCAAACAGTTATCGACCCTGACAAAACAGATGCAGCCCGGAAAACATTTCCGGGACTGGCCGGCAGAAAAGCGTTTTTAAACCCGGGAATGGCTGACAGCTGTTAGCTATTAGCTGTTAGCTTTTAGCTGTCAGCTGCCAGGTACTAAACTTAACACTTTCATAAAAAACAAGGATAAACACCATGGCTGATACACGTGTAACCTTTTGCGGCGTAACATTCAAAAATCCCCTGGCAGCTGCCTCGGCCGAACCCACCCTCAATGCCGCCAACATGAAAAAATGCATTGATGCCGGGGCCGGAGCAGTGATCGCCAAAACCATGACTGACTCGTCTGCCATGCGGGAGCTGACCCAGCGGGCCAAATGGCGGTTTCTCAATGCCAGACACGAGGTGTGCCACGGCAAGGTCCCCAGAAGCTTCAGCCTTTACAGCCGCTCGGGCCTGGCCCTGGAACCGCCCGAAGATTTCATGAAGGAGATCACTGAAACCATGGCCTATGCCCGTCAGCACGATGCCCAGGTCATCGGGTCCATCGCCTCCACCACCCTGGACGGCTGGGTGGATTTGGGAAAACAGATGGAGGACGGCGGGGTGCCGCTGATCGAGCTGAATTTCGGTTGCCCCCATCCCAAGCTGATGCCCGGGGTGAGAACCGGCATGAACGTGGGACAGGATTTTGATTATGGGTGTGAAATCACCCAAAAGGTCGCTGATGCGGTGAATGTACCTATCATCATTAAGGTCACTCCCCAGGTGACAGACCTGGTGCTGTTTTCAGACATGCTCCACAAAGCCGGGGCCAGGGCCGTGACCCTCACTAACCGGTTCATCGGGTTTGTGCCGGATATCGAGACCGGCAAGCCGTTGATTTACGGCAAGGCCGGGGTGGGCGGTCCCTGGACCAAACCGTTGACCCTGCGGTGGATCAATGAGGTCAGGTGCGCTTTGGGGGACAAACTGGACATTACCGGTACCAACGGGGCCTATGACTGGCGGGATGTGGTCATGTTCATCATGAGCGGGGCCCATATCGTGCAGATGTGTTCAGCTGTCATGTGCTACGGGTATGACTGGCTGACAAAGCAGGTGGCGGGACTGGAAACCTTTATGGATGAAAAAAGGTATGCCACCATTGACCAGATGCTGGGCATTGCCACGGATGCGTGCATGGAATACGGGGATATGCCCCATGAAAAAGCCGGTGTGGACAAAGAAAAATGCATCAACTGCGGCATGTGCCTGAAGGTGTGTTTTGCCGATGCCATGCAGCAGGGGGATGAGACCGTGTATGTGAACGAAGAAAACTGTGTGGGATGCGGCGGGTGTCTTTCCGTATGCCCGGTCACGGGAACCATAGAAATGCAGCAGGTTTGATCATGTAAATATACCACCATAAGATAATGGTAACACCATAAACTTCAAACATTTTTAAGGAGTAAAAAATGGACGGGAACATGACGGTGAATGAAAGCGCCAGCACAGAAAACAGTTTTCAATGGAAAAACATGGAGTGGCTTGTTTTTCTGATCAGCGGAGGGTTTTTACTCCTGTTTGTGATTGCCTCCCTTATAAACAGTGAATTTGTGTCCGGCCAGGTCAATAAGTTTTTCGGCCTGGCCTGCACCTATTTCGGGGCTTACTGGCAGTGGCTGCTGTTGTTGAACTTTCTTATTGCCATGGGGCTTGCGGTCTCCAGATACGGGCGTGTCAGGCTGGGAAACATCGACACCCCGGAGATGAGTACCTTCCGCTGGATTTCCATTATCATGTGTACCCTGCTGGCCGGGGGCGGGGTTTTCTGGTCGGCAGCCGAACCCATGTATTATTTTTTAAGTACACCGCCGGTATTTGACGGGGTGGAATCCGCCACCAAAGCGGCGGTGGTACCGGCCATGGAGCAGAGTTTTCTGCACTGGGGGTTTCTGGCCTGGTCTATTCTGGGAACGTTAGGGGCGGTGGTGCTGATGTATGTGCATTACCACAAAGGCCATCCCCTCCAGGCCCGGGCACTTCTGTATCCGGTGTTCGGAGAAAAAATCATGAAAAACCGGCTGGGCCAGGTGGCGGAAGGATGTTCCATCCTGGCTGTGGCTGCCGGCACCATCGGACCCATCGGGTTTCTGGGTCTCCAGATCAGTTACGCCCTGAACCAGATTTTCGGGATCCCGGATGCCTATATCACCCAGCTGGCCATTATCATTTCCCTGGTCATTGTATACACCATCTCTGCTGTCACCGGTCTGCATAGAGGCATCCAAATGCTGAGCAGGGTCAATGTCCTGCTGACCGTAGCCCTGGTTGCATTGATTCTGCTCATCGGTCCGGGCGGGTTTATCATCGATACTTTTACCCAGTCCATGGGTACCTATATCAAGGATTTCACCATGCTCAGCCTTTTCCGGGGAGATACCGGGTGGCTGTCCTGGTGGACCGTGTTTTTCTGGGGCTGGTTTCTGGGATATGGCCCGTTGATGGCCGTGCTGGTGGCACGGATTTCCCGGGGAAGAACCATCCGCCAGATCATGCTGGCAGTGGGAGTGATTGCACCGCTGGCCACCCATTTCTGGTTTACCATCCTGGGTGGAACCGGAATTTTCTTTGAAATGAACAACCCTGGTGTGATCTCGGGGCCGCTCAATGATGCCGGGCTTCCAGCCGCGCTTCTGGCCGTGGTGGGCCAGCTGCCCATGGCAGGCCTGCTCATTCCAGTGTTTCTGGTGCTGATTTTCATCTTCCTGGCCACCACCGGGGATTCCATGTCCCTGTCCATTGCCATCTGTGTGACCGGACAAGATGATCCTCCCAGAGAAATGCGGGTGTTCTGGGCCATTACCATGGGGGCGGTGGCAGCCATTCTCATCAAAATGGGGGCCGGCGGAATCGGGGCCCTGCAGTCATTCATCGTGATCACGGCCGTGCCCGTCGGGTTTATCATGCTGCCCACCCTGTGGGGCGGACCGCAGATGGCAAAAATGCTGTACAAGGAACAGAACCCGGAATAAACCGACAGGCAGGCGCCTATAAGGAGATGTACACATGAAAAAAAGAGAAGAACGCCTCATCCTGGGAAAAGGTCAATATGCTGATGATCTGGAATTTTTCAACATGGCCCACCTGGTGTTTGTGGGAAGTCCCCATGCTCATGCCAGGATTGTGTCCATCAATATTGAAAAGGCGCTTGCCCTGCCCGGGGTGATGAGGGTGATCACCGGAAAAGAGGTGGCGGCCCATACCCGGCCCCTGCCGGTGCAGGCCAATTTCACCTCCAAAGGATGGACCTGGCGCCTGGCAGATGTGTATGCCATTCCTGCCGATAAGGTGCGGTGGCACGGGGAGCCGGTGGCGGCAGTGGTGGCTGAAGATGAAGAAACCGCCCGGAAGGCAGCGGATCTGGTTGAGGTGGCATATGAAGTCCTGCCCCTGGCAGGGGATCTGCGCACCGCCCTGGCACCCGAAGCCCCCAAGGTCTATGATGACTGGGAAGACAACAAACAGGTGCACCTGGTGTTTGATTTCGGGGACCCGGACAAGGCGTTTGCCATGGCAGACCAGGTGCTGCAGGTCTTCAACCGGGAAGACCGGGTCACGGGTGTGCCCATCGAACCCCGGGGGTGTGTGGGGATGTATGACACAAAAAATGATACCCTGGAGATGTGGGGATCATTCCAGACCCCGTTTTTGTCCCGACACAACATTGCCGCCACCTTGGGGATGCCCGAAGCAAAGGTCAAAATCAATGCCGTGGATATCGGCGGGGCATTCGGCCTGAAGATCCATGCGTGGAAGGAAAATGTGGTGGCCCTGGCCTCAAAGCTCACGGGCCGTCCTGTGAAATGGATGGAGCCCCACCGGGATTTTATGGCCACCGGCCCCCACCAGCGGGATGTTTTCTGGGACGGGAAGATTGCGTTCAAGAACGACGGCACCCTGCTGGGGCTCAAGGCCACCGTATATCATGACCTGGGGGTAGAAAGTACCAACAAGGGCATTGCCGCCTTAAGCATCTTCCCGGCCTGCTCCTCGCCAACCAACATGTACAAGTGGGTGGGCATGCATGTGGAAGGCATCGGCACGGTGACCAACAAATCCTTTTACTGCGCCTACCGGGGCTATGGCAAGGACAAGGGTATCAAGTTCATCGAAGCGGCCATCAACCAGGTGGCAAAAAAACTGAACACGACCCCGGAAGCGATCCGGATGAAAAACTTTATCCAACCGGATGAATTTCCCTATCACCAGATCAACAATTATGTCCTGGACAGCGGGGATTATCCGGCCCTGCTAAACAAAGCGATTGAAATGGCGGATCTGGAGGGATTTCGGAAACGCAAAAAGGAACTGGCCGGCCAGGGGCGGTACCTGGGCATCGGCCTGGTCACCGCCATCGAGCCCGCCGGGGTGGCAGTGCCCAACTGCCAGATGGGGGGCATCACAGAAGCCCGGGTTCTGATCACGCCGGACGGCAGTGTCGAGGTGCACTCCGACCGCACCGAGATCGGGCAGGGTGCGGAAATCTCCCATGCCACCATTGTGGCGGACATCTTAGGCATGGATATGGCCCATATTCATGTAAAGCGGGTGACATCCGATTTTATCGGCCAGGGCCCTTTGTCCAGCAGAGGGGCGGTGTATCCGGCCAGTGCCGTGGCCAAGGCTGCCAAACTGCTGAGAAAAAAAGTGGTGCAGTGTGCGGGTTCTTTAATGAAGATTCCTGCGGACCAGGTGGTGCTGGAAAAAGGATATATCTATCCTACGGATGCACCGGAAAAAAAGATCTCCTATGCACAGTTTGCAGACAAGATGTTTTTCTTTCCCGGTCCCAGGGGCCTGGACCCTGAGATTTTAAAGGCCCATGACCACCTGCTGGATGTGACCACCACCTGGTACAGCCCCACCACCCCGGAAAGCGGATCCTCCTATACCTCTTTTTGTGTATCAGCGGACATTGCCGTGGTAAAGGTAGATATCGACACCGGTGTGACACAGATTGTCAAATATGTGCATGTGCATGATGCCGGTACCATAATAAATGCCCAGGTGGTGGACGGGCAGATCCAGGGCGGGATTGTCCAGGGCATTGGGGAAGCCCTGTACGAAGGTCTCAATTATGATGAAAACGGCCAGTTGATGAACACCTCGTTTTCCAATTACCTGATTCCCACGGCCGTGGAAGCCCCGGACATAGAGATCGCTCACCTGGAAACCCCGTCACCGTTTTCTGAAACCGGCAGTAAGGGTATGGGCGAGGCCCCCATTATCGGAGCCAAGGCTGTTATCCTGGATGCCATCGAAGATGCATTGTCGGATTTTGGCATCCGGGTCAATGATGCACCTGCCACCCCGGAAAAGGTGAGAAAATGGATCAGGCAGGCCACAAAAAAAAATCGATGATATCTTGAAACCATAAGTGATACAACCCATGAGAAACCACCCGTCAAAAAAGATTGTAGTAAAAAAACACCCCCTGTATATGGAGATAACCAACCCATGAAAATGCCATTGACATTTATGTTAAATAATCAACAGACAACCCTTGAGGTAGATGCCAGGCAGACCCTTCTGGAAGTACTGAGAAATCAGGGGGGCATGACCAGTGTCCACCGCAGCTGTGAAGAAGGAGAATGCGGGGCCTGTACCGTTTTGCTCAATGAGGAACCGGTGAACGCCTGTCTGGTGCTGGCTGCTTCGGTGCAGGGGGCAACTGTTATGACCTCCGAAGGTCTGGTGAAAAACGGGAAACCCCATCCCCTGATGAAAGCCTTTACAGACGAGCTGGGTATCCAGTGTGGATTCTGCACCCCGGGGATGCTCATGAACGCCTATGCCCTCATCAACCGGGCAGGGGACAATTTGCTCACCGACCAGGTCATCCGCAAAACCCTGGAGGGAAACCTGTGCCGGTGCACCGGGTATGTCAACATCATCAAATCGGTGCACACCGCCCAGAAGGCAAAACTTGCCGGTGAATGGTGGTAGAAAAAATGAAACAGCTCGTTTCACAAAGGGGGAAAAATATGCCGGACTACAGCGCAGGAAACAATGCCATGAAAAACAGTGTCATGAAAAATTTTATCGGGTCCCGGGCCATGCCGGATCTGGTGTACCATTCTCCAAAAGAGATGAAAGATCTTCTGGCCCTGGTTGATGCCCATGGGACCAGTGCCAGGGTGGTGGCCGGGTGCACCGATTTTATTCCGTCGGTCAGGACCGGCCGGTGGTGCTTTGACCAGGAACTCAATCTCATTGATATATCAAAAATGCCGGTACTCAATGAGATAGAAAAAACAGATGATGTGCTGAAAATCGGGGCCGGTGTCAGTTTAACCCGGATCCTGGAGTCGCCGGAGGTGAAAGCCCACTGTCCGGTACTGGCACAGGCTGTGGAACAGATGGCTTCTTTGCAGGTGCGCAATACCGCCACCATGGGCGGCAATATCTGTATGGCCTCTCCGGCCGCAGACACAGTGCCGCCTTTGCTGGTGTCGGAGGCCTGGGTGGTTATCCGGGATGCCGGAGGAGAACACAAGGTGCTGCTCACTGATTTTTTCACAGGACCCGGCCGGTCAGTGCTGACCCGGGGCCAGGTGCTGACCCATATCTGCATTCCGGTGAAAAAATCCAATGAAGCTGCCTGGTTCCAGAAAATCGGTACCCGGACCGCAGTAATTATTTCCGTTGTATCGGCGGCTGTGCGGGTCAGTGTGAACAACGGTATTTGTGAAACCGCCAGAATCTCTTTGGGATCTGTGGCCCCCACCCCGGTGCGGGTGTCTGAGGCGGAACAGTTTCTGGCGGGAAAACCTTTGGATGACCAGGTGATCGCTGAATGCGCCCGAATGGCAGCCCATGCCATATCCCCGATTTCCGATCTGCGCAGTTCAAAAGAATACAGAAAAGATGTGGCCCAGACCCTGGTGAAACGGTCCATACTTGCCTGCAGGGAGGCCCTGAAATGAAACTGTCCATAGATTATCTGTCTGCAAAAGAAATTGACACCCTCCATAAAACCGCCTTGAAAATTTTACAGGATGTGGGCATGCGGTTTCCTTCCCCAAAAGCCCTGGAAATATTTGACAGGGCCGGGGCAAAAATCCGGGACAAGGATATTGTGTCCATAGGAGAGGATCTGGTTACAAAGGCACTGGATACTACCATCAAGCGAAAAGAACTGCGCCTTTGCGCCCTTGATCCGGACCGGGATGTGACTTTTGAAAACCATGATCCGGGCCTGACCTGCATGACCATGGCCACCAACGTGATCGATCCCTGGTCCGGGGAAAAGCGGTCCGCCACCATGGCGGATCTGGCCCGGCTGGTACACCTGTCGGATAAACTGGAACATATCCGGGTGTCCGGCGGGCCTGTCACCCCCCAGGATGTGGACCACCGGGTGTGTGACTGGTACACCTGGGCCGGATGCCTGAAGCACACCACCAAGCATATCACCGGCGGGGTCTTAGGAGAGCAGGGGGTATCGGACGCCATTGACATGGGCGCGGTGGTGGCCGGCTCCAGAGAAGCATTTTTAAAACGGCCTTTTATTTCCGGGTGGGTGCTGACCCTGCCGCCCCTGGGTATGGACTTGGAATCTCTGGAAGCCATGATGGCCATGAACCAGCACCATATTCCCATCATGCTCAGTTCCGGGCCGATCCAGGGCAACACAGGGCCTGTGACCATTCCCGGTATGGTGGCCCAGGCCCATGCGGAAATACTGGCCTGTATCACCCTGTCCCAGCTGGTGTCACCGGGTGCACCCATTGTGTACACCAGTTTTGCCAGGGGTATGAACATGCAGACTTCCAATATTTCCATGGCAGGGCCGGAGTTTGCCGTATTAAAGGTGGCCATGGCCCAGATGGGGCAGTATTTGGACCTGCCGGTGCGCATGCCGTCCATGCTGCGGGATGCAAAAATCCTGGATGCCCAGGCCGGGTTCGAGACAGGGATGGTGGGGACCCTGACTTCCCTGAAGGCGGATCTCATGGATGGGATGCAGCTGGACACGGACATGGTGGTGGATTATGCCGACATGGTGTTCTGCAACGAATGCATGGCCTTTATCCGCCATGCCATGAGAGACATTTCTATCGATGCAGACACCCTTGCTCTGGATGCTGTTGCCCAGGCCGGTCCCGGCGGCAATCTGCTGGCTTCGCAGCACACCTTTACGCATTTCAAGACTGAATTGTGGCATTCTGATCTGTTCGACCATGACAACTGGGAAAAATGGGAAGCGAAAGGGGCGAAAACCATCCGGGACAAGGCATTGGAACAGACCCTGGCCATGCTGGAAAAAGAACCGCAGATGCTTGTGACGGACAAACAGGGCGCAGCCATTGATGATATAGTTTACAGGGCCCTGGAACAGAAAAAAGCGCAGTGATTTTTTGATCCGGGATGCCGCATGAAGACGTGAACCCGCCACTGGATGTCCCATGAACCCGCCCCGGGTGGTGCCCTGTGCCCGGCCCGAGATCCTGCGGGGCCGGTGGTCATGAAACGTATGGCATGCAGGTGTGCATCTTGGGTGCAGGGGCATGATATCACAGCATGCCGGCTCGGCCCCTCCGGGTCTGACGGTCCGTTCACAGGGCACCACCCGGGGCTCGACCTAGTACATGCTTTGACGGATGCCGGCCTTGTGGTATGGATACAGATTCAGTTCCGGTGCACCGGTTACGCCCTTACAAACCATTCCACCGGTCTTCTGACAGATACCGGTTCCGGGTATTTGTCAAGATATCCCACCCGGAGCATGAAGTGGGGGATGGTGCCGGGGGAGTGGTTTTCTGTAATGCTTTTCCGGCCGCTGGTTTCTTCCAGGGTCTGGGACATGGGGTGAATGGCGATCATCCGGTTTTTGGCTTCAAGGGCCATGCGCTGAAACCTGCGGCCGCTGGCAATCAGATCTGCAACCGAGTTGCCATCCCCGGTGATCACCAGCCATCCGGCCCCTTCTTTGGCCTGGTGTTGTGTTTTTTCAATGCCTTTGTCGATAAAGGTTTGGCCGGTCACATCCTCCGGGTCCATGAGGTATTTGACATACCAGCTGGCAAGCCCCTGAATTTCCATGCCGGCAGGGGTCAGGCCGTCTCTGTGTTCTTTGATGGTGCTGTCTTTGAGCCGTGTCCACTTTGCCATTTCCTGTACAGCTGCCCTGTTTTTCATCTGGATGATATAGTTGGCCACTGCCTGTTCTGCCATGTGGTCTGCATGGGTGGTGTTTTTTGGAAAATAAAACAGGTGTCCGTCTGCAAGGCGGGAAAGCGCGCTCACATCCCCGGGTGTCAAAGGCCTGTCTGACAGATGGCTTTTTACCGTTCTGCGGGAAGTCAGGCGGTGCAGGTCCATATTTTCCGGCTGGGTTTTCTCCAGTCTGATGGACACCAGATCCGGATTAAAATCCGGATCAAACCGGTCTTTTGCAATTATTGTGGTATGGACCCGATATCCATGGGCAGCCGCTGCCTGCACCAGGTTTTCAAGAAATGCGCCAATGGACAAAAGTGCTTCTGTATTGTTGCCGTCCACCACCGGCAGCCGACGGTCAGTGTCCAGCCCGATGATCCAGTGGTCGGGATCTTTAATCCTCACAAACCAGGGCTGGGAGTTATGGCCGCTGGGGGCCAGGGATGCGTAATGCAGGATGCGGTATCCATCTGCGGTCATTTCCGGGATTTTGGTTTCTGTGGATGGCTGTCCATCCATCAACCGGGTCCGTAAACTGGTTCGGCATCCTGTGGTCAGCATCGGCATGCCTGCCAAAACAGCTGTAGCAGCTGCACCTGTTTTTAAAAAATGTCTGCGGTTCATTGTTTTCTCCTTGATACTATGTCACTATAAGGTGACTTTTTTGGGTAAAAAAATATTATTCCTGGGGTATGACCCGTTGGATAACCATGTTCACGACAGATGAAATTCTTTCCCACCCCTGGTCTGTGGCCAGATCAAGGCCGCCGTAAACATCGATGTTGTCTGAACGGATGACCAGATAGCTCAAAGCAGCGCCCACCAGCATAACCAGGGCCTGCAGATCAATGCCGGCATGGTCTTTTGCAAAAAACATCTGAAAAAAGGTCATTATGCTCTCTTCTCTGACCCGTTCGAGTTCCTCGGTCAATTCATTGGGTTCTATCATCTCCCAGGCCATGATGGCCCGGGTCAGGGGCCTTTTTTTCAACGCCTGGATGAAACTGGCTGCAAACATGGACAGCTTTTCATCCAAAGGCAGGCCAGAGAACCGTGCAAGATCGCCGCCGGCCATTTCCAAAGTTGAGGGCCAGAAATCCTCCTGCTGGGCAAATGCAGCTATCAGGCCGGGCAGGCCGTCAAAATACCGGTAGATGAGCACCTTGTCCACACCGGCTTCCCTGGCTACGGCATTCACCCCCAGTCCTTTGAATCCTTTTTTTGCCAGCAGGCTGCCCACAGCAGAAATCAGTATGCGGCTGGTGATCTGCCTGTCACGAACGGGTGGTTGTTTTTTTGCGGCCATATCTTACGTCCTCACGGGTTATATCCTGTAATTCTTTGCTTATATCACCGACAGGTGACATATGTCAATGATTTTTTTAGTATGTCTGGATATTTGCCATATTAGCGTGAGCGCTATGGGGAGCCCCTGGTGGTGTCCTGTGAACGGGCCGTCAGAGCCGGAGGGGCCAGCAGACATGCTGAGATGACAGAACCGGATACAGGTGATCAGTTCCTTAACTGAAAAAGTTACGGTAACCGGCCCCGAAAGATCTCGGGCCGGGCACAGGACACCACCAGGGGCGGAGGATTGGTTATTCGTAAATATTCAACCCATGTTTATACGGATCGGTGTCATCCACAACAAATTGGTGGAATCCGGTGATAAAGGCTTTTCCGGTGATTTCCGGTACAATGGCGGACAGGTCCCCCACCTGGGTTTGTGCAGCGATTTCCCCGGTAAATTCCGTGCCGAAAACACTGTGGTACACATAAGGTTCGCCGGGTTTCAGCAGGCCTTTGTGGTGCAGCAATGCCATTTTGGCACTGGTGCCGGTGCCGCAGGGAGAGCGGTCGATCTGTCCGGTACCGAATATGACTATGTTGCGCGGCGGGCTGGTGTGTTCATATATTTCCGTCAACGCCACCTGACCGGGTATGCCGGTACCGGGATGCACCGGGGTGAACTGCTGGTTGACAGCCCTGCGGATGGCAAGTCCCAGGGCTTTTAATGCATCGATATTGGCCGGCTCCACAGACAGCTTGAGAAGGGCTGCATCCACCAGGGCAAAATAATTTCCCCCATAGGCAATATCCACCGGGATGGTGCCTATGGGGGGTATGGATATTTCCAGTGATGCACAAAAAAACGACTCCCGGTTGCGGATGGTCACCCGGGATACCCGGTTGTTTTCCATGACTGCCCGGGCATGGATCAGGCCGGCCGGGGTATCCAGATACAAAGTCTTTTCTCCATTTTTATCCGGGGCATTCAGGTTCAGCATCCCGGTTTCCAGCAGCACGGTCACGGCCCCCATGCTGCCGTGACCGCACATGTCCAGATATCCGCCGCTGTCCATGAAAATTACCCCGGCACAGGCTGTGTCAGATACGGGTTCGGTGAGAACAGCCCCGAACATGTCCTGGTGGCCCCTGGGCTCCAGCATAAGCATTTGCCGGATGTGATCCAGGTTTTCAGAAAGCCAGTTCTTTTTGTCCACCATCTGTTTTCCCGGGATATGGGCGATGCCCGAGGTAACCACCCGGGTGGGTTCTCCCATGGTATGGGTGTCGACTGTGGTGATGCTGTTGGTAAACTGCATTTTTTTTCCTACCGTATGCCGAATACGCTGTCAGGCAGCCACAGAACGATCTGCGGGAAAAATAAAATCAACAGTACAACAAACGCCTGTATGCACAAAAACGGGAGAATGGACCGGTAGATGTCCCCCATACTGACCTCAGGCGGGGCCACCCCCTTTAAGTAGAACAAACAGAACCCAAAGGGCGGTGTCAGGTAATCCATCTGCACCTGGGTCATGAATAGAACACCGAACCACACAGGATCATAGCCCAACTGCACAATAATGGGCAGAAAAACCGGCACTGTGATCATGATCTGGGTGATTTCATCCAGGAAAAAACCGAGCACAATCATGGTCAGCAATATGATGCCGAAAATATACACCGGGTTTTCAAGGCCCAGCATCATTTCACTGATAATTTCCTGCCCGCCTGTTCGGAAAAACACACTGGTGAAACAGGTGGCACCAAAAAGAATCCACATGATCATGCCGTTGATGGCCATGGTCCGGTAACACGATTCCTTGAGCATCTGCCAGTTGAGTTTGCCGTTTAAGAATGCACTGATCAATGCGCCGCCAGCGCCGACAGCAGCGGCTTCTGTGGGAGAGGCAATGCCCTTGAAAATGGAACCAAGCACCGCAATAATGATCAGTACCGGCAAAATCAGACTTTTTCCCAGGGCCAGCTTTTGGCGCCAGGGCAGCCGGTCTTCAGGCGGCAGTGCCGGTGCCTGGCTGGGCTGTAAATAGCTTCTGATGCCGATATAGAGAACATAGCCGAAAACCAGTACCAGTCCCGGAACAATGGCCCCGGCAAAAAGCCTGCCGATGGAAACCCGTGCGATCATGGCATAGATAATCAGAGATACGCTGGGGGGAATCAGAAGACCTAAAGCCCCCCCTGCCAGTATGGGACCGATGGCAATGCTTTTTTTATACCGCTGCTTGAGCATGATGGGCAGGGCAATGATGCCCATGGTGACAACCCCTGTGGTGCTGACACCTGACATGGCTGCAATAATGGCACAGATAAACACGGTTCCCATGGCCAGGCCGCCCCGCAAAGGACCCAGCATCTGGTGAATAAACGCGTACATGTCATGGGCCACATCCGATTTTTCCAGAACACATGCCATGAACACGAACAGGGGCATGGCGATCAAAATCATGTTGGACATCATGCCGAATATGTTGGTGGCAACAAAACCCAGGCTGTCCGGACCTAAAAATATTACGGCGGCGATAACCGATGTGCCTGCCAGGGTGAAGGCCATGGGAAACCCGGAGATGAGTCCCATCATAAGCCCTGTGATCAAAACCGCCATCGGGATCCATTCAGTCATTTTAATTCCTTTCCAGTAATTGCGAAGGTGAGAACCCTTATGAACTGGGCGATTCCCTGCAGAAGAAGCAGCAGGGCAGCCACCGGCACAGCGCTCTTGGTGGGCCACAAAGGCGATCCCCAGGGGGAAGGTGAGACAGTCTGTCCAATTTTTATGGACCACATGGCAATGGCTGTGCTATGCCAGAGCAGTAAACCGACAAACAAAAAGAAAACCAGATAGGTAAAAGAGTCGATAATGGCCCTGGCTCTGGGAGAAAAAAGATTGTAAATAATGTCTATTTTCACATGCTCATCATAACGCAGCACATATGCCCCGGCCAGCACCGACAAAAACCCGAACATGTGCATCGTCAACTCATGGGCCCAGTTGGTGGGGGCGTTAAACACAAATCTCATGGCAACCTCATACAGAAGAATCGCCGTGATGAAAACAATCAGAAAACTGACAATTTTCCCGCTCCATTCGCTGATACCGTCAATGACGGCCAGGATTTTTTTCATCCGTAATCCTCTCTTTTTTCTATCCGGGATTGGAAGTTAAACGTAAAAAAGACCTTTCCGGCTTAGCAGAAAGGTCTTTATCATTTAAGGATGTTTATTTTTTTTCCCAGTAACCCATTTCAACAGCCCATTTGTCAACGATACTGAAAATTTCGGCAAATGCAGGATCTTTCAGGTATTTTTCCGGCACTACTTCTCTGGCTTTACCTGCCAGGATTTTGGCATCTTTTTCCGACCATTTGATGATTTCAATGCCTTGTCCTTCAACGTATTCCCATGCTTCAGCTATTTTGCGCTCAGCCTCGTAATCGTTTCTTGCTGTACCGGCTTCCACTGCTGTTTCCAGAATGGCTTTCAGGTCATCCGGCAGTTTGTTCCATTCTTTGAGGTTCACAATCAGGGCATCTGCTGCTGGTCCTACAGCTTTGGGATATTTTACCCAGTATTTGGTGACTTCATGAAATCCCATATCCACCATATCTGCTGCATGGGAAAAGGTGATGGCATCCACAGCGCCTGTGGACAGCATGGTATAGATCTCGTCTCCGGGCACCCAGATGGTGCCGGCACCCAGATCAGCCAGCTGCAGCGCGATCAATTCAGATGTCCTGAATTTCATGCCTTCGATATCATCAACACCTTTAATGGGTTTTTTGGAAATCATGAGGTTATCCAGTGTCCAGTACATGTTGCCCACCAGGTGTACCCCGTGTTTGGCATATTCTTCCCGCAGAAGTTCCATGATTCTGCCATCTTCATAGGTTTCATAAAGGTAGCGCAGCTCTCCTATGGTTTTGGGAGCGGCAAAACAATCGCCATGCATGAATGCAACCGGCAGCTCACCAGGGAAATATCCCGGCCAGATAAAAGTGGCTTTCATTATGCCCATGCCCACGGCACTGAGCTGTTCGGCAACCGGCACAATGGCGCCGGGTGAACTCGGGGTCATCTGCAGACGGCCGTTGGACATCTTTTCTACTTTTTTCGACACGTAACCAATGGTGTCCCAGGATACGCCTGACGGCAGCCAGGATGAGGGCTGCCATTTAAATACTTCGTCCTTGGATTGTGCCTGGGGGGGTGCGGTAACCAGCATCAACCCGCAGATCAGTGAAATTGCCAGTCCTCGAATACACAGTCTTTTTTTCAACATTTTTTCCTCCTTAGCTTAAAATTATCAGCACATACATTTAGGTAACATATTTATGCTGCTCTTCCAACCTTGTTATTGATACTTTTGTTAAAAATATTTTTACATGAACCCTGTAAACGGCTTTCTGACAAGCACGGTATGCACATAGTTGATCATGGTGAAAAAATCGAAAACCGGCAGACCCACTGCCGATTGTACTGCATGGGCATAAGGCGGAAGATCACTGCATTCAAGAAGAATACTGCCGATATCAGGGTGGGCCGCTGTCATTTCCTCTGCCACGGCCACAACCTCTTTTTGAATTTTTGCAGAATCCAGGCTGCCTTTTTCTTTGAGGACTGCATCCCTGAATTCCACCTGATTTTCCATGCCGGCAATGACCACAGGCGTTTTTTGGGAGACACCTACTGCGGTGAAGTGTCTGGCTTGAAGGCAGGCGGCGTTGGCAGTAATGATACCGATTTTTTTGTTTGTTATCTGGTGGATAAACGGGATCTGTAAAAGACTGGAAAGAAAAACCGGAATATCAACATGCTGGGCCACTTCCTGCTGAAAAAGTGCCATAAAACCACACGCACCGGTGATGGCGTGAACCCCGTCTTCCTGGAGTCTTGCCGCAGCCTGGATAAAAGGGGCGGCCAGTTCCGGATCCTGGCGGTTCAACAGCCTGTCAATGGATGCGCCGGTAACTTTTTCATACCGGACAGGAAAGGGAAATGTGCTGGCGTTACCGATATTGCCGGGAACACAGGGATACGCAGCATCCAGGATCAGGATACCGATGCTTTCTCCGTACCAGGCCTGGGTTTTTTTATGGATGTGATAAACCGTCATTGTTCTCCATTGATGTTAATGGTAATACCCGCCGGAATTTGTAAAAATTTTGAAATTCTATAGAAATGCCTTTATTTATATTAATAATCTTGTTAATGGTATACCAGTGAGTGAAAATTCCTGTCAAGCTTTTTTTTATTGTGTTTTTTTTTAATTAACGCACAAAACAACGCGATACGGTATTACAAGGGAGTATAAAAAGCAGAAAGACGATGAACAACACCATCTACGAGATTATGCGGGACCGGATTCTGTATATGGAATATCCACCCGGACAGATTCTCAACGAAAAAATTCTGGGAGAGGAGTTCGGCATCAGCCGGTCTCCTGTGCGGGATGTGCTCAACCGTCTGGAATGGGAGCAGCTTGTCAGGATAATACCCAGAACCGGCAGTATGGTGACGGAAATTGAATTCAGCAAAATAATGAATATATTCCAGGTGCGCTTTGAGTGTGAACCCTTTGAAAGCCAGCTTGCCGGTGACCAAATGACCGGGAATCATCTGGATATTTTCCGGGATCTGAAAAAAGAATGTGATACCCTGTTTGATAATAAAAATCGCAAAGCACTGGCAGCAGTGGATTTTGCCATCAGGGACATCATCCATGATGCAGCAGGCAATCCTGTATTGAAAGAGGTGACTGAACGGTTGTACACCCAGAGCTTTCGGCTGTGGTATGTGGTTATGGACAAAGGAGACTGGAATGAAGAAGTCCGGAGCATGTCAGATGAAATTGATGAGTTGACGGATTTGATTGTTACCGGAAACACAAAACAATTTGGTGCGGTAAGGCAAAACCGAATAAAAATACATTTTGAGCGCCTGCGCCAGAAATTTTTCAATAGTGCGTTATAGAAATTTTTTAGGGGCTCGCCCCTGAGCGTGTGCAGCCCGGACAAGTAACTTCAGGAAAACCTAATTCATAAATTTCAGTCATGTTGTCATCTGGTATCCAGAGCCAGCTTCAGGCCGAAGGCGATAAAAACAACCCCGGATAATTTCTGCATCCATATACCGATACGGGCATTTTCCCGAAAAGTCAGTGTCATGCGGGTTGCGGCCCGGGTTAAAATCAGACACCAGATTGTGCCGGTGAAAAGAAATGTGCCCCCCAGCAGCAAAAAAGGCAGCGGGCCTCTGGCATTTGCCGGATTTATGAACTGGGGCAGAAAAGATAAAAAAAACAGGGCCACCTTGGGGTTGAGCACATTGGTGATCACCCCCTGTTTGTAGATGGTGATCAGATCTTTGTGCGTAAACCGGCTGACCCTGGCTTCAAATGCCGGCGTGGTGCTGGTCAAGGCCCTGATCCCTAAAAAAATCAGATAAAGGGCCCCGGCCCATTTTACCAGAAAAAAAGCCACTGCAGATGTGGACAGGATCAAAGACAGGCCAAAGGCTGCGGCCAGAACATGGACCACACATCCGGACATGATACCGGCCACGGACATCAGTCCGGCCCGGCTGCCCTGGGCAATACTCCGGGTCAAGATATACAGGGTGTCCGCCCCCGGGGTCAGGTTTAAAATAATGGCAGCTGCCACAAACCCGGCATAATTTTCAATACCAAACACAATGGTTCCTTTCAGCAGGTAAGAATGTCAGCCCTGCCGGGTCTGACATTTTCACATTTATATCCGGTTAGTCACAGGGTAATCGCTTGTAGATGCAGGGTCCCGTATATTGCCATAGCCTCCTGAGGGTGCTGTGTGACAGGACCGTCAGATGCCAATCTCGGGCCGGTCACACAGCACCCTCAGGAGGCGGGTATACGCAGCGTAACAGGATGTGGTTACCTGCGATGGCTCTGCGGTCAGTCAAACAATGCATTGACAAACCGGACCGGATCAAATTCCTGGAGATCCTCCAGACTTTCTCCCACACCGATATAGCGGATGGGCAGGTTCATGGTGCTGGCCACCGCAGCCACAATGCCGCCCTTGGCTGTGCCGTCCAGCTTGGTTACGGCCAGTTGTGTCAAATGTACTGCCTCATGAAAGATCTTTGCCTGGGATATGGCGTTCTGGCCGGTGGTGGCATCAAGCACCATCAGCACCTCATGGGGGGCTTCGGGCAATTTCCTGGCCACGGTGCGCTTGATTTTTTTCAATTCTTCCATAAGGTTCTTCTGGGTATGGAGACGGCCGGCCGTGTCAATGAGCAGCACATCGATATTCCTTGCCATGGCTGCTTCCACTGCATCATAGGCCACTGCTGCCGGGTCTGCACCCTGTTTGTGCCGGACAATGGAAGCTTTGGCCCTTTCAGCCCATATTTCAACCTGTTCAATTGCTGCAGCCCTGAAGGTGTCGGCAGCGGCAATGAGTACTTTTTTATCTTCGCGGGTGAAACGGGCGGCAAGTTTGCCCAGGGTGGTGGTCTTGCCGGTGCCATTGACCCCCACCACCATGATCACCCGGGGTTTGGTGACTGCAGGAGATGTCTTTTGTTCCGGCATTTCAGGGAACAAGGCGATCAATTCTTCTTTAAGTACGGATTTTAACTGGTCTGCACTGGATAGGCGGCCGGCGCGTTTTTTGATCCGATCAATCATGTCCATGGTGATGTCCATGCCCAGATCCGAGGTGATCAGCCGTTCTTCCAGTTCTTCGAACAAAGTGTCATCGATTTTCCTGGTGGATGTGAACAACTCGTTGATATCGGTATTCAATACCTTTCGGGTTTTGCTTAGACCGGTTTTCAACCGGTTGAAAATTCCGGTTTCAGCAGGTGTTTTTTCTTTTTCTTTTTTTTTAAACAGGGTAAAAGCCAACCGTATGTCTCCTTTGGTATTGCTTTTTTTAAGGTTTGATTTCGTATAAGGCCTGTTTTACAATTTTTCCATGACCAAATCAAGCCAAGAAACCAATGGTTCCGGAGCATGTGTATGGTTTTACACAGATTGGCGCGCCCGGTAATCATAAAACCTTTACTTTCCATGGACAGACCGCTAAATTATAGGGCAGTTAAACCCATAATCAGGACTGTGCCATGAAAATACCAGCAGATGAAAAAAATGAGCTGTTGCAGGAACAGATCAAAAAACTGTATTCCCAGAAGGATAATTTGATCAAGGAACTCGATGCCCTTGAGGAACGGCTGGAGCGGACCGACCGGATGTACCGCAGATACATGCCCATGATTCTGGATGTGATGGGGACCGGGGACACTGCTTTTTCAAAAGCCTGCCAAAATCTAAGCCAGGCCTTTAAAAAAGGGGCATCTCCTGAAAAAATGGCCTATGTGTTCGAGCAGGTGAAAACCGCTGTTATTCAGGAAGATACCGGGCCTGTGCCTGTGAAAAAGAAAAAAGGTATGCTGGCTTCTTTTTTAAAACCGTCCGGAGACACCTTCATCGACAAATTTAAAGAAGATTACCACGAAATACTCAACAAACTCAGATCTGCTCTGGAAAAAAAATATGGTCCCCGTCTGGACAATATCCTGGAGATGCTGACAAAGGCGGGTAACGCCAGTGATATTTCCGATATACGGGAAAGTATTTTCAACCTTGTTTTTGTGTATATTTCCGATACCAGCCAGGAGCGGGAAAAAGTCACTGTTTTTATCCGGGAAATCGTGGGAAAAATTCTGGAAATTGAAACCAAACTGGCTGATTCCTATGAACATACCCATTCAATGGTGGCATCCAACAAAGGATTTGAAACAGTATTACATCATGAAATGAACCAGTTGCAGACATCTGCAGATGTGACAGAAAGCCTGGAGAATTTAAAGCGCCAGGTTTCCCAGCGTCTGGCTTCCATTGAGAATGCCCTTTCCAAAAAGCAGATGACAGATCAGGCCATCCGCGAGGAGGTGGAAAAAGATCAGTATATCTTCAAGACCGGGTTTGCAAAATTGCGCCATGAACTGGATGCAGCCACCCGGTATTCTGAAGAACTGGAGAAAAAACTCCACCTGGATCAGTTGACCGGTGCCTATAATCGCCGTGCGTATGACAAAAAAATCACTGAGGAAATGGAACGGTCCAAGCGGTATGGTACCACTTTTTCTCTTTTGGTTATTGATGCGGACAAGTTCAAGACCATCAATGACAGGTTCGGTCACAGCATTGGTGACCGCTGTCTTAAAGAATTGATTCGGCGGACCCTTCCGCTGCTGCGCGCAAATGATATGCTGGCACGCTATGGCGGGGAAGAATTCACTGTGATCATGCCGGAGACCGATGAAGCAGGTGCCAGAAATGTTGCGGAAAAAATTCGGCAGACCATTGAAAAAATTGAGTTTTTATACAAACAGGAAACTGTCCGCATAACCGTGAGTATCGGGGTCTCCCAGGTAAAACAAGGGGAAACCACCCACCAGAACGTATTTGAAAGAGCGGATGTCGCAGTTTACAAGGCAAAGGAAAACGGGCGGAACCAGGTGCAGATATATTGATTCTTCATATAACGGCCATGCCCTGACGGACACAAGAAAGAATGAAAGCTATCAGCTTTTAGCTGTTAGCTGAGTACTGACGGCTTTCATATAAATATCTGCATAAAATCATTAAAAACAGGGGGTGTTGATGGGCTCTCAAGATGTGCACAAACATATTCTGGATCATCCGGCAGCAGGCAGGGTGATCGCAAACAATAATCCGGAAATTTTGGAAAGACAAGGCTTTGTTCCCAACCGTATAAAAATCTTTGACTCCGTATATACCCGGTTATCTGACCAGCCCCAATACAGGTTTGCCGTTAATAAAGAAGCAGAAACCGTTCTGCCTGATATTATGAAAAATCCCGTGCAGAAGGTGGTAAGAAAAAATGATATCTCTCCGGGTGAAAAAAAAGCATTTTTAAAAAAAAGACGTATAGGGGTGATGTTTTCCGGGGGGCCTGCACCAGGGGGTCATAATGTCATTGCCGGGCTGTTTGACGAGCTCAAAGCCTGCAATCCCGAATCCAGGCTGTTCGGCTTTATTTTGGGAGCAGACGGACTTTTGGAGTCCCGGTATGTGGAAATAAAAAAACAAATGGTGGATGCCCTTCGGAACATGGGCGGATTTTCCATGATCAAAACCGGGAGAACCAAAATCGACACCCCGAAGAAAATGGCTCAGGCCCTGAAGACCTGCCAGACCCTGGGCCTGGAAGGTCTGGTGGTCATCGGCGGTGATGATTCCAACACCAATGCCGCATTTCTGGCCCAGCACTTCATATCTGCCGGCATCAGCGTTATCGGGGTCCCCAAAACCATTGACGGTGATATTCAGGTGTCAAGTGATGACGGCACAAAACTGCTGGCTGCATCCTTTGGATTCCATTCGGCTGCCCGGGCTTTTTCCCAGAACATCAGCAACCTGGCCTCGGATGCGGCATCAGATGTGAAATACTGGCATGTCTGCAAGGTCATGGGCCGGGTGGCCAGCCACCTGACTCTGGAGGCAGTGCTTCAGACCCATGCCAACCTGGCGTTCATTGGAGAAGAACTGGCTGAATACGTGGACACGGAACGTCTGGAAAAAGCCGCGGAAAAAGGGGAAATCGACTATACCGCTTATGGTATTACCCTGCGGCATCTGTCCCGGATTATCTGTGATGCCATCGTGCGCAGGGCCGCATTCGGCAAAAATTACGGGGTGATGATCATACCGGAAGGGATTCTGGAATCCATCAATGAAATCCAGGTGTTTATCATCAAGCTCAATAAGATCATCGCTGATTTCAACACTATCCATGATCTGGATTTTCACCGGTCCTTTCCTTCTTTGAACGAAAAACTGGATTACCTGCGGCGCATCAGCACAGGCATGCTGGACAGGAACGGTTTTCCCATATGGAACCAGCGCGATGATGAACTGTTCAACCAGCTTCCCGGGTTTTTCCAGGAAGGACTTCTGGTGGAACGTGATCTCCACGGCAATTTTCAATTTTCCCAGGTGAGAACCGAAAAAATCATCATGGACATGGTCACAGACTATCTGGGGGTGTTAAAAGAGCAGGGCGTATATAAGATAGGGATTGAACAGTCCTATTACCAGTCGTTCATGGCTTTTCGGGATATGGACCCGGACACGTATGCCGCTGCTTTGTTCACAGACCCGGCTGCCCGATTTCTGCTGGTAAAGCCCAAAATCATTTCTTTAAAAACCCTGAAACAGGCGTTGGTAAGCGCCGGGCTGCTGAACCCGGAAGATGAGATTCCCGGCCCGGTCACGGAAATTTTTCGCCGGTCAGAACCCCGGTTCAAGATTCAGACCCATTTTTTCGGATATGACGGCCGGGGAGGGGACCCCACTGCCTTTGACTGCCATTATACCTATAATCTGGGATTGACAGCTTTTCATCTTGTTGCCAACGGGGCCACCGGTCAGATGGCGGCCATCAAAAACCTGGAACAGACATTTGAAAACTGGGAAGCCATGGGCATTCCTATTGCCAGGCTCATGCACCTGGAAGAACGCAAAGGCAGACTGGAGCTGGTCATGGAAAAAAGCATGGTGGATCTGTCTTCCAATGCCTTCCAGGTCTTTAAAGCCTGTCGTGAAAAATGGCTGGCAGCAGATGCAGGAGAAGACCATTTCCGCAAACCGGGGCCGGTGCGGTTCAAGGGCAGAACAGAAGATGACAGACCCATCACCCTGGTATTGAATGCTTTTAGCGGTTAGCGGTTAGCTAAAAACCTAAATCCATCTTTCGGATTCAAAGATGAAAATATATCACAAAATCAACGTGTGTTCATTCTTTTCGAAAAAAGAAGGACTAAAAGCCTAACACCTAAAAGCCAACAGCTAAAAGCTTACCCCTTTTTGCGGGGCTGATAGGAACACAAAGGCTCTTCGGCCAGATAACTGCCAGTGGCTTCATAGGCCCTGGCCCGGCATCCGCCGCACACCTGTTTGTATTCACAGAGCCCGCATTTGTCTTCGAGTTTTGAAAAATCCCGCAGCTCATTGAACACAGGGGAGTTTTCCCAGACATCGGCAAAAGACTGCTGTCGGATATCCCCGCAGGTGACATCCAGAAACCCGCAGGTCTGCACCCGGCCCACATGGGAAATAAAACAGAAACCGGTTCCGGCAAGACATCCCCTGGTGACGGCATCCAGGCCATGGGATGCAAAACTGACTTTTTTGCCTTCTGCATGGGCCCGCTGGCGCAGAATCCGGTAATAATGGGGGGCACAGGTGGCCTTGAGCTGCAGTGGGGTTTTGTCCTGCTGGTCATAGAACCAGTTCAGGGTCTGTTCATATTCTTCGGCATCAATGGCTGAATCCACAATGTATTTGCCCCGGCCGGTGGGAACCAGCAGAAAAATATGCAGGGCCACCGCTCCCAGCTCTTCGGCCAGTTTCAGAATTTTGGGAATTTCATCAAGATTGGTCTTGGTGATGGTGGTGTTGATCTGAAATTCCAGACCGGCATCTCTGGCAACTGCAATACCGCGGAGGGCATCATCAAAGGCGTTGGCAAGGCCTCTGAAACTGTCATGGGTGCGGGCGTCGGCACCGTCCAGACTGACACTGATCCGCTTGATGCCGCTGTTTTTGAGTTTCTGGACATTTTCCCGGGTGAGCAGGGTGCCGTTGGGGGCCATGACCATGCGCAGC
>JAABUB010000034.1 GCA_011389575.1 Desulfotignum sp. | reverse complement strand
AAAAACTTTGACATCAAACCCACCGGTGATGTGGACGAAGACATCGCCGCCATGATGGCCGGCAACTAAGATCTGACGGAGATTCTTCCCCTGATGCAGGCCATGCTTTCGGCATGACCCGCATCAGGATTTCCCTTTTTGTTTTTTCATCAGATCGGCGGCGCTATTGTCACAATGATTCTCATTTTCGTATCCGCCTCGACTCCATGGGGTTCCCTGATCTCCGATATTAGAATATTCCCTTCCTCTGCAGGGATTTTTGCATCGTTTTCCCCAAGAAACCATCCTTTTCCCTCCAGCACCTGAATGGACAGCTCACCGTCCAGATCATGAGAATGGACCGGAAAAACCACCCCGGCATCCGGATTGAAATTGATAATTTTGAAATGCTCGGATGTTTCGACCAGAAAGAACCGGTTCATGACGCCCGGTTTGAATTCATTGGTTTCACTGAGCTTGAACACTTGCATTTTCTATCTCCTTGTTTTTCTATGGGACCCTGGCCGAGATGTGTCAGATGATATTCTCCATTACAGGCCTTTGGCCTCTTCAGACAGCAGCTGTTCCTGGATACCGAACGGATCTGTAAATTCCTGTTCCGGCCTGAAATTCAGTTTTGCCTTGCCCCGGTTGTTCAATGTCTCTCCTAAATCCAGGGCCACTTCCAGGCCCGGATCCATCCCTGCGCCCGCCAGCAGCTGCCGCAGCAGGGCCTCGCTTTTACCGGCAAAGGCAATGGAGTCCCCGAGCACCCGACCGGCTTCCGCGGCGTTGTGAAAGCCCACCGAATTTTCCGCATTGATGAATACGATGCGCAGAAATGCCTGCATATAAAGGTCTTTGGCTTCCTGGTAGACTGTCTTGTCCACGGCCGCGCCTTTTGCCCGGGCCTGGTGCAGGGTTTCAAACAGCCTGGCGCAGGTGGCGGTGCCGTAACCGGCCCTGAGAATCAGGGATGTTGTCCGGTCCTGGGTATGAAAAATCTGATCGGTCAGCCATTCTTTGGACTGGGTATGGCACTGGGCACAGGCCCTGAGGTCCGCTTTTAACGGACTGGTGACATCATGGTCCGAGATTTTGTAGCTTCCGGACCGGGTATACGGCATATGGCAGTCGGCACAGGCCACACCGGCCTTGAAGTGCACGCTGCCCCGGGAGAACAACTCGAATTCCGGATGGCGGATGAACGGCATCTTGAATCCGGTGATCTCCTGGACCCATTCCAGCCGTGACTCGTCGGTCAGCAGCACATCGATGATGCCTTCAATGGAAATATCCCCCCATGTGCCGTTCCGCCAGGGCATGGTGACATTCCCGATGACTTTATTGTCAGGACCTTTGGGCACGGAATAGGTGATATGGCACTGGGCGCAGGCCAGAATCCGCAGTTCCTGCCGGGACGGATCTTTTTTTCCGATCATTTCCAGTCCTTTTTCCAGATGGGCTTTTTTAAATGTCAGCTCCATTGGATCCGGCAGATGACAGTCATAACAGGCCGGTCCCAGTTCCCGCAGCTTTTCGGGCAGCATATCCAGCGCTTCCAGATAAGGCTTTCCCAGATAATCCAGGCCATGGGTTTCGGTCATTTTCCTGTGGAACGGGGTTTTGCAGGCCAGGCACACCCCGCCGGATGCCACCCGGGACGAATCGATCTCGATCTGGTCGATCACCGCATAATAATGACCTCTGGGTTCGTTATATTCAATGCCGAATCCCCATCCTTTAAACAATACCCCGAGAAACGGAAATTCACTGAGTTTGTCATAAACAACTTCATCCGTGTCCCATCCCCTTTTGTACCGGCTTTTGTCCACCGGTTTCGGCTCTTTGGTTTTGAGCCAGGATTCATAGTGCAATGGGTAAGCATCCCCCCATTTTTCAGGGTCATATTCGTTTTCATCGATCTGGGCCGCCAGATAGGTCTCGGGTTTGGAATCACATCCTGCCAGCCACAGGCACACCACCAGCAGGCCCGTTAAAATCATCACAGCGTTTCTTACCATAGCAACAGAACTCCTTGGGAAAATCGGCTTGCCGGTGTCAATTGACAACCGCATTGAAAATGGCAGCCTTGTGGTTAATTCTTCTATGACAGGACCAGCATTCCTGGTCGTCGGTGGCTATCCGGGAAACAATGCCTTCATGACACCGGATACAATTCTGCTGAATGAATCCTTTACCACGATCCGTGATCTCGATGGGAGTTTCGTAAATTCCCGTATGGAAAAACACCAGGTCTCTGGTACCATCGATGCCTTTCCACAGAAAATGATTGGCAGCATTGTCATTGGGCAGATGGCAGTCAATACATTGAATGGTCCGGTGCACGCCGGTCTTGAACCAGGTTTCATACTGGTCATTCATGACATGACAGGAATTACAGAACTGAGGGGTTGATGACCAGGCAATCAGTTTCGGTGCAGCCGCCCCCAGAAGAATACCGGCTCCCACGATAACCATCACAGCGATCAAAAGCATTTTTTTTCGTGTCACCCGAAAAATCCTTATTTAGATGCAATGTTCATAAGCAGCTTGATTATTCCGGCAATCAAACCTGAAAAAAGCGCTTCTGTTTAATAACCAGGCGCGCCTTTTTAGTCAAGGTTTTTCAAAAAAAGGATTGTAAATGCTTGCCCTTTTTCCTTATGGAAGTGCATGTTCCATATCGATTTCAGCATCGATTTGTCAAAACAATATTGACAATGTGATCTGAATCAATGGAGATATCTTCATGTTCAGGTTGACAAAAAGCCGGTTTCCATTCACCATATTTCTTACAATTTTCATATCGATAAACAAAACGGAGGCGCCATGCAGACAACCATTTACAGCAAGTTTCAGGTTCTCGCGGATCAGAAAAACCAGTCCTGCGTGGAATTCATTGCAAAATAGAGGGCTATCTTTTCATCTTTGTGAGAAGAATATGAACGTATCCGATTCTGAAATGGCGATCCACCTGAACAAGCTGAATGTAGACTTTGACGGGCAGCCAGTGTTGAAAGACCTGTCTTTGAGCGTGTTTCATGGGGACAAGGTGACCTTGACCGGTCCGTCCGGTTCCGGAAAATCCACGGTCCTCAGGTGCATACTGGGCCTTGTGATGCCTGATTCCGGAACCATCACGATCCTGGGAGAGCCTGTCACCCGTCACAATATCTGGCAGAAAAGGCGCCACATCGCCTATGTGGCCCAGGAACCGGACCTGGGTACCGGCAGTGTCAAAGAAGTGATTGAAACCCCGTTCTCCTATCGGGCCAATGCCGGTCTGCGTGACAATCTTGCCCGGCTTCCCGAAATCATGGAAAGATTCAACTTGCCGCAACCGTTGCTGGACAAGCAGATCACCCGGCTTTCCGGCGGAGAAAAACAACGGATTGCGCTGACCATCGCCATTTTGCTGGACCGCCCTATTGTGCTGCTTGATGAAGCCTCTTCCGCCCTGGACGTGAAAAACAAGCAGGCAGTGGCCGATTACTTCAGACAGGCGCAAAACACCACCGTACTTTCTGTGGCGCATGATTCTGAGTGGCTGGGTTTTGCCACCAGGGTGGTTGACATGAAAGAGATTCATCAGATGTAAGGGGGAAAAACCGAATGAATCAGATTATTGATATCAGTTTGCTGAGTCTTGCCGGCGGATACCTGCTGCTGATTTTTCCTCTGGCCGTCATGCTGTATCTGCGGGTGGGCATGCTCAAGGAAACAGCGGTGGCTGTAATGAGAATGACCGTACAGCTGTTGTTTGTCGGAATGTATCTGCAGGTGGTGTTTACACTGAACAACCCTTTTTTAAACCTGGCATGGGTGGCTGCAATGATCCTGGTAGCGGATTTGTCCATTCTCAAAGGCTGCCGCCTGAAGCTGAAGCCTTTTCTGCTGCCGATGTTCATCGCGCTGCTGGTCGGTACCGTGCTGCCCATGATATTTTTTGCCGGCATCATACTCAGGCTGCCCGGATGGTTTGAGGCCCAGTACGTCATCCCTCTGGCCGGAATGATTCTGGGCAACTGCCTGCGGGCGGATATTATCGGGCTCAACAATTTTTATCAATCCATCCACACAAATGAAAAAGCGTATCATCAGTCGCTGGCATACGGGGCATCATTAACAGAAGCGCTGAATCCTTTTTTCCGGGACGCGCTGCGATCCGCCCTTGCTCCGACCATCGCCTCCATGGCAACCATCGGCCTGGTGTCCCTGCCCGGCATGATGACAGGCGTCATTCTTGCCGGAGCAGATCCCTTTACCGCCATCAAATATCAGATCGCCATCATGATTGCCATTTTTTCAGGAACAGCCATCACCGTGTTTCTGGCGATCCGGTTGACGGTGGCAAACAGTTTTGATGTTTTTGGCATGCTTCACCCGGATATTCTGAGGGATTATTGATTTTTTTTCATTGATCGCATGTTTTCCTGGATTTTTTCATACAACTCATCATAGACAGTGCTTTTCCCATACTGTTTTTCATGTTTGCCAAGGAGTGGCGCAAGCTGGTATCCAACGGCAGTCAGTGTTTCCTCTATGATTTTATGCAAAAAACTCAAGCGAAAATTCATTGTTTTTGCAAATTTTTCAAGGGAATGGATTTTAATCCTTTCCACCCGGTATGTATCACCATTTTTTGTCAATTCCGGATAATCCGCATTCGCGGGCTTAATGATATGTGTTGTTGCAGATCCTGAATTTAACGGCAGATAAAAACGCCCATCTTTCAGATACACGGGTAATTTGTCCTGAACGCCGGCAATGGAAAGCCGGACATCCTTTATTTCCGGGTATAATGAATGTTTTTTCGGATCTTTCTCGATTTTATTCAGGATCTCAATCAACTCTGAATCAATGCATTTGTACTGGCCGGTCGTAAAATCCGGTTCTTTTTCTTCCGGAATAATTGAAAGCGCACCCGCGCAATCTTCCCCAAAAGTATTCAAAAAAGCAAAGGTATCTTTTTTATCAAATCGGTAGTTGTGGGCCAGTATGGATCTTGCGCGGCTTTCTGGCAAAAGGTTTTCAAAGAACGCCGTGCTGACACCCGGGGCAAATTTTTCCTGTTGACAGGGAAGCGAAATCGAAATCGAATGGCCGTCTGATGCCAGCCAGTCTTTGTTATATTGAAAAACAACCTTTCCTCTTTTGTGGCGGGTCAAGGTGCCGACTATCTTTTGATCCCAGAATACCAGCAATCCGCTCATCGGGTATCACCTTTGTTTTCCGGAAGCGGGTTCTGTGCGATGTATACGATCAGGCCCAGTGCCCGGAGAAGATCAAAGACCTTATCTGTCTGGGCCGTATTTTTTCCTCTTTCAACATCACTGATGAATTTGACACTGGTGCCGGTCAGATCGGCCAGAACTTTCTGGGTCATGTCCTTGTTTTTCCGGGTATCTCTGATTGCCTTTCCCAGGTAACCAGGCAGCCTGACCCGGTATGGATAATTTATTTTATTCATGATTCTGGATCCTTTTTCATAATATAACCGTACGGTTATATTATGAAAAAGTCAACTATTTTTAACCGAACGGTTATATTTTTTTAATCAGGCGTTTTTTAATCGAACGGTGAAAACCAGTCACCATAGGGCCAGCTGAAACGACAATCACTAAAGAAATTTAGACCTTGGCATGAAACCAATCAGTCCAGATGCAGCACCACGGAAAAACAGGACAAAAACGCCCACACCGCGTGACCCTGCCTGATACGGGACAGCCAGGTGCCGCTGGATGCAGCTGTCCACCGGTGCTTTGCTGATTTCCGGAGGGGTAAAGTTCATCATGGGAACCTCGAAATACCAGGCCCTACAGGAGGCAGTGGAACCCCATCTCACTGTACAGGCCCTGGCCGGCATTCCAATAAGTGTCATCATCGGGATCATCGGTGCCATTGCAACCCTGCTGCTGCTGGACAACCGGAAATTTCCGGCCGGGTTGATAGTTGTGGCCGGCGGGCTTTTGCTGGGCCTGGCCATTGTTTTCGGCAACAGTATCGTCCAGGTGTTCAACTTAATCCCCATGTCCATTTTGGGGGTATTGCTCATATTCGCAGGTGCGCAACTGACCCTTGCCATGATAGACCTGAATCAGCGCAAAGACCTGTTTGTCGCCACATTGATACTGGGCATCACCCTGGCATCCAACCTGGCGGCCGGATTTATTGCAGGCATGGTGGTGGCCCATGTTCTGCGCTGGGAAAAGCTTTCGGTATAGCAGACAATCGATCCATCACTTTGAGGAATGATTTAGAAACCAACAGCACTTTCTCAACACATAGCCGTTTCTGCCGTAATCTTGAATCGATTGATCCACTTGATCTTCAAAATCAGGCAATCCACCGCCTCCGGATGTTGAACAGGCTGACAGCAAACAGACCGATGCAGAAAACGGCCAGAACTGCCAGGTCCACCAGATATGGCAGGGTATGTTCTCCGCGCACGGCCCCGTGCAGCAGGTCCGCCCCATAGGTCAAGGGCAGAAAATAGGCAAGTGGTTCCAGAAAAAACGGCAGCGCACTGACGGGAAAAAACAGCCCGCACAGAAAGATCATGGGAAACCGGAAAAAATTGGAAAAGGTCTGGGCCTCGAACACCTCACTGACAGCCACGGCAATGAACAGCCCCATGAATGTGGATGCCACGGAAATCAGGAACACGGCCGGTACCAGCACGCCCCATGCCACCTGTGACAGATCGGTCAACCATACCGCCAGAAAAAGGGGCACCAGGGCGTTGAGTATTCCAAACAGGATGGCCCCGCTGGTTTTGGCCAGCATCAGGATTTCAAAGGAAAGGGGTGCCAGCAGGAGACGCTCAAAGGAGCGGTTCTTTTTTTCAAAGGTGATGGTCACCGCCAGCATGGAGGTGGTGCCGAAAAGAATGGACACCGCCATCACGCCGGGAAGGACCTCTGGAATGCTGGAAAGATCGCTGCCGGTCTTGACAAAAAACATGCCGGTCCATGCCAGCGGAAAAATCAGTCCCCAGCTGATATTGGGGGGTTTCAGGTAATAGGTTTTCAAATCCTTGACAAAAATGCTCCAGAACGCGATCCATTGATTCATCGGGAACCTCCGCCGGTCTTTTCCTTTTCCCTACTCATGATCTCCGCTTTGACGCCGGTGATGTCGATGAACACCTCCTCAAGGCTGGGCCGGATCTTTTTTGCTTCCGTCACCTCCACTGCCCGATCCTCCAGAAACCGCACCAGCGGGCCGACCCGCACCGGGCTGCCGGATGTCACCCGGATCATTCCCTGTTCCGGAAACGCGAATGCCAGGTCCGGGAATGTGCGGTCCAGGGTGTCTGCCAGGTCTTTGGTCCGGCCGGTGCAGGTAACTTGCAGTACATGGGTGTCCCGCACGGGCTGGATCAAATTTTCCACCGTGTCTGTCCGGATCGTTCTGCCGGATACGATGAAGGCGATCCGGTCGCACAACCGCTCGGCCTCTTCGATGTAATGGGTGGTCAGAAAAATGGTGGTGCCGTTTTTGTGCAGCGCACGGACCAGCCGGCGCAGCTGACGGGCACTGGCTACATCGATGCCGGTGGTGGGTTCATCCAGAAATAAAATATCCGGCCGGTGGATGATACCGGCGGCAATGGCGAGTTTACGCTTCATGCCCTTGGAATATCCGCCGAATTTCCGATCTGCGGCCCCGGCAAGATCAAAGGTGTCCAGCAGTTCCCGGGCTCTGGACCTTCGCTCAGTTTTTCCGATGCCGTACAGGGCCGCACAGAAGCACAGGTTTCCAAAGCCGGTCAGTTCCGGATACAGGTTGCTTTCATCGGGCACCACCCCGATGAGATGCTGGGCAGCCCTGGGATTTTTCGTGCAGTCGACGCCGCTGATATGGATGGTGCCGGCATCCGGCCGGGCCAGCCCGGTGAGCATGTTGATGGTGGTGGTCTTACCGGCGCCGTTGGGACCTAAAAACCCGAACAGCTCACCGGATCGGACCTCGAAATCAACGGCCGATACCGCCTGGACCTTGTCAAACCGTTTGGCAAGGCCCTGGGCCTGGATGGCCGCCGGGGACGGGTCAGGAGTCATCCAGGCCCTCTGTCCGGGCTGTGTTGTCAGTGGGACAGGTGCACGGATGCTGTGCTTCATCCCCATGGCATTTTCTGATCTGTTCCGGGGTGCAGTCTTCCGGACGTCCCTTAAGTTCCACCGGGTTCTGACACCCGCAGGTTTGTTCACACATGGTCATACCTCCGTGTGTTTTTGTAGTTTTTGTCAGATAGATGCCACACATGCCAAAAATACAATTTTTTTTCATTTCACAGGTTCTCAATATAATGTTCTGCTGCCAAGGTGGCTATGGCGCCGTCCCCCACTGCTGTGGACACCTGACGCAGGGGGGTGTCCCTGATATCGCCTGCAGCATATACCCCCGGGATATTGGTTTCCATCCGGGCGTCAGTAAGGATAAATCCATATTCATCAGTAATGATATCGTCGCCTAAAAATTCCGCATTGGGCAAGGTTCCCACCCAGATAAAACATCCGTTCGCCTTAAGGGTTTTTTCTTCTTCGGTTTTGACATTTCTGACATGGACCCCTTCAATACCAAAAAGCCCTTCAACACCTGTGGCCACAGTATTCCAGAGTATTTCGATCTTGCTGCTGGCAAAGGCCCTTTCCTGGAGAATTTTGGCGGCCCGGAGTTGATCCCTGCGGTGGAGCAGAAAGACTTTTTTCACCCCGGCAGTAAGTCCGGCCGGACCGGCACCGATGATCACAAGATCATAATCAAAATTGTTCATGCAAAAGTCTCCTTACAATACATTTTTAATGGTTTGTTCAAGCTTTTCCTTGCCAACCATGCCGGTAATCTGTTCGGCAACTTCTCCATTCTACAATTCATCGATTTCCTACTTTTGATTGCGGTTTCCCCACAACGGATCATTGCCGAACCGGTCCATCCACCACTCTTCTGCAGACAGATATTTTTCCACTTCCTGTTTTTCAAATGAATAGGCATACTGGTCGCAATAGGCAAGAATCGTTTTATAGGCAATGGTGATTCTCCGGGTCATCTCATGGCACCGGTCCGGGTCGCCCGGATTCTTGTCCGGATGCCAGCGCTTGAGCAGTTTTCGGTAGCTGGATTTAATTTCCGCCATGGTGGCCCGTTCCGGCAGGTTCAATACCATTTTTGCCGCAATAATATCCTTATATGTCATTGAGTTTATTTCCTTGGATCACAACCGACTTAACCCGCGAAGGTAATATCTGACAAACTGGAACAAGGCGGATTGGAGGGACTGAACGTGAGATTGTCTTAAAAATGAAACCCTTTCGCATCCGTTACAATCGGCCCTGCCTTTTGAGCTTTGACACCAGAAAGGCAGCCCCCCGGTTTGACAATCCCAGTGTCCCGGCAATGGCTTTTTCATCCAGGGAGGCATTTTTTTTCAACACATTGAGCACCTCGGTTTCCAGTTCCTCCAGCCAGTCTTCAAACAAAACCAGCAAATCCATCTCCACAATAGCGCTCAATTGCTCGGATTGTGCCACCTTGTCCACCAGACTCTGGCACATCTGCGTTGGGTCGACACCTTCGCCCATGCATTCGGCCAGTCACAGGTGCACCAGTCCGGAAATCTTGTCTTCTTCGGATTGACTGATCAGGCCCATCAGGAACCGTTCCCGGGCATCACTGTCCAGATCGGCCAGAAGCCGTTCTATGGTGCCGGAAATCTGGGATAACGCTTTTTCCGGCGCCATACCTGAAACCAGATCGAAAAGTTCATTCATATACCAGTACGCCTTTATATTTGATTAAAAATAATTTTTCCGTGCGGCCAGAAGATCCCCGGCCACCCGGTTTAATATCTGCAATACGTCAAGAATCCGGGGATCAGCCAGTTCATAAAAAACAAACGGGCCTTCCCTTTCCACTTTCACCAGAAGCGTGCGTTTCAGCTCCTTGAGGTGATGGGAAACCAGGGGCTGGGATAGATCAAGGGCTTCGATAATTGCGGAAACCGATTTCCTGCCGCTGCTGATCATTTGTAAAATCCTCAACCGGTTGCCGTCAGACAGGCTTTTGGCAAGAAATGCTACCTGCGTGAGGTGATCATTATCCAATGGTTTTGAGTTATCCATGTTTCAAACAGCCTATAGCATCCCGATCACCCGGTCGCTGGACGTCATCAAATCCACCAGGGTTTCATATGTCCCGCCCGAAATTTTTTCCAGAACGGCTGACGTATCCAGGCCCCGGAGTTCGACATCCGTGGTGAGATAACTCACCTGGAGCCCCTTGTCAACCAGCTGGTCAAGCGTCCCGGTTAAACCGGTTTTCAGGTCCGGCCGGCTCAAGTGAACAGCATCCTGCAGCAGATACAGATGAACCGTGTCTCCCCGGGACATCATATCCGTTGTCACTTGCAGGGCACGCTGTGCTTCAATCGAAGAGGGGCCACTTTTCAGTAAAATGGCAATTTTCATTTCAACCTCCTAAAAAATCAGTTGCAGAGGGTGGATGCTCATCAATTCTGAAACCTTTTCATGATTAATGGGCTCCAGACTTTCGATCAGGTCGTCAACACGCAACCCCCGGTCAAAAAGCGATTCTTTTTCCACATAAAATTCAGCGGGATTATCTTTGTTTTCATAAAGCCCCCGGGCAATAATCTCATCAAATGTCTCGCTCAGGGCCAGCCACTGGCTTTGACCGGGATTCTGGCCTTCCTTTGCCAGGTAAACCCCGTCATCCACAAGAACGACGATGGGGCGGAACCCCAGTGACAGCGATCCATTGGCATGACGCAGCGCCTCGGCCGCCTGAAAACCGCCATACGGCCCTTTGCGGACAACAATCAATATATCTTTATCTTTTGTCATGGCATCCTCCATTTATGGCCCGGCATTGATCACAATGTCTGTTTCACCAAGATGTTTGAACAGACTTCTCAGTGTACCCGGTTTTGCACCCTCGATGAACTGTTCCTTCCGCAGACCGCGGAAGCTGAAGCAGGTGCCTCACAGATCGATTTGGGCGCCTTGTTCCGCCAGTGCGGCAAATCCCTTCCCTGCATGCGGTGCTCCGGATGCACGCTGATCCTTGAGGAACCCATAGGTGCCGTCGCCTGATCCCACGATGGTGACCTGATGCCCTCTTTTCAAGGCGGCATCAGCTATACCCAGAACCGTATCCACGTCCTGGCCCCCATAAGGAGCTGATCCCAGCATAAAAGTGATCTTTTTCATAAATCCTCCGAAAACGTTATCTGACAAAATGTTTCAAAATTGCCTGCTTTCCTCTGCCAATCGACCATACCAGATTCTGGAAGGTTTTAACATATATCAAGCTTTTTTTCATCAAAGCTCAGCTGTACCGGATGCGGTGTCACTTTGCAGTCGATTGAGGCCCTTTTGTTTGAAAAACACCAGGGTATAGACAATGACCACGGCCACGATGGAAAGATAGTTCAGCCACATGAGAACCGGGCTGGCAAAGTAGTTTCCGTAAAGATGTCCTCCCAGGACCTGGGAGCCCACCAGCGCTCAGATCATTCCCCACTGGGCCGGTGAATAGCTTTCCCGCATGAAGTTGCGCAGATAGCCCGTCAGCAGACAGATGCAGAAGACTCCCCAGCCCACGGCGATGACATACGCAAAGTTCAGAATCAAAAGGGAGTTCAGGGTAATCATACCATCTCCGTGGGGCAAAGCAAACTGCATCAGAACAAAAGGCATCAGGGCCACCCCTCCTGCTGCCACGGGAATCTGAAAATTCATGGGTGTAAACTTCATACTTCTTCTCCTTGGGTTTTCATTTCAATCAAACAACTGAGTTCAGCCTAACAAGTATATAAACACTTATTTATATGTTTGTTCTTGCTTTGTCAAGCCATCAATTTTTTTCACTGAAATCATTCCTGCCTGGAAGAATCATATTGGAAAACCTGTTGACAATATGATCAAAATTCCTTACCCTCAAGTAAGGAAATGAAAATACAGGAGGATGACATGCATGCCACTTTGACAAGCAAAGGTCAGATCACACTGCCCAAAGATTTACGGAAAAAACTCAGTCTTTCCGCAGGAGACCGGGTTGAATTTATTTTTGAAGATGACCAGAGCGTGAGGCTGGTACCAAAACATATCCCGGTCAGGCAGCTCAAGGGAATGCTTCCCAAACCATCCAAACCGGTTACGTTGGAAGAAATGGAAGACGCCATCATAAAAAGGGCGGAAAAAACATGATAGGCCTGGATACAAATATTCTGGGCAGGTACCTGACCCAGGACGACCCGGAACAATCCCTGCTTGCCACTCGCCTGATTGAATCCAGTTGCACCAGAAAAGAACCCGGCCGAATCTCTCTTGTTGTGTTATGTGAACTTGTATGGGTGCTGCGCGGCGCATATGGGTATCAAAAATCTCTGGTGACAAACGCCTTGGAGAAAATCCTGTTTTCCCGCGAGCTGGAAGTTGAAAAGGCCCATATAGCAGCATCAGCCCTTTCCGCATATAGAAAAGGCCCTGCCGACTTTGCCGATTACGTTATTGTGTTCTGCAACCGGTCATCCGGTTGTGAATGGACCTACAGTTTTGATAAAAAGCTGATAAAACACCCCTTGGTTAGAATGCCTTAATGCCAACATCACAAATTTGATGATTTTTGCTGGCTCTTTCTGAATGGCACGATTATCATTTCAGACGCAGATCTGAAAAATCAATTTTGAGTGGAATTTATTGCAAAACAAAAGCCTGTATTTTCATACCATCGCCTTAATATCGACAGGAGAATACCGTAATGGAAGAAATCATTTTCACGCAGGAACCGTTGATCCGGGCGGGGTTTTTCTTTGGCATGCTGGGACTAATGGGGCTCTGGGAAAGGTTTTTTCCCACCCGCCAGCCGGTGGTGTCAAAACCGCTGCGCTGGGCCAGCAATCTGGGGATGGTAATGCTCAGCACCCTGCTGCTCAGGGCCGTGTTTCCTCTTGCTGCGGTGGGATTTGCAGGTATTGCCGCCAGTCAGGGGTGGGGCGTGTTCAATATCCTGGATTTGCCCGGGTGGCTGGTTGTTTTGCTGTCGGTAGTGATACTGGACCTGGTCATTTATCTGCAGCATGTGATGTTTCACGCCCTGCCGGTGCTCTGGCGGCTTCACCGGGTGCACCACGCAGACCGAGATTTTGATACCACCACGGGACTGCGTTTTCACCCTATTGAAATTTTTTTGTCCATGGGCATCAAGATGTCGGCGATTGCCCTGATTGGTGCCCCGCCTGTGGCGGTTCTGCTGTTCGAGGTAGTGCTCAATGCCATCGCCATGTTCAACCATGGCAACATAAGCCTTCCCTCTTTTCTGGACCGTCTGATGCGAATGGTTGTGGTCACCCCTGACATGCACCGGGTCCACCATTCGGTGATTCACCGGGAACACAACAGCAACTACGGGTTCAACCTGCCGTGGTGGGATTATCTGTGCGGCACCTACCAGGCCCACCCCACCCAAGGGCATCTGGGCATGACCATCGGCCTGTCAGAATATCAGACAACACTGCGGGTGGCCCAGCTGCCCTGGATGCTGGCTTTACCGTTCTGGAATCCGCCCGATTCCCGGTCATCAAAGGACAACCGCAGATAGGCGATTGCCACCTGAAATACATCCCCTGAATCACCTTCCAGACCTTTGGGCCGAAAGCGGCTACATCCCCCCGCCGGCCAAACCCTTTGCCAGGATGGCGGCTGCCTGATCCTCGTGGATTTCATCGGCGTCAAGATCGATGAGGTATAAATGGTTTTCCCCAACTTTTTGTAAGTGACAGATATCTTCATCACAGACCGTATGGCCTTTTCGGAACGCCGGGCCCTTGAATTCGCCCGGTCTTATTTCCGTGATGTCATGGCCCAGGGACTTGCCCACCGCATCTTTGACAGGAATTTTTTTTTGCACCACAGATCCTCCTTTTTCAATTGACAGGTGACCAGTTCATGTCCGGCCAGGTGATCTCCCTGGCGTGGGAAAAATACCCGTTCCCGGTGCAGGGCCTGCAGACGGCCCGGCCGTTTTCTTCCCTGTGCCGGCCGTCTCTTATCATCTGGCCGCACCGGCTGCACAAGACCTTCTGCCGAGTGGGACCGGGCAGGTCCAGCTCACTGATATGCACCCGGACCTGCTGGACTCTGAACAGCACGTTGTCAGGCATGCGCTTATAAGCGGCTGTCTGCCTACCGACCCGGTCCGCAATCTCCGGGGCATAGACATCACACAGGCGATCTGTAAAACTTGACATGAATCAATTCAACCAGAGGCCGTCCGTGCTAAAAAAAGAAAATAGATACAAGAAACAAGAGGGCGAAGCGCCTTCGGCACCCATTTTTAATATTGCTTGTAAGACGTATTGAACAAACAGGAGTCTGCACATATGACCGGCAAAAGATCTTTTATCGGTTCTTTTTTACCTACCCGGAGATGGTGTCAGATCATATTTTTGGCCATTGTCATTGCCATCGGCATCCAGTTCGCTTTGTTTGTGTTTCAGCGGGAATCAGGAGTTCTCCCGGATGTTGACCGGCCGCCGGGTGTGGAAGCGTTTCTGCCCATCAGCGCCCTGGTGAGTCTGAAGCATCTGATATATACAAAAACCATCAATGATATCCATCCGTCAGGGCTGGTTATTTTTCTGATCATCTGTGTCACGGCCCTGGTGGTGAAAAAAGGGTTCTGCAGTTGGGTGTGCCCTTTCGGGCTGTTCTCCGACATCCTGGCCAAAATCCATTCCCGGTTGTTTTTCCGGTCCCTGAAGCTGCCGCAATGGGCCGATATCCCGTTAAGAGGTCTGAAATACCTATTGGCCGGATTTTTCATTTATTATATTTTCTTTAAAATGCCCGCAGCCGCCATTGAACAGTTTATTCACAGCCCCATCTGAAGAAACAAAAGGAGAATGACATGCCCATCCCCGGCCACCTGCTGTCTGGTAAACAAAGATCGGGAAAAAACCGTTGAAAAAGCGTTTCATTTGACCCGTTCCATGTCTGAAATCCTTCGGGAAGAATATAATTTGACATAAAGAAGCAAACGTATGCACGTCACCCACATGTGCTGGAAAGCTGAGGTCACACCTGCCACCGCGTTTTCAACACCGGGGCCGGATCGATCAGATGACGGTTCAGCCATTCTCTGGATGGCTTTCCGTCTCGAGCCAGAGACAGAATTTCAGAAAAATGAAATACCGGGATCCGATTTTCAGGTGCACACCGAATCTCGAGATTCAGATGGCACATGGCACACGCTGTAACAATACATTCCGCACCGGAACGAATCGCCGCTTTCATGATGCGGTTCACCAGATTGGATGCGATCAAAGGCCGGCTGACTGACAAAAACGTACCGCAACAGGTATTTGAAAATCCCCATTGGACAGGATCACCTCCCAGAGCGGTCATGGTTTTTTCAATCAAGCCGTAATGATTCGGCATTTTGTTCAACCGGGGAGGTCTTGCCAGCATACACCCGTAGTAGGATGCAATTTTCAATCCCTTCAACCGGCCGGGCAGGTCTTTGAACAAACCGGAATGGCTCATGTCTGCCAGCAGTTCAAAAAAATGAAGCAGCTGAAGATCTGACTGAAACGGTTGACCGAAATGCTTTTCGACTTTGTTCCTTTTCGCCTGATTCATATTCAGGGTCCATTTTGCATCACCCAGCCGGAGATAACATCCCGGGCAGGCGATCAACAGCGGCTTGTCAGCCGGGGCCAGAAACAGGTTGCGGGAGGCCAGGGCCAGGGCCAGGCCGGAGTCGATGCTGTGGGTTGAGGATGATCCGCAGCAGTTCCAGTCCGGAATTTCAGTCAATCTGATATCAAACTGTTCCAGAAAATGTTTCAAGGATGCATTGTTCTCCTTGGCGGTCGTGGCCAGGGAACAACCCGGAAAGTAGTTCAATTCTTTGTGTGAAAAAGTCATGACAAATCTTCCGCTAATTTGAACAACGCCTGAATCTGTTGTTTATTCTTTACTTTTGAGGGCATAAGATCCAGCTTTCGTCTGGAAAGCATTCTCAGGCCCAGATCCATATCCGAAAAAAAATCCTTTTCAGACAGTTTATACCGCATCATGATTTCCAGTTTATGGGTCCTGCCATATCGGGAAATGGAATCGATCACTTTTTGATGAAACGACAGAACAGCGGGTTCCGCAATTGTCACTTTTTCCTCAATAGCCATGCGGCGAAGTGTATCCATCATCGCTGCCATATCCACTGCATTGGGACATTCCATGGAACAGGTATTACAGCCCACGCATAGCCAGATGGCGGAACTGGTCAACACTTTTTCCTTCAATCCCATTTGAACCATGCGGATGATAACATTGGGAAAAAAATCCATATCCTTTGCAAATGGACACCCGCCGCTGCAGCAAAGGCAGTGCCAGCAGCGGCTCAAATCCGACCGGCTCTTTTCCTGGACAGCCTGTACAAAATTGTCTGACACTGAGGTCAATGTAATGGTATCCATATCAGGGCCTTTGTATTATATGGTTGTTTGTTTAATTTTTAACATATCAGGATTATATTACAATGATAACAACCATTTCCTTGATTTATGTCAATCAAAAGCAAAATTAATAAAACTTGACATGGATCAATTCAGAAGTGCATGGATTTGTGTTATGCATAACATGCACAAAAAAATTGTATCACATGGTATCAAAAAACCATTTTGCATGGGACATGAAAGATTCTTTTTGAAACAAGTGGACAAACCGCCTGACGAGGAGGTGTGAGATGCATGTAACCAGGATACTGACCAAAGAACATGTGCTGATCAAACAGGTACTGACCCTATTGGATCAATCCCGGCAGGCACTGGAGACCGGCATCCTGGTACCTGTGATCTTCTTTGAAAAAGCCGGAACGTTCTGTTCCGAGTTTGCCGACCGGTATCACCATTTCAAGGAGGAGTTTTTATTGTTCGGGCTGCTGTCCTACAAAAAACAGGGGGAGCTGGACACGGCCATGGGGGTTCTCCGGTACCAGCATGACCGGTGCAGACAGTGTATGGCCCAGATCACACGCGCTTTGGATCGGTACGAAAATAAAGATGAAATGGCCGTCACCCTGGTGCTGGAGCATCTGGGTGTATATGTTTCTCTGCTGCACCGCCATATCCACATGGAGGACCACCTCTTTTTTCCCATGGCGGAAAAATGTCTTTCAACAGAAGAAAAAGACAGTCTCACAGACCAATTTGCAGAACAGGCCCGCCGATTCGGGGATTCCGACCAATTTCATGAAAAACACCAGGCCCTGGCAGATGAATTGTCTGACATACTGGCCAGCTGGTGAAGGGGGAATCATGTCTGCCAGAACCAACTGCTGGGAATATATGCGGTGCGGCCGGGAACCCAAAGGCCGGCATGCAAAGGAGCTGGGAATCTGCCCGGCAGCCAAAGACATATCCCATGACGGCACCAACAGCGGCTCCTGCGGGGGCCGGTTCTGCTGGGCCGTGGCCGGGACCCTTTGCCACGGGCAGGTCCAGGGCACGTTTGCCGAAAAACAGACCTCTTGTCTGGCATGCGATTTTTACAAACTGGTGCGGGCCCAAGAGGGCAGCGCCAATATCCGTACCAAGTTTTTGCGGTTTGTCCACCCGTTTTCCACATCCCCGATCCTCAACAACCTGGAAATGGTTCAGATCTCCAGAGGCACCCGGTTCATCACCCAGGGCAGGCAGGCCCGGACCGCCTACATCATCCAGCAGGGGTCCTGCCTGGAACTGGTGGAAAACCAGACAGGCCTGCACCCGGTGGGGCACCGCAGCGAAGGAGACATCGTGGGAATGATTTCTTTGGTAACCGGCGAACCTATGGGATTTCATGTGGAAGCGGAAACCGACATTGATGCCTGGGCGGTCAAAAAAACCGATTTTCAGCGCATCCCGGAACAGGACCCGGAGCTGTTCACTTTTTTGACAGAACTGGTGGCGGATCGGTTTGACCACAATGGTCCGATAGCGGAGCGGCGCATCGGCAAGTACCTGATATTCGATATCATCGGCCGGGGCGGATACAGTATTGTGTACAAAGCTATCCATCTGGAACTGGAAAAGCTGGTGGCCGTAAAAATGCTGCGGCACCACCTGTCCATGAACAAAGAATTTCAGGACAATTTCAAAAACGAGGCCCGGCTGATTGCAGGCCTGGACCATCCCCATATCATCCAGGTGTTTGACATCACTTCAAAATATAAAACCGTGTTCATTGCCTGTGAATACCTGGCCGGGCGGTCCCTGGAGCAGCTGATCACGGATAAAGAAAAAATCCGGCCGGATCATACCGAAGCCTATCTGAACCAGGTACTTTCCGCCATGGCCTATGCCGGGGAAAAAGGGCTGGTGCACAGGGACATCAACCCGGCCAATGTAATAGTATCCGACAACCATCAGATCAAACTCATCGATTTCGGCCTGGCCTGCCCTCCGGGAACCGATGACTCGCTGATGGGGGGTAATTTCAATTACCTGGCCCCGGAACTGTTTGACGGCGAACCTGCTGATTTCCGCAGCGACATGTTTTCCTTGGGAATCACCGTCTTTCACATGGTTGCCGGGCATCTGCCCTATGACACAACCGATCCGGTCCAGACCATGAAGCAGATCCGCACCGTGCCCCTGCCGGACCCGGGAAAACTGGTGAAAAACCTGCCCCGGCACCTGCAAGAATTCATCCTGAAAGCCTGTGAAAAAGATCCGGACCAGCGGTTCCAGACACCGGATGCGGCACAGCAGTGGCTGACAGGCCGCACAACTGCCACATCTGATTACCGTACCGCTGCCGACCGAACGCCTGAAACCGGCCCGTGCCGCTTTACCGACGGCAGGCATGAAACACAGGATACCTTCAAAAACCAGCACCTGGACATCGCGGCAGCCTCCCATATCGGACTGAACCGGAAAACCAACCAAGACCGGTATCTGATCTGCCTGGACACCGGCAGGGAACACACTCCCCGGTCTGCAGCCCTGCTGGCACTGGCTGACGGGCTGGGCGGGGCCGTCGGCGGTGAGATCGCAGCCGATCATGTGATCAGACACCTGGCCATGCCGGATCAGCCCCCCACCCCTGCCATTCTGCGCCGGTTTGCAAAAAAAATGGACCAGGATATCTGCGCCATGGCGGAAAAAGACCCGTACCTGAACGGCATGGGCACCACCCTGACCTGTGCGGTACTCTGGGATCACACTGTTTTCTGGGTCCATTCCGGGGACAGCCGCCTGTACCATCTGCGGGGAAACACCCTGATCCGGATCACCCGGGACCAGACCCTGGCGGATTTTCTGCTCCAGGAAAAAGAGATCACCCCAAAACAGGCCCAAACCCATTACTCCCGGCAGGTGCTGGAGCAATACATCGGGTGTCAGTATCTTACACCCCTGTCAGGCACCTTTCCCCTGGATGCCGGGGACATGCTCATTCTGATGTCTGACGGATGCTACCGCCATGTTGCAGAAGACAAAATAGTAACTGTGTGCCGCACCGCTCCCACGCCGGACCGGGCTACACAAACCCTTGTCCGCCTGGCACTGGATGGCGGAGGCACGGACAATATCACCGTGGTGGTTGCGCAGAAAACCACCTTTTAAGGTTGACAGAAAAGATCAAAAACGCATGCTATGCAGACTGTAATTCAACTGATGGTAACAAATTAGAACAACCCTGTATCCTTCAGGGTGATGACCATGAATCTGCGTTTCGGTGTGGCCAGGAGGAGGTGAAAACCGCTGGAAAAAACGTAAACCCTCTTGCTTGGATTATTTATTGGCCAAGAGATCAATCGTGTTTGGTGAGGGAGTGTAACGTGGAAGGAAATGGAATCAATCTCAATCTGATGGAACATATCAGTCCCATTACCTGGGAAAATGTGATGCTGAATGGAAAATATTTTTATAATCCTTGATCCAGGTCAAGGAACAGTTATGAACCTTCTATTATGGTGGAGCACAGTTGAAAGAAATAACCGGGTATCCGGCAACGGTTGCCTGAAATTGCATCCAAAAGGAGGAATGCCATGAAAAAAAAAGAGATTTCCCGCCGAAACTTTTTAAAGAACAGCACCCTGGCTGTCACCGGAAGTGCCCTGATTCCCGCATTTTTAAGAGTCCCGTCCGCGTTTGCCGCCCCGGCGAACAAGACCAAAATGTTCTGCTACCAGTGCGAGCAGACCATGATGGGCCGTGGCTGCACGGTCATGGGCGTGTGCGGCAAGACCCCGGAGGTGGCTGCTCTCCAGGATCTGCTGGTGCATTCCCTTAAAGGGCTTGCCATTGCCAGTGTGGCCGGCAGAAAAGTCAATATTTCCGACAATGCCACGGACCGGTTTACCTGCGAGGCCATGTTTGCCACCCTCACCAATGTGGAGTTCGACCCGTATCGGCTCGAAGACCTGCTCCATCAATCCATTGCCCTGCGGGATAAGATGATCCAGCGGGTTCATGCTGCCGGCGGAAAAATTGAGTCCACCAGCGATGCCCTGACCCTGAAACTCAAACCCTCCCTGGAAGGCATGGTCAAACAGGCGGGTGCCTACGGCCTGATGTCAGATCCGGATGTGGACCCGGATATCCGGTCTTTGCAGCACATGCTGCTTTTCGGCATCAAGGGCATGGCCGCCTATACCGATCATGCAGCGGAATTTGGCCAGGAGGATGAAGCCAACTACGAATTTGTACACCGGGGGCTGGCATCCCTGGAGGATAAGACCCTGGGCATGAACGCGCTGCTGGGCCTGGTCCTGGAGTGCGGTGAGAAAAATCTGCGGGCCATGGAACTGCTCAATATCGGCAACACCCAAGCCTATGGCCATCCCGTGCCCACCAAGGTGCCCCTGGGAGCCAAAAAAGGCAAGGCCATCCTGGTGTCCGGCCATGATTTGATCGACCTGGAAGCGGTGCTTACAGCCAGTGAAGGCAAAGGGATCTATGTCTACACCCATGGAGAGATGCTGCCCACCCACGGATATCCGAAACTCAAGGAGCGGTTTCCCCATTTCTACGGCCATTACGGAACCGCCTGGCAGAACCAGAAAAAAGAGTTTGACGAGTTTCCCGGTTCCATTCTCATGACCACCAACTGCATCCAGAAACCCAAACAGACCTACAAGCAGAACATCTTCACCACCGGTACCGTGGGATGGCCGGGCGTCGCTCATGTGAACAAGAACAATCTCAAACCGTTGATCGACCGGGCCCTGGAACTGCCCGGATACACTGAAGACAAACCGGACATGGACGTTTTGGTGGGATTTGGTCATGATGCGGTCCTGGGGGTGGCAGACAAGATCGTCTCCGGTGTCAAGGACGGCTCCATCGGGCATTTCTTTCTGGTGGGCGGTTGCGACGGGGTGAAAAAATCCCGGAACTACTACACCGAATTTGTGGAAAAAACCCCGGACAACAGCATTGTACTGACCCTGGCCTGCGGCAAGTTCAAGTTTTTCAAAAAACAGCTGGGCGACATCAACGGCATCCCGAGACTTCTGGATGTGGGTCAGTGCAACGACGCCCATTCCGCCGTGCTCATTGCCGTGGCATTGACCAAAGCCTTTGACACGGATGTCAACGGGCTCCCATTGTCGTTCATTTTGTCCTGGTACGAACAGAAGGCTGTGGCCATCCTGCTGAGCCTTTTGCACCTGGGCATCAAGGATATTTACATCGGCCCATCTCTGCCGGCTTTTGTAAGCCCCAATGTTCTGGATGTGCTGGTGAAAAATTACAATTTGACCCCCATCAGCACCCCGGACCAGGACCTGAAAAAAATCCTGGGATAGCCTGCCTTGAATAAATAAACACAGGATATTCAGGTCTGACAGCAAGCCCCCCGGCCGAACCGCCGGGGGGCTTTTTGTGAACCGCTTAACAGAATATGAATTGTGAATCACAATTCTTTTCTGAAGTATTGCCGCACAAACCCTAAAGAGGCATCATGAAACAGATCATTTACAGACTGGGAAAAGTTCTGCTGGTCCTGGTACCGGTGGCTGCGGTCCTGGCTGCGAGCATCTATCTTGTGACCCACAAGCCAGGCCCGTCACAAAAACAGACAACCGAAGCGGTCCAGACCTTGCGGGTGATCTCGGCCCCGGTGGTGGACCTGGTTTCCCGGGCCGAAGGATACGGGGTTGCGGAGCCGGTGCAGGTATGGGAGGCAGTGGCTGAAGTCAGGGGCCGGGTGACCGCCACCCACCCCAACCTGCAGCCCGGGCAGTTGATAAAAAAAGACAGCCTGCTGGTCCGGATCGATCCCACTGAATACCGCCTGGCAGTATCCCGCCCGGAGGCAACGATCGCAAAAACACCCTGGCCTTGATCCCCTCCCAGCGGAAAGCGCTGCACGCAGCCCTTGACCTCCACCAGGCCGGCCTGAAACAGGCACAGATCGACCTTGCAAAAACACAGATCCATGCCCCGTTTGACTGCCGGCTGGAGAAAAAACCGGTGACCGTGGATTTTGCCCAGTCCGAGTTCGTGGTGATTGCCTCGGGCCTGTCCGGCAGCGAGAATGTGGTGGTGTCAGATCCCGCGTTTGCCATTACCGGCATGAAAGTACAGCCAATCATGGATGATGATTTGCTCCAGCGCCTGGAACAACTGGCACAGGCAAAAGGTACCACACAATGATCCGTTTTTTTGCCGGCCATCCCACAGGGGCCAACCTGCTGATGCCGGCGATATACAGACCTTTATCCGGGATATTGAAACCGGCATCGATGCCATTGATGATTTTCCAAAAGAGGTGGAACCGCCGGTGATACAGGAACTGGGAAAGACCGATCCTGTTTTGTCGGTGCTGGTGTCCGGCCCCATGGACCTGCCGGATCTCAAAGCCTATTGTGAAGATCTCACAGACCGCCTGAACATGCTGGTGAAAAACGGGATCCAGGGGATTTTGCTGGTGTTTGCCTTCATGTGGCTGTTCTTCAACATCCGGATCTCCTTCTGGGTGGTGATGGGCCTGCCGGTTTCCTTTCTCGGGGCCTTTATCCTGGTGCCCCATCTGGGGCTGAGCATCAACATGTTCACCATGGTGGGCATGCTCATGGCCATCGGCCTGCTCATGGATGATGCCATTGTGCTGGCGGAAAACATCATGACACACCGCCAGAAAGGCAAATCAGCACTGGCTGCGGCCGTGGACGGTGTCAAAGAGGTGGGGGCCGGGGTGATCTCCTCGTTTATCACCACCATCTGCATCCTGGGCCCCCTGGCCTTTATCGGGGGCCAGATCGGCCGGGTCCTCAAGGTGGTGCCAATGATGCTGATTCTGGTGCTGGCCGTCAGTCTCATCGAAGCGTTCTGGATTCTTCCCCGGCATATGAGCCATGCCATGCAAAAATTTGACCTGAACCAGCCCAACCGGTTCCGCAAAAAATTTGACCGGTTTTTTGACTGGGTACGCATCCGGATTCTGGGACGGGTCATCCGCGTGCTGCTCACCTTCCGGTATCTGGTGGTAACCGTGGTGATCGGCCTGCTGATTTTGTCCGTGGGTATGGTGGCATCCGGAAAAATCAAGTTCCAGGGGTTTCCGGACCTGGAGGGGGATCTGGTCACAGCACAGCTGCTGATGCCCCAGGGAACCCCGCTGTCTTTTACGGAAAACACCGTCGCCCAAATCCTTGATGCCCTGGCCCGCACCAACAGGCAGTTTTCTTCTGCACAGCCCGATGGCCGGGCCCTGGTGGAAAATGTCTATGTTCAGTACAACGTCAATGCCGAGGCGTTTGAAAACGGACCCCATGTTGCCACCATCACAGTGGACCTGCTCACGGCGGAAAAAAGATCCGGCACCATCGCGGCGTACCTGGCTGCCTGGCGCAAAGAAATCGGTGATCTGCCTGATGTGGTCAGCCTGACCCTGAGCGAACCCGGATTCGGCCCGGGCGGGCGGCCCATTGAGATCCGCCTGCGGGGCAGGGACCTGGACCGGCTGAAACAGGCGGTCACAGACCTGAAAACCTGGTTCAACCAGTTTGAGGGGGTGGTGCCCCTGCCTGCCGTGGTGACCTGGAAAATGGAACGGGACTGGGCCAGGATCGCCCGGTTCAACGGCATGCGGGCCGTGACCCTGATCGGTGTTATCTGGGGCCACGGCCTGATGGGGGTGCCCATATACATGCCCAGCCTCCTGGGATTTATTGCTTTAGGGGGCATTGTGGTGAATGATTCCATATTACTTGTGCTGTTTTTAAAAGATGCCAGAAAACAGGGAAAATCCATCTATGATGCTGCAGCCCAGGCCAGCCAGGACCGGTTTCGAGCTGTGCTGCTCACCTCAACCACCACCATTGCAGGGCTTTTGCCCCTGCTGTTTGAAAAAAGCCTCCAGGCCCAGATACTGGTGCCACTGGTCATCAGTACCTCGTTCGGCCTGATGGCCAGCACCACTATGGTGCTGCTGGTTATTCCCTGCATGTACATGATTCTGGGCGATCTGGGCATAGTGGAAAACATCAGGAGTTCCGGTGGTAAAAAAAATTAGGTAGTGCAACAAAACAGCCATCCTTATATTTATTCTTTTATTGTGTTATTGTAATATGCTTTTACACCATGGACCGCAGAAGAGTCGGATGAACAAATCCGATTATTCACTGGAGGACGGAAGGTGAAAAAACTGCCCATCGGGGTCAGTACCCTCGATAAGATCATCAACGGCGGCTATGCGTATGTGGATAAGACGGCCATGGTCCATCAACTCGTCGAAAACGGGTCCTACTATTTTCTCTCCCGGCCGCGGCGATTCGGCAAATCCCTGTTCATCGACACCTTGAAAGAGGCTTTTGAAGGAAACCGGGATCTGTTCCGAAGATTGTGGCTCCACGATCACTGGGACTGGGAGAAAAAAACATCCCGTAATCCAGATTTCCTTTGGCGGGGGCGTGGTGCGCAACCGGGAGGAACTGGATCGCCGCATCGTGGATATCCTGTATCGAAACCAGAAGAACCTGGGAATAACCAGCCGGGACCCTGATGATGTCCCGGGCTGTTTCCTTGATATATGTCAATCGGGACAAATAAAAGGGGAAATACCCTGCCCAAGATCACCCGGGGCCAGACCCTGGCGGATTTTCTGCTCCGGGAAAAAGAGATCACCCCGGCACGAGCTGCACAAACCCTTTCCCGCCTGGCACTGGATGCCGGGGGGCACGGACAATATCACCGTGGTGGTTGCGCAGAAAGCTCTACCACCCGGTAACAATATGCTATGCTGATTTTTTCTTATGCTCAGGTGGTTTTGGGATATTATGTGTCAAACAAAAAGTTTGATTGATATAACTTTTTTGTTGACATATAATATTTTTTGCTTTAGAAATCAATATCATGTAGGGCATATACGCCCAAAATTAAAACCTACAACCAGGGAGTTCAAAAAATCATGAAGCAGTTTGTATGTATTATACTAATATCAATTTTTACATTTACCGGCTATGCAGCCGCATCTGACAAGGAACTTGTTGTATACACAGCAAGAAAAGAGCATTTGATCAAAGATCTTTTTGAAAAATATGAAAAAGAGCATGGTGTTAAAATCACATACATCACCGGCAAAGCAGCAGTGCTTTTGCAGCGAATCCTTTCAGAAGGCAGTGGTACCAATGCAGATATTCTGTTGACTGTGGATGCCGGCAATCTCTGGCAGGCAGCCCGGAAAGATATTCTTGCTCCGGTCGAATCACAGATACTCAAAGAAAATATCCCGTCCCATTACAGAGATCCGGAAAACAGATGGTTCGGGCTGTCTGTCCGGGCCAGGACCATCGTTTACAATACAAATGCCGTAAAAAAAGCGGATTTGCAGTCATACGAAGATCTAGCAGATCCAAAGTGGAAAAACCGCCTTTTATTGAGAACATCCAAAAAAGTGTATAACCAGTCGCTTGTGGCCATGCTCATTGCAACAAAGGGTGAAGACAGAACCGCACAAATCGTAAAAGGCTGGGTAAATAACCTGGCTGCGCCGCCATATTCCAGTGATACAAAGGTCCTTGAAGCAATAGCCGCCGGTCAGGGCGACGCAGGCATCGTTAATACATACTATTACGGCAGACTGATGAAAAAAAATCCTGACCTGCCTTTGGGGATTTTCTGGGCAGATCAGGATGACAAAGGGGTTCATGTCAATGTTTCAGGGGCCGGTATCCTTAACCATTCAAAGAACAAAATAGAAGCTGTCAGGTTTATTGAGTGGCTGTCGGCAAAAGACGCGCAGAAAATGTTCGCAGATGCCAACATGGAATATCCTGTTAATACACAAGTGGCGCCCCACGCAGATGTAAAAGCATGGGGACGTTTTAAAGAAAGCACGGTCAACCTTTCCAAAGCCGGTCAACTGCAGGCAGACGCTGTCATGTTGATGGATAAGGCCGGTTACAAATAAATCCCCTCCCAAAAGATGACCACCCTGCCGGCCACAGCATCTTTTTTGCCGGAAGGGTGGTCATCAAACCCTTGAAGAACTGCCATGTTTCAACATATTAATAACAACAGAAATTTCATTGTATCCCTTTTTTTTGCCGGGATGGTTATCTCACCGGTAATGGTTATTTTACTTTCCGGCTTCCAGGCTGAAATTGAAATATGGACCCATCTTAAACAGTATGTTTTACCGGATCTGGTGAAAAATACGGCGATTCTGATTATCGGCGTAATGTTCACCACAGCGGTTCTGGGCATATCCCTTGCCTGGCTGACATCATTTTATGACTTTTTGGGCAGGAGCATATTTCACCGGATTTTACTGCTCCCGCTGGCCATTCCTGCCTATGTCATGGCCTTTATTTATACAGGGCTGCTTGATTTTTCCGGGCCGGTTCAAACCTTTATCCGGTCAACCATCCCCTCTATCGCGCCGTATTTTCCCCAAATCCGTTCAGCATGGGGTGTAATAGCTGTTATATCATTATCCATTTTTCCCTATGTGTATCTTATGGCCTCAAGCGGATTTCGTTCCATGGGAAAATCCATGATAGAAACCTCCCAGTCTCTGCATGCAGGCAGGCTGTATACTTTATTCCGGGTAACCATACCCATGGCCCGGCCCTGGATTTTCGGGGGACTGATACTGGTGTTCATGGAAACACTGGCGGATTTCGGGGCTGTTTCCGTATTTAATTATGATACCTTCACCACCGGGGTGTATAAAGCGTGGTATGGATTTTTTTCCATCAGGGCCGCTTCCCAGCTGGCATCGATACTGGTTGTCATTGTGCTGGCCATTTTTATTGCCGAGTCATATTTCAAAAAGAAACAGCAGTTTTATACCAATGGACATCAGGCTGTGGTGCGGATCAAAATGAACAGAACCAGGTCTTTTTTTGCTTTTGGTTTCTGTGCAGCCATTTTTGGGTTGTCGTTTGTCGTGCCTGTTTTTCAACTGTTGATTTGGACCATTGCATCGTTCACGGTTGAAATCAACGCCCATTATGTGACACTGCTTAAAAACACCATTGTTTTGGGGGTCATGGGAACTGTCTTCACTATGGGGGTTGCCATTATTCTGGCATATTCCAACAGATCGATGGGTGATATCAAAACAGGTATTGTTTCAAAATTATGTTTGTCCGGATACGCGCTTCCAGGAACCGTACTTGCCGTTGGCATGATGGGTGTTATTGCCTGGCTTGATAAAACACTGATTGAAATGATAGGCATCTTTGGGGGGTATCCAATCAGTGGAATTCTCAAGGGAACACTCTGGCTGCTGCCGGTGTGTTATATGATACGGTTTCTCACAGCAGGTTACACTCCCGTCTTCAGCAACATGACCCGGTTGACTTCGTCAATGGATGAGGCGGCAAGAATCATGAAAGTAACCGGTTTTAAGCTGCTCACAAAAATTCATCTGCCGTTACTGCGGCGGGGAATTATTACAGGGAGCATCCTTGTGCTCGTTGAGATCATGAAAGAGATGCCTGTCACCTTAATGCTCAGGCCATTCGGCTGGGACACGCTGGCTGTCAAAATATTTGAACTCACTTCAGAAGGCGAATGGGAACGTGCTGCTCTTCCAGCCATTACACTCGTGTTGGCCGGTATGATTCCCATCATTTCTCTTACTTTTTTAGGAAGGAACAAAAAACAAAATGTCATTACAGGTTAACAACATTTGTAAAAAACTCGGGAAAAATGTAATTGCTGCCGATACCATTTCATTCAAAATAAAGGATGGTGAATTAGGGGCGTTGATAGGTCCCAGCGGCTGCGGGAAGACCACTCTTTTGCGTATGATAGCAGGATTTGAGAAACCTGATGCCGGTGATATCGCCATTTGCGGAAATGAAGTGGTTTCTGTCAGCCATAATATTCCCCCTGAAAAACGAATGGCAGGAATGGTGTTTCAGGATTATGCATTGTTCCCCCATTTGACCGTCCACGAAAATATCACCTTTGGTCCTGAAAAGAGCACAAAATCAGAAATTGAAAAACTGATCAGCACAACCGGATTATCAGGTTCTGAAAAAAAATATCCCCATGAATTATCAGGCGGCCAGCAGCAACGCGTTGCACTGGCAAGGGCACTTGCCCCCAAACCTGGACTTCTCTTGATGGATGAACCCTTTTCCAACCTGGACATTGCTTTAAGAGAAGCCTTGTCTGAAGAAGTTCGTCTCATTTTAAAGGAGTATGGCACCACCGGTCTTCTTGTCACCCACAATCAGCATGAAGCATTTGCAATGGCTGATCAGATCGGCGTGATGCAGGATGGGCGGCTGCTGCAGTGGGATACAGCCGATAATTTATATTATAAGCCAGCCTCATATGATGTTGCCTCTTTTGTAGGTGAAGGCGCGTTTATTAAAGGCGATATCGATGAAAGCGGTGTTATCACATCACAAATCGGTCAATTCTCATCAGAACATGTAAATGGTTTTGACAGCAGTCTTCCGGTCACAATTTTTCTTCGACCGGAAGATGTCCGCATAGATTCTGATTCTGAATACAAAGCCAGGTTGATCAAATCCCATTTCAGGGGACCGGGCAGGTACCATACCTTTGAACTGCCATCAGGCGATCAGTTTGTTTGCCTGGATAAATGCCCGAAACGACGTGAACTCAACAAAGAGTATGGTATTTCAATTTGTAATCAAAAAGTACGGATTTTTCAATACCACCCATGCCCTGACAGGTTCTTACAAGGTATCTGCTGTCAGGTGATCAGGTAAATATCGATTTTTACCTTCCGGCCCTTGACCTGGACGGATTGGGAATGTTTCAACAAATTTTGCTGGATCAGATGGGGAGGCAGGCAGGCAACCGTATCAGCTGAAAGGATAATCCTGACGTCCAGGCTGCGTGTCAGAGACTGGAGACGGGATGCCAGGTTAATGGTATCACCCACCAGCAGATAGGAAAGCCGGTCCGGGCTGTCATGGCAATGGTGTCAATCCGATCTGCGGATGGCAGAAAGAATCTCATCCGTAGAACCGTCTTTCGTACAGTAGGCAGAAGCCCCGGCCTGTATCATCTGATCAGCCTGATCCTGTTTGTCATGCATGGAGAGGCCAACGATGCGCACGCAGGGAAGTTCGGAACGAATAATCCGGGTAGCCTGAATACCGTCCATCTTCGGCATGTTGATATCCATTAGAATCACGTCGGGATGAAGTTCCCGGGCTTTTTCAACCGCTTCCCGGCCGTCGCCTGCTTCCCCCACCATTTCAATACCGGAATGAAGGCCCAGCAAGGTGGAAAGTCCCTGACGGACAACTGTATGGTCGTCCACCACAAGGATTCGGATTTTATCTTCACCAGGTTTGGTTTTTTTTATTTCAGCTCTGATTTTCCTGGTGACGTCATCTTCTATTTCTTCCTTTGTTTCAAGGGGCACAATCAGTGACAAATCGGCCCCATTTCCCGGTGAACTTTCAATCTCAATACTGCCGCCCATCAGTTGAAGCCGCTCTTGAATGCTGAAAAGTCCAAACCCTGTCCCTTCATCCTTCAAGGCGACCCCCGGATCGAACCCTGCTCCCTGATCGCTTACTGTAACCCGAAGCTGTTTTTGTGCCTCATCACGGACCACCTCAAGGCGTGCCGATTTTACACCTGAATGTTTGACTACATTTAAAAGCAGTTCCCGTATGCTCTGATAGAGGAATGCGGTAACATCCTCTTGTTTTGGATCAATTTGGAGATCTGTCTGCAAATCGACGGTAAGCCCCTGATTCTCATTCATCCATCGCACTGTCCATTTCAAAGCAGCTGAAAGCCCCTGCTGCAAAACCAGAGGGTAAAGCTCGGTTGTTAAAGAACGGGAGGTTTTTATAGACTGGTTGATAAGGTCTAAAGCTTTTTTGGCAACCTTCTCATGTTTTTCGGCAACACTTCGGCAAAGTATTTCACTGTTCATACGGGCGCCGACCAACAGTTGCTGAAGGTGATCGTGGAGGATTTTAGCCAGGCGCTGCCGCTCTTTTTGTTCGACAAATGTCAATTCTCCCACCAGTTTCTGCAGCTTTTTTGCCCGGTCCCTGGCCACCCGGGTATATTCAGCCACTTTTTGTTCAAGCTCTTTATTGAGACTGTGCAGATTCTCCTCAGCCTGTTTGCGCTCTGTAATGTCAGGACTGCTGCCAACCATACCACAAAATTTGCCGTCTGCTGAAAAGCGAGGTGAGCCATAGGATTCTAACCAGCGCCATTCTTTGTTTGCATTTTTAACCAATGCCGTGGCATGGAATGGTTTCTGGTCTTTCAATGCCTGCATAAAAGCGCCGACATATTTTTCACGGTTTTCCTCATGCACCAGCGGCTGCCAGTTTTGACCGAGAACCTGCGCTAAATTTACCCCGAAAAAACGCCTGTAGGCCGTATTGATATATTCGATATTGCCCTTGGCATCGGCCACCCAGATCATAACCGGGGTTCCGTCCGCCATGATCCGGAAGCGTTGCTCACTTTCATGCAACGCTTTTTCAGAATGTTTACGTTCGGTGATGTCGCGACAGGTCCCCATGTATCCAAGGAAATTTCTATTTTCGTCAAAAAGGGGAGTTCCGTTGGTTTCAAAATTTTTTTCGGATCCATCTTTGGCGATAAGCGTGTTCTCCAATCCTGCAATTCTTTCATGATTTGCCAGCATTTTGGAAACCATGGGAATGATTCTTCCTGCTTCATCCGAAGACATGAAATCAAAATAGGATTTGCCGATAATTTCTTTTACCGTATAACCCATCATTTTCTCTGCCTGGGGGCTCACATAAGTATAATGGCCATTTACATCTGTCTGCCAGACCCACTCAACGGTATTCTCTACAAGTGTCCTGAATTTTTTTTCGGCAATTTTATTGGATAGGGCACCTTCTGCCAGTTTTGTAATAAAACCGATAAATGATTTATTGTATGAAAGTATGTAATCGATTTTTTCATTATTGAAATGAGGCACTTGATCCAGAGCCTTAAGGTATACATCAATATCAAAACCGAATTTTTCACCTTGATCAACAAAATAATTTCTTTCCGGAATTTCATCCTCATAGAAGAACTGTCCCAAAAACATTGTAGCCAGATGTTTACCAGAAACTATGATGGGAATTCCGATATCCCATAATCCATTTTTGCATTTATATTTACAGGCCTCTCCTTTTTTCAAGTGATCTTTAATGTAATTATCGCTCTCCTGGCATCTGAGCAGGGTTTTTGGATGCACACGATGGAATTTTGTACAGATATCCTGCCATCCAGCACCTACAAGGACCGAATTGTCAATCGCATCGATTATACCCAGGGGCATTCCTGTTGACTGATACAGGGAGTCAGCCATATTTTGAAGCGCTTCAATTTCAATGAGATCTGAAAGACAATAGTTTTTCATTTCCTTAAAAAAGCCTTTTTTATTGGATCGAAATTTTTTTTATTCTTACTGCATCTGGCTAAAATTACACAAATCATAATGATAAATCAAAGAATTTTCAAAATATAAATCCGGCCGGCTGAAAGCAAGCCCGCCTTCCTTTAAAATCAAAGGTTCAATCCTGTCTTTGGGTATCTCGTGAATCACAATGCCGCGCATCACAACAGCAAGCGACTGGGCACCGGCATTTCCTCCCTGTCCGGCGACTACAGGCAGGAAGACAGCCAGAAGGGTAATCCTTGCCATCACATCTTCAAAAAATGCTACAACACCTGCAGCCATAAAAGCCGTTAACAGGTTAATATGCAGCCACAAAAGCCTTCTTTTCAATGAAAAGAAAAGGCTTGAAAACGGTTTTTCATCCCCTGCATGACCTGCCAAAAGTCATAGGCTGCCGGTGGAAAGTGACGGAGAACATTCTCCTTCGGAAGTGCTTCACGGTCCCAGGGCATTCAGGTTCCTGCATGACCGGATACAACAGGCGGCTTATTCATTAATTGAACCGGCAGAACTGCCCGGTATTCTGCTGAAAATCGGAAGAATGCTGCTCGCCAGCCTTCATCCGGAACAGCTTGCCGAAAGATTGTTCGAGGTTGTGAACGATTTGAATGCCGGGTCTGTCCTGATACAGGATGATACAGAACAGGTAAAAGTGGTTGCGTTAAACGTGCGTGCAGCACGTAAAGCTTACGCCGCTTTGGCATACCGCTCAGCACTTCAGTATTACCGGGCAGCAGATCGTTTTCTGGAAACCCCTGGGTTTGTGGAACTTTTGTGGCGCGACCACCACGAATTAGCCATGAGTCTTTTCATAGGGCGGGCAGAATGCGAATTCCTTGAAGGAGACCGCAACGCGGCCGAAAAGTACAACCAGCAGGCTGCAGCTCATTCCAGAACAGCCCTCGAAAAGGCGGATGTCCTCAATCATCTTATCGTTCAATACACCTTGCTGTCCAGATACCCGGAGGCTATCGCGACGGGACGACTGGCGCTGGCTATACTGGGGATCAACCTGCCTGAGGATGGCTACGAAGAGGCTTGTAATCATGAGATTGCACAGGTGCGCAAGGCGTTGGAAAGCCGTTCGGTCCCCTCGCTGGTCGAACTGCCCGTTATGAGCAGTCCTGAAATGCTCACGGCCTCTAAAATCCTGATTACGATGGGGCCGCCATGCTACCGGTCACACCAGAGGTTATGGGGCGTGATTGTACCAAAAGTGGTAAGCCTGACCATTCATTACGGGAATATCCCTCAGGTGGGTTATAGCCACACGGCATTTGGCGGACTTCTGGGATGGATGGATAATGATTACGCGACGGCAAAGGCGTTCAGTGAACTGGCGACGCGTCTCATGACCGGCACGTTCCGATCCCCGTCTTATCAAAGCGTATTTTATCTGATGATCGGCAGCTCGATTCGGCATTGGTTCAGGCATCTCAGGTATGGCGCACAGGATTATACGGATGCCAATGAAATAGGATTGCAGTCGGGCAATCTGCAATACGCGGCTTATGCTTTCGGACACAACATGTATTGCCGGTTCTACCAGGGCATTCCACTGGCGGATCTGATTCAGGAGACGGAACATTCCCTTGAATTCAGCCGGACACGACACAATCAATGGGCCATTGATATGTTGGAGGGAGGCCTCAACATTTTCGGCCGATTATCAGATGAAAGTGCTTTGTCAAACAGGCTCGATGACCAACCTGAAAAGGAGTATCTCCAGCGGGTCGCGGATCATCATAATATCCAGGTCACCTGCATTTATAAGGTTTTAAAAACATTTTCTTTTCTGTTGTCAGGCGATCATAACGGCGCACTGGTGCTGTCCGATGAAGCAGAACCGCTGATTTACACAGTGGGGACCCAGGGACTTTTACCCTGGCCTGAGCATGTTTTTGCGCGTCTGCTCATTCTTACCTCACTCTATTCAAAGTCGGATGAAAAAAGGCAAAAAAAATGGCGCACTGAACTTGACCGGATGATCGGCAGGCTTCGCATCTGGGCAGACAACTGCCCTGAAAATTTTGAACATAAATACCTGCTGGCTGCTGCGGAACTGGCCCGAATCGATGCCAGGCCAGTTGAAGCCATGCAGTTTTATGACAAGGCGATAGAAGCAGCTCAGGCAGACAACTTTTTACAGTGGGAAGGCATGGCGAATGAACGGGCACACAGATTCTGGCTGGAATGCGGAAATGAGCGACTTTCGCATGTTTACTGGCAGCAGGCCTATGTCTGTTATAGCAGATGGGGTGCCGCTGCCAAAATTTGCTCAATGGAAGCAGCATACCGGAAGTCCCTTGATGGCAGTCTTACCAATGGTAAAGGAACCGGCAAACTGACCGAAGAACAGGGGCGGGAGATCCAAAAAGCTCTGGTAGAAAAACAGATTACACAACTTCGCAATTATGCACACCAGATGCAGCAATCCAGACTGCGGATTGAGGCCGCAACGCAAGCAAAGGAACTGGCAGATGCCTTGCAGCGGCTCAGAGTGGAGGTTGCCGAGCGCAAGCGGACCGAAGAACAGCGGGACAAGCTGATTTCGGATCTTCAAAAAGCACTCGGCGAGGTCAAAACACTGAGCAGGTTATTACCCATTTGCTCCCATTGCAAAAATATCCGTGATGACAAGGGGGATTGGAGTAAAATCGAATCATATATTCATGAACATTCTGATACTGAATTCAGCCATGGCATCTGCCCTGAATGTGCTAAAAAGTATTATCCGGGTATGGGCCTTTATGATGATGAAGCTCAAGGATGATGTTGGGTAGCTAATGCATGATTTTTCACAATAATTGGGTATGATAATTAGACACAAGAATAAATAAGGCCGTTAAGCCCGCCTATGAGCAATTTGAGTAACCCGCCGGTAAATCCAGAAGACCCTGACACTATTGCCATGAATCCCACTGATACAGACCTGCAGCATTTATCCGTCAAACAATTTTATGTCACCGGAAAAAAATCATTTGATGAGGAATATTGCAGTGAACACACTGGCTTTATCCCAGGTGATTTTGCCCTGCTGGCGGTCAGTGACAATGGCTGCGGCATGGACAAGGATACTCTGGATAATCTGTTCGAGCCGTTTTTCACTACCAAGGGGTTGGGCAAAGGTACCGGCTTAGGGCTTGCCACTGTCTATGGCATTGTCAAGCAAAACAACGGCTTCATCAATGTTTACAGCGAACCTGGCCAGGGTTCCAGCTTTAAAATTTATCTGCCCCGGATAAAGCTAAAGGAAACAAGGCATATATAGCCGATCATTACTACTGTTGCAAAAAATAGACTGGGTTTAACGTCATAAAATTCTTGCCAAAGTTTCGTTGATATTATACACATATTGTATTGTGATTAAAGCGATAGGTTCGCTGAAAAAGGAGAGGATGTTATCAGGACGGATGGAGCGTGAGCATGGAAGCGTATAAATTTGACACCACTGTATTACAGGGCGGCACATTCCGCATTCCAGAGTGCGCTCGTTTTGCCAACCGATCTGTTGAGGTGTTTGTGGTGCTGAAAACACCAGAGGAACAGCGCCAAGAATCGTCGCAAAGCATTGAAGAATTTTTGAAAAAATGGACTGGTTTTCTGGGAGACGTTGACCCTGATGCGTTGAAATATCAGTATCTTCAAGAGAAATACACTTGAAACTGTTGCTGGATACGAATATTCTGCTGGACATTGCGTTGAAACGTCAGCCTTTTGTGGGGCAAGCCGCGCAGGTTCTCACCACCGCCCAACACCGGAAGTTTCCTTGGACAATTTTTACAACAGTACCCCATCACGCCAGCCACATCAGGGAACAATTCACAAGACAAAACCCGCGCCCAGTAATTATCCCAAAAAAAGACTATACAGTGCTGTCTGCAGCCACACCTTCATCAATGTTTACAGCGAACCAGGTCAGGGTTCCACCTTCAAAATATATCTGCCCCGGATAGTTGCCGATGAAGACACTGACAAGGCAGTGCCTGATAAAAAAGCAGCTGCCGGGGGAACAGAAACCATCCTGCTTGTGGAAGATGAACCCGCAATTCTCAGGATGGCCCGCATGATGCTGGAGCGAGAAGGTTATTCAGTGCTGTCCGCAGCCAC